>CAYYNB010000030.1:0-44320 GCA_964472565.1 uncultured Anaerolineaceae bacterium
GCTGCCGCCGCTTTGATCGGCCCTTCGAATCCCGCATCCCGCAGTGCTTTCATCCCCGCCCCGAACGCGCCCACGCCCGGCAGTACGATCTTGTCTGCCCCTTCAAGTTGTTCCGGTTGGTTGGCCGTGAACACATCCGCGCCCAGAAAGGTGAATGTATTTCGCACGCTCCGCAGATTTCCTGCCCCATAATCGATGATGGCAATCATTCTGTCAGTGTCCCTTTTGTACTCGCCACGTCTGCCCGTCTCGGATCAACCGTCACCGCTTCCCGCAGCGCTCGCCCCAGCGCCTTGAACAGCGCCTCGGCCTTGTGATGATCATCCCGCCCATACAGCACCGCTGCGTGCAAATTCATCCTGGCGTGGAACGCGATGGTTTCCAGCACATGCTCTACCAGCGATGTCGCCATCTGCCCGATCTGTGGCGTGCGGAATTCCGTCTGAATCACCGCGTAAGCCCGCCCGCTGAGATCGACCACCACCCGCGCCAGCACCTCATCCATCGGCACATAGGCCGCGCCCATCCGCACGATCCCTTTCCGATCTCCCAACGCCTCGTCCAGCGCCCGCCCCAGGCAGATCGCGACATCCTCAATCGTGTGGTGCGCATCGATAAACAGATCGCCCGTCGCCTTCACACTGAGATCGAACAGCCCATGCACCGCGACATGGTGCAGCATATGGTCGAAGAATCCTACGCCCGTCTGAATATCGGCCTTGCCGCTCCCATCCAGGTTTAGCGCCAGTTCAATCTGGGTCTCATTCGTCCGCCGTGAGATCGTCGCTTTTCGCTCAGGCATAGTTCTCCCCTATTTTGCCCAAAGCGGCGACCAGTGCATCCGTCTGTTCCGGCTTCCCGACGCTGATTCGGACATGATCTCTCATCCCCGGCTTGTTGTAATACCGCACCAGGATTCCTTCGCGTTCTAAAGCCAGCCGAAGATCGTCGCCGCTCATCCCTTTCACCTGGCACAAAATGAAGTTGCTCTGGCTGGGATATGTTCTTAAGAACGGAAACTCCGCCAGTTCCCCATACAGCCGTTCCCGCTCCGCGACGATTCGCCGCACATTCCCCAACAGATAATTCCGGTCCAGCAGTGAAGCCCGCCCCGCCACATCTGCCGCTACGTTCAGGTTATACGGCTGTTTCATCTTCCACAGATGCTGGATCAATTCCAGCGGAAAAACGCCATATCCCACGCGTAGCCCGGCTAATCCGGCCCACTTGCTGAACGTCCGCAGCACGATCAGGTTTGGCGTCGAAGGTACGAGTTTAATCGCGCTTTCCGCTCCGCTGAACTCGATATATGCCTCATCCAGCACCACGACCAGCGGCAGTGCCAGCAGTCGTTCAAGGTCTTCGCGTGTCAGCAGACCGCCATCCGGGTTATTCGGAGAGCACAAAAACAGCAGTTTCGCCTGTGATTCGAGCGCCGCTCGCTCAATCCCCTCCATGTCCAGCGAAAAATCCGCCCGGCGCGGAACTTCAACTACGGCTGCTTTAGAGATCACCGCATCGAACGCATACATCAAAAAGGTAGGCGGACACGTCAGAATCGTATCGCCCGGCTCCACGAACAACCGCAGAATCAGGTCGATCAGTTCATCCGCACCGTTCCCCATCAGAATATACTCGGCCCCCACGCCCACATATTCACTCAATAACGCCCGTAGCCGCCGCATTTCCGGGTCTGGGTAAATATGCGTTACATCCAGGGTCGCCAGCGCTTCCCGTGCTTTGGGTGATGGTCCATACGGGTTTTCGTTCGCATCCAGCTTGATGATCTCGTCCACCGGGCGTCCTAACCGTTCGCTGAATACTTCGAGCGAAGCCGTTGGCGTATATGGAGCCATCGCTGCAATATCTTCTCGAATACGGATTGCTTGTTTAATCTGGCTCATGCCTCGCTCCGTTTGACTCGTGCTTCCGCTGCTGCGGCGTGTGCGGTGAGTGCTTCCGCCCGCGCCAGGACTGCCGCCGCCCTGCCGAGTTCGACGGCTGCGCCTGCTTCCAACCCGATCAGACTGGTGATCTTCACAAAATCCAGCACGTTCAGCGGCGATGCGAATCGCGCTGTGCCGCCCGTCGGCATCACATGACTCGGCCCCGCCACATAATCGCCCAACACCTCAAACGAGTGTTCGCCCACGAAAATTCCACCCGCATTCCGCACGCGCCCAATCCACGCCCACGGATCACTGAGCAGCAGACACAGGTGTTCCGCCGCATATTCATTCGCCACATCGAACGCTTCCGCCACATCCCTGACGATCACCGCGCCGCTGCGGTTCGGCAGCGACAGCGCCATGATGTCGGTTCGCGTCAGGCTTTCCATCTGCCGCGCCACTTCCACCGCCACTTTTTCCGCGAAAGCCCGGCTCGGCGTAACCAGAATCGCGGACGCCAGCACATCATGTTCCGCCTGCGCCAGCAAATCTGCCGCCGCCAATCCGGGGTCCGCGCTCTCATCGGCAATCACCATCGTCTCCGTCGGCCCCGGCAGTCCATCAATTCCCACATCGCCGTATACCTGCTGTTTCGCCAGCGTCACAAACAGATTTCCCGGCCCGACAATCTTCGCCACCTTCGGCACGCTTTCCGTGCCATACGCCAGCGCCGCGATAGCCTGCGCCCCGCCCACCCGGAATATTTTCGTCACACCGCACACCGCCGCCGCCGCCAGAATCACGGCAGGCACACCGCCATTTCCGCGCCCCGGCGGAGTCACCAGCACAATTTCTTTCACGCCTGCCACCTGCGCCGGAATAACGGTCATCAGCAGGGACGACGGCAGCGGAGCTGTTCCGCCCGCCACGTACACACCCACCGAATCCACAGGCCGCACCAGTTGCCCCAGCGATCCTTCCGGTTTTGCGTCGATCCACCCTGTTACCGGCTGCTTTTGGTGAAACGCCCGAATACGATCCGCCGCGAAATACAGTGCCTCCCGCACCTCGCCCGGAATCGCATCCAGCGCCGCGTTGATCTCTTCTACTGGCACCGCAAGCTGATCGAGTCTCGCGCCATCGATCCGCGCATTCCAATCAAACAGCGCGGCATCGCCCTTTTCCCGCACACTCGCAATAATCCGCCGCACCGCTTCACCTGGCGTGATCGCCTCCCCAAACAGGTTTTGTAAGCTGTCCAGAATCCGCTGCGGCACGTCATATTCATTCCACGAGCGGCGCTTGAGAATCCGTTGTCGGGCGTCGCTCAGATCATCGTAAATGGGTAAGCTGGTCATGGGTTGGTTTCCTTGTTCAAAACGTCTAACAATCGCTGATACCGTTCGGGAGCTTCCTCAAAAATATAGGTCACGGGCGTCACCACGACCCCGCTGCCACCGATTCTGCGAATTTGCTCAATCGCTTCATAGAGCTGTTGGCTCGACGCCACAATATTGATCGCCCACCACTGCCCCGCGCCCTCTCGTGTAATCATGGGCGAAATCGTCGGCCCCTGTAACCCGCCGAGGTTGGACTGGCCGAAGATTCGCGCCGCTACCTCTTCGGCGGAACTGCCGCGCATATTGGCAAAAATCATATACTGCCCGCGTGCGCGCAAATGCGCCTCGATAAATTCCAACAATTTCCGCGTCGTCGCCAGCACATCAGGCCGCGTCGTGAGCGCCGTACGGTTGCCGATCAAAATCGCCTGCGAGTTCAGGATTGTGCCATCATGAAGTGGTCGCAGGCGATTCTCGCGTAAGGTCGTGCCGCTGCTGGATATATCCGCGATGAAATCCGCATAGCCAACCGTCGTCGCCGCTTCCAGCGCACCTTCCGCGCTCACAATGCGGATATTTGTCGCGCCGCCCTCGTTCAAAAAACGGCTGACTGCGTTGGGGTATTTGGTTGCTACGCGCAGCCTGCGATCAGCCGTCACCCGCGCCAGATCACCCACCGTTTGCACGTCATCCCAATCATCCGGCACCGCCACCACCAGCGAACATTCCCCATATCCCAGCGTATCATGGATCACAATCACGCCGTTGGAGCCGCCTGCTTCATGTTCGGCCAGCGTATCATAGCCGGTGATCCCCAAATCCACGTCACCCGCCGACACGCTGACCGGAATATCACGCGCCCGCTGGAACAGCACCAGCACATCCGGCAGCATGGGGATCGTGGCGATATATTGGCGCGGATTAGTCTTGTTTACGCACACGCCGGAGCCTGCCAAAAAGTCGAGTGTTTCCTGCTCCATGCGGCCCTTGCTGGGTAATGCGATACGAATTTGCCCTTCGACAGCCATAAACGGTTTGACTCCTGTGAACAAAAAACGCCCCTCGGCGGACCGGGAGGCGTTTTAGCTGCGCTTTGAGTGATTAACGGCGATTAGATACGCACAAAATCACCACCGGACCCGCGTTCGGAGGTGTTCAGATGATGGTGATGCGCGTGAATACAAATCGTGTTAGCCATGCCAAACAGTATAACGAGCGCCCTTTCCCTTGTCAATTTGGCAATTTTGACAACCCGCCAATCTCTTGACAATCTCGCGCTTCCCTGCTATTTTTTTAGCTATCAACTGATAAATGAACGGCGTTGATCTGGGATAGTACACGTCGAATTGGTGTTCAGAGAGCTGCCGCCTGGTGTGAAGGCAGTACACACAGCGATGTCGAATGGACCAGGGAGCTGCTGGTCGAAAAGGTTTTCACCTGAGTAGCCCATGCCGGAAGCCTCACCGTTACCCGAGGACAGATATCGGCCTTTGTGCCTGTATCTCGCTGAGTGAAGCTGGCTTGCCTTCTCGAATCTGCGCTCATCGCAGATTTTTTGTTAGATCGGCTGGTCGCTTAATCAAGGTGGCACCACGGGAATCCCCTTCTCGTCCTTGACTCTGATGGGGATTTTTTGTTGGGATAATCCTTTGGGAGAGCGATCACATGGCGCTGTCGTCACAACTCATCCGCGAACGTATCCAGGCCGTCCCCACCCGCGAAACCGTCCGCCAGCTTTTTGAGCGCGGCGATCTGGTTCCGGTTTACCGCACCCTGCTGGCCGATTTGGAAACCCCGGTCTCGGTCTATCTCAAATTGGCCCGGAACGGCTCACCCTCATTCCTGCTCGAAAGTGTCGAAGGCGGTGAGCAAATTGGACGTTACTCATTTTTAGGCGTGAATTCCAAAGGCACGATCACCGTCCAAAATAATGAGATTACGGTGAATCGCGCGGGAAAAACCTCATCGCGTCCCTTGTCCCCAGGTGAAGACCCCCTCAGCGTGATCGAACACGAATTTGAGCGGGTGCAGCCGGTTCAGTTGGATAGTCTGCCGCGTTTTATTGGCGGCGCAGTCGGCTATCTCAGCTACGATATGGTGCGCTACATCGAGCGCTTGCCCAACACTGCCACCGATGATCTGTGTTTGCCCGATGCGGCCTTTATGCTGGCCGATACGCTGGTGATTTTTGATCATGCCAAGCACCAGTTAATCGTTCTGGCAAATGCCCACAATACCGGCAATCCCGATGCCGCCTACAATGACGCCCTGAGCCGCATTGACCAGATTATCGATGCGCTCAACACGCCGCTGCCGCTGCTGCCGGATGCCGTGCCAGTCTCCAACGCTGAAATGCAGTCCAACATTACACGCGAACAGTTTGAAGCCAATGTTCGCGCCGCGAAAGAATATATTGCGGCGGGCGACGCCTTCCAGATTGTGTTGTCCCAGCGCTTCAGCCGCCAGACCAGCGCACCGCCGTTCACCATCTACCGCGCGCTGCGGGCGCTCAATCCGTCGCCGTATATGTTTTTCCTGCACTTCAGCGAGGACCTCAGTGTGATCGGCGCGTCGCCCGAAATGCTTGTCCGTCTCGAAGATGGTTTCGCTACGACGCGGCCCATCGCCGGGACACGTCCGCGCGGGGCAAGTGAGGCCGACGATAAACGGCTGGCCGATGAACTTCTGGCGGACGAAAAAGAACGCGCCGAGCATGTCATGTTGGTCGATCTGGGCCGCAACGACTTAGGCCACGTATGCGATTATGGCACGGTGAGTGTTCCCGTCATGATGACCGTCGAGCGCTATTCGCATGTGATGCATATCGTCAGCGAAGTGCAGGGCAAACTGCGCCAGGGCATGAGCGCCTTTGATCTGCTGCGTGCAACCTTCCCGGCGGGCACGCTCAGCGGCGCGCCCAAAGTCCGCGCCATGGAAATCATCGAAGAGTTAGAAGGCACACGGCGCGGACCTTACGGCGGCGCAGTCGGTTATTTCAGCTTTGATGGCTCAATGGACACCTGCATCACCATTCGGACGCTCGTCATGCGCGGCAATACCGTGTACTGCCAATCGGGAGCCGGAATCGTAGCCGACAGCGATCCGGCGCGTGAATTTGAGGAAACCGTGAATAAAGCGCGCGCGGTGGCCGTCGCCATTCGCAAAGCTGAAGAAGGTTTGTTGTAAGGAAGGTTATGATGGCAGACAAAAAACGCATGCTGACAGGTGACAGACCAACCGGCAAGCTCCACTTAGGACACTATGTCGGGACACTGAAGAATCGCATCAAGCACCAGTCCGCCTATGACAGCTACTTCATTGTGGCTGATCTGCATATGCTGACCACCAAACACCAGCCGGATCACATCGCCCAGGTGGACAAAAACGCCCGTGACATGGTGCTGGATGCGGTTGCCGCAGGCATTGATCCTGAATTGGTCACATTTTATTTGCAATCTGCCGTGCATGAAATTCATGAGATGAATACGCTGTTCCAGAACCTGATCACCGTTTCACGCCTGGAGCGTATTCCCAGCTTAAAAGACATGGCCCACGACGCCAACATTGAAATGCCTTACGGTCTGCTCGGTTATCCGGTCCTGCAAGCTGCCGACATTCTGTGCGTCAAAGCCCATTATGTCCCTGTTGGCAAGGACAACATTGCCCATGTCGAAGTTGCCCGCGAAATCGCCCGCCGTTTTAACTCGCTTTACGGTGAAGTGTTCCCGGTTCCCGATGGCGAAATCGGTGAGGTGCCGACGCTCGTGGGCACCGATGGACAGTTCAAGATGAGCAAAAGCCTGGGCAACGCCATCTTTTTGAGTGACTCGGCGCAGGAGGTCGAGCGCAAAGTGCGCGGCATGTACACCGATCCCAACCGCGTGCGCGCCGATATTCCCGGCACCGTCGAGGGTAATCCCGTCTTCATCTATCACGACGCGTTTAACCCTGATTCTGCCGAGGTTGAAGACCTGAAAGCGCGCTATCGTGCGGGAACGGTTGGGGATGTGGAAGTCAAAAGCAAGCTAGCAGCCGCGCTCAACGATTTCCTGGAACCCATGCGGGATCGCCGCGCGCAGTATGACAAACCCGGCTTGATTGAAGACATCCTGATGCAGGGCACACTCACAGTCCGCGCCGAAACGCAGCGCACCCTGCACACTATGCAGGAAGCGATGGGGTTTACCGGCGTGTGGAATCGAATGCAGCGTAAGGCAAATAAATTTCGCGCCGTTCAACAGGTTATTTAACCAGGGAGCAGAACATGATTCTCGTCATCGATAACTACGACAGCTTCACCTACAACCTTGTGCAGGAAATGGGCGAACTCGGCGCGGAATTGTGCGTGTTCCGCAATGATCAGATCACGCTGGATCAAATTGTCAATCTGCAACCCTCGCACATCGTCGTATCACCTGGCCCAGGCACGCCCGACGACAGCGGTATTTCACTTGATGTTATCCGCGAATTTGGCCCGACGACACCGCTTCTGGGCGTCTGCCTGGGCCATCAATCCATTGGGCAGGTTTTCGGCGGCAAAGTGGTGCGCGCGTCGCGTCTGATGCATGGCAAAACCAGCCAGATTTATTACCAAAACTCCGCGCTGTTTACCGGGCTGCCCAATCCATTCGAAGCCACGCGCTATCACAGCCTGATCGTAGAAGAGCCATTACCCGACTCGCTGTTTATCACCGCCTTCACCGATGCCGGCGAAGTGATGGCCCTCAAACATAAGGAATATCCTATCGTCGGGGTGCAGTTCCATCCCGAAAGCATTCTGACCAAGTTTGGTCCGCGTATTTTGCAGAATTTTCTGGATAACCGTCTCTAGAAGGAGTGACAAAATGACAATGGACATTCAGCGCGCAATTGAAATCATTTCCCGGTTTGGACATCTCCAGATCGACGAAGCCGAAGCGGTGATGGGTCAAATCATGGCTGGCGAAGCATCCGAAGCGCAGATCGGCGCTTATCTGATGGGGCTGCGCATGAAGGGCGAAACCATGGACGAAATCATTGGCAGCGCCCGCGCTATGCGCGCCAACGCGCTTCGCGTGCCCACCCAAACTACAAGCGATCTGTTGGATACCTGTGGCACAGGTGGCGACAAATCGGGGACATTCAATATCAGCACCACCGTCGCGTTTGTGGCAGCGGGCGCAGGTCTAAAAATCGCGAAACATGGCAACCGCGCCGCGACCAGCAAATGCGGCAGCGCTGATGTGCTGGCCGAACTCGGCGTGAATCTCGACCTGACGCCGGAGCAGGTCGGCCAATGTATTGATGAGATCGGCATTGGGTTTCTGTTCGCGCCGCGCCTTCACCCCGCCATGAAACATGCGATTGGGCCGCGCCGTCAGCTTGCTGTGCGCACAATCTTTAATCTGCTTGGTCCGCTGACCAATCCGGCAGGCGCACAGCGGCAGTTGATGGGCGTTTTTGCGCAGGATTTAACCGACTTTATCGCGCATGTGTTAGGCGAACTTGGCTCCAAATCTGCGCTTGTGGTCTGCGGTTATGGCGGCTTGGACGAATTGACGACGACAGGCCCCAACCAGATCAGCCATTATCAAAATGGCGCTGTTCAGAGTTATGAACTTGATCCCACCGATTATGATCTCGAACCGGCGCACATCTCTGATCTGGTTGGCGGCGATGCAGCGACCAATGCGGCGATCCTGAACGGTATCTTGAGCGGCACCCTCAACAGCGCCAAGCGCGACGTGGTTTTACTCAATTCTGGGGCGGCTTTGGTTGCAGGCGGGAAGGTTGATAATATTAAGGATGGCATTGAGCTTGCCAAAGAGATCATTTCGAACGGTGCGGCTCTCGCCAAACTTAACCAGTTAATTGAGTATAGCCGGGAACTTGCCCATGCCTGATCACTTTATTCGCACGAATACAATATTAGACAAAATTTTAGAACAAAAGATACAGGAACTCGCGCAGGGGAAATCCAGAGTTGCCTCCGCGCACATGACGGCGGCAGTGAACATTGCGCCCAACCCGCGCGATTTTGTGGCGGCGCTGCGGCGCGATACAGTGGCCCTCATTGCCGAGATCAAACATGCATCACCGTCACGCGGCATTCTGATCGATCCGTTTGACCCGCTGGCGCTCGGCCAAACCTACGATCAAAACGGCGCGGCGGCGATCTCTGTGCTGACAGATCAGGAATTTTTTAAGGGTCACTTGAACGATCTGGCCGTCGTACGGCGCGCGGTTAAAGTGCCGGTGCTGCGCAAGGATTTTCTGATCGATGAGTTTCAGGTGTACCAGAGCCGCGCAGCGGGTGCGGACGCAATCCTGCTCATTACTGCCGTGTTAGATGACGTGCAGTTGGATGACTTCTATTCGCTGATCTCCGATTTCGATATGGCGGCGCTGGTCGAAGTGCATAACGAACAGGAACTGGAGCGGGCTTTGCGTATCAGCCCACAGATCATCGGCATCAATAACCGTGATCTAAAGACGTTTGAGGTGGATTTGGACACGACCGCGCGCCTCATTAAGTTGATTCCGCCAGAGATCACAGTGGTTGCAGAAAGCGGCATCTTCACCGGAGATGACGTGCGGAAAATGGGCGAATTAGGCGTGCATGCGGTGCTGGTTGGCGAAGCGCTGGTCAAGGCAGAAAATATCGCGGCGCAGGTGCGCGATCTAAGCAGTCAGGAGCGAGGCGCATGACATACGTCAAAATTTGCGGCATCACGACCCTGGAAGACGCGCTGGCCTGTGCTGAACTGGGCGCGGATATGCTCGGCTTCAATTTTTACCGCAAAACACCGCGTTATGTCGCGCCTGGCACCGCAGGTTTGATTGTGGATGCGCTGCGGCAGAACTTTGGCGCAGACTGTCCGCTGCTGGTGGGTGTGTTTGTCAACGAGAGCCGCGAGAGTATCCGGCAAATAATGGATGACGCAGGGTTGGACCTGGCGCAGTTGAGCGGCGACGAACCGAGTAATTTTTTGTCTCGGCTGGACCGTCCCGTGATCAAAGCGATTCGTCCTCGCCAGCTTAACGAAGCCTGTGATCAAGCGGTACAGTATATTCGGCATGCACCATCGGATGAGCGAATGCCTTCCATCCTGGTCGATGCCTACCACAAAGAGTTATATGGCGGTACGGGCGAACAGGCGAGCATCGAGGCCGCGTTAGCGGCTAAAGCGCTGGTGCCGCGTTTGATGTTGGCCGGGGGCTTGAATCCCGACAATGTTGCCGCGCGCGTACAGGCAATTCAGCCCTGGGCCGTCGATGTGGCAAGCGGCGTCGAAAACGGCACGCCGGGCGTTAAGGATCGGGAGAAAGTCCAGGCGTTTATTGAAGCCGTGCGTTTGGCTTCTGGAGATAACTATGGACGTGACAATTGAGCCGATGAATCCTGCTGATTGGGATGCGGTTCGAGCGATTTATCAGGAAGGAATCGATACAGGACTCGCCACCTTTGAATTAACGTCACCTGAATGGGAAATTTGGGACAAAGCGCATCTGGCGGTCTGCCGATTGGTCGCCAAACGGGATGGACAAGTGCTTGGCTGGGCGGCGCTAAGTCCGTATTCCAGCCGGGCCGTGTATGCGGGTGTGGCGGAAGTCAGCGTTTATATTGGCGCAGCGGCGCGCGGACAAGGAATCGGTAAGACCTTACTCAACGCCCTGATCGAAGAATCCGAGCGGTGCGGGCTGTGGACGTTACAAGCCGGCATTATGTCCAATAATGCCGCCAGTATCAGATTGCATCGGCTTTGCGGCTTCCGCGAAGTTGGTTATCGGGAGCGAATTGGTCAATTGCACGGAGTTTGGAGCAATGTGGTTCTGATGGAGCGCCGGAGTTTAACAGTAGGTAGATAAATGATGCAAGGACAAAATGTACCCGACGAACGCGGCTATTTCGGGGAGTTCGGCGGGCGATTCGTGCCGGAGACACTGATCCCGGCATTGGATGAATTGACAGCCGCTTACGAGGCCGCGCTGGTCGATCCTGAATTTCAGACGCAGTTCGCGGAACTACAGCGGACCTATACGGGGCGTCCGACGCCAATCACGTATGCAAAACGGCTGTCGGAACATCTGGGCGGCGCGCAGATTTATCTGAAGCGCGAAGATTTAGCCCATACCGGCGCACATAAGATCAATAATGCACTGGGGCAGGCACTCCTGGCCCAGCGGATGGGCAAACGACGCATTGTGGCCGAAACGGGTGCAGGTCAGCATGGAGTCGCCAGCGCAACGGTGGCGGCGCTGCTCGGCCTCGAATGTCATGTATACATGGGCAGTGTGGATATGGCGCGGCAGCAGCCGAACGTTTTTCGCATGCAACTGCTGGGCACCGAAGTGATCCCGGTAGAAAGCGGCAGCCGCACGCTGAAGGATGCCATCAATGAGGCTATCCGCGACTGGGTTACAAATGTGCGCACCACGCACTATTTACTCGGCTCAGCATTAGGACCACATCCGTATCCGCGCATGGTCCGCGATTTCCAGAGCGTGATCGGAATCGAGGCGCGGCAGCAGATGTTGGACGAAGTAGGGCGTCTGCCGGATGCATGTATCGCCTGCGTGGGCGGCGGCAGTAATGCCATTGGGCTGTTTCATGCCTTCCGTGATGATGCCGATGTGGATCTAATCGGGGTCGAAGCGGGCGGACGCGGGATCGAAAGCGGCGAACACGCGGCGCGGTTTGCTGATCCGCGTATTGGCAGGCCAGGTGTGCTGCAAGGAACCCGATCTTTTGTGCTGCAAGATGAGGATGGGCAGATTCGGAATACACACAGCATTTCCGCCGGGCTGGATTATGCGTCGGTTGGCCCCGAACATGCTTATCTGCGCAAGATGGAGCGCGCGTATTACACCACAGCGAATGATGATGCCGCGCTTGAAGCATTCCAAATGCTATGCAAACTGGAAGGCATCATCCCGGCGTTGGAAAGTTCACATGCCGTCGCAGAAGTGATCCGTTATGCGCCGCAGTTGCCGAAAAATGCCGTTGTCCTGGTCAACCTGTCCGGGCGCGGCGATAAGGATTTGGATACGGTGATTAAGGAATTGGGGGAACAGCGGTGAAAACGGGACTGGATGCGATTGCTGCTATGTTTGCGCGAGCGCGATCTCAACAGCGCGCGGCGTTTCTGCCCTATTTCCCTATCGGGTATCCGTCCTATGCCGAGTCGCTCGACATCATTACCGCTCTCGCGGAAGAAGGCGTAGATGGCTTTGAAATCGGTGTGCCGTTCAGCGATCCGCTGGCCGACGGACCGACGATTCAAGCAGCCACACAGATCGCACTCGAAAATGGCACGACAACCCGCGTTTGCCTGGATGCGGTGCGTGAACTGCGGGCGCGCGGCGTGACACAGCCGATGCTGCTGATGGGCTATTTAAATCCGGTGCTGGCCTATGGACCGGAAAAGTTCGTGCATGACGCCAAATCTGCGGGCGCCGATGGCCTGATCATTCCTGATCTGCCGCCGGAAGAAGCCCACCTGTTGATGTCAGCCTGCGCGAAAGAAGGTTTGGCGCTGGTGTTTTTCCTGGCTCCGACAAGCAACAAAACCCGAATCGAACTGGTGGGCCAACAGGCAACCGGATTCATTTATGTGGTGTCGGTGACGGGCGTGACCGGCGCGCGGACGGAACTACCGGCGGATTTAACCGCCTTTATCGAGCGGGTGCGCGAGAAAACCAATCAACCGTTGGTGATGGGCTTTGGCATCAGCCAGGCGGAACAGGTGCAGATGGTGAGCAAACTGGTGGATGGTTTTATCGTCGGCAGCGCGCTGATTCGCACTGCGGGTTCGGGCGGCGCAGCGGCAGCGCGTGAATTTGTCACCGCCCTGCGCTAAACCTCCCGGCTACAAGTGAATTCATGGCATTCAACCGTTCACCGTATGATCTCAGTTTGTTATGGCCGCCGGACTACCAGCGATCTGATTCGGTGCGGTTGAATGCCCATGCGATTACCGACCTCGACCTGGATCATACTGTCGCGGCGCTCGTGCCGTCGCGCCGTTACACAAGTGAAATTCGATCTGTCCTGCTCAATCTGTGCGATTCGTCGGCTGTTATCAATTACCGTCAGGCCATCCTGACGGAATTTTTTGAGCACCCTGAACTGGTCAGTGGGCTGAACAAATTGCTGCCCGAAATTGAAGCGCTGGATCATTTCGGGTATACGCAGCGTTCCGGGCACACACCGCTGCATGAAATTGTATGGCGAGTGGGACAACTCGAAAGTTATGTCACATGTGTCAGCGGATTACATGATCTGCTGATCCAACGAACGTTAGAATCTGACGGACTGCGGCGCTTAAAGGACCGGATCACGGAGATCGCAAACAGCAAGGATTTTCAGTCGCTGGCCGCTGAACTGCCGGAGATGCTGTCCCAAGTGCGCAGCATTGCCAGCATCACCATCGGGGTTAATCTGGATGAGCAGCTTCGCCCGGTGGGGGCAACCTTGCTCTCGATCAACAAAAAGAAGTTTCGGGGATTAGGATCATCGCTGCTCGGCGTATTGTTTAACATCCCCAATGAATGGGAAGGGATCGCGGGGCTGCATACGGTTTCGAACTCGATCAGTCCTTCTGGTGTTGATCTCAGCGATCCGATGATGTACCCGTTGTTCCGCGATCTGGCGCAGGTGGTCAAGCAGGCAAGCCGTCCGGTAGCCGATGCCTTACAGCGTTACACACGCATCAATACGCAGTTTTTGGGCACACTAAAAATTGAACTCGCGTTTTACCTGGGCGCTGTGGAATTGTTCAACCAGCTCACCGCAGCCGGATTGCCAATCTGTCGTCCAGAAATCTGCCCACAGCAGGAACGTACCTGTGAAGCATCGGAAACGTATAATCTCAACCTGGCGATCCGGCTGTTGGCAAAAGGCGAAAAACAGTTAGAAGCCCTCGTTGTCAAAAATGACGTGAAGTTTGACTCCAATGCACGAATTTTTATCCTGACAGGGCCAAACCAGGGCGGCAAAACAACCTATACACAAGCCATTGGATTAATCCATGTGTTGGCGCAGGCCGGACTCTATGTTCCCGGAAGCGGTGCAAAGGTCAGCCCGGTAGACAGCATCTTTACGCATTTTCCGGTTCAGGAAGCGCCAGAAATGGAAGCCGGGCGGTTGGGTGAAGAATCGCGCCGGTTGAGCGAAATATTTGCTCAAGTCACCCGCTACAGTTTGGTTCTGCTCAATGAGTCATTGTCCAGCACAAGTTTTGGCGAAAGCCTCTATCTCGCGCGGGATATTGTGGCCGTCTTGCGACGATTGGGTGCGCGTGCTATCTATGCGACTCATTTGCATGAACTGGCGGAACAAGTTGATACATTAAATGTTGAGATTCCAGGTGACAGCAATGTTGCCAGTTTAATTTCGGTGGTGGGTGACAGCCATAATGGCGAAGTCAGCCAAACCTTCAGGATTATTCCCGGTCCACCGATGGGCCGCAGTTATGCGAAAGAAGTAGCAGCCCGGTATGGCATCAGCTATGAACAGTTGATGCAAGCCCTTCGTTCTCGCGGTGTCGTGGACAGCGAATAACCCCCCTTGAGTTCTGCATTGTAAAGGGGCACCTAGAGAATATGTTCAATCCTGTCATCACCGTTCACATACTAACCTGGATGGTGAACTTTAATGGTTAATTTGTTAGTGATCTGCGCAATATTAGTCTAAAATTTATTAAAAGGTAGTTAAACTGGTGGAACTTACGTGTTGCGAGGAGATGATCCGACTTATGAACAGTTAGCATCGGCATACCGTAAACTTGAGGCTGAAAAACAGCATTATCAAGCTTTGTTTAAAGCGGCGCCCGATGCCTATTTGCTCACCGATACCCAACTACAAATCATCGATGCGAACGAAGCCGCGGAACAATTCTTCGATTCATCGGGCGAATTAATTGTTGGGAAGGCTTTAAGTACGTTTGTTACCGAAGCGGATCAAATAGAGTTCAAAACGTGGATTTCATGGCTTGACCTTGAGGATAAAATACAAAAATATGGTGTTGCCGTCCGAACCGCAACGGGAACAAACTTTCGGGCAAATGTGACCTGCTGGCAAATCAACCACATGCTGCACTGGCATCTGCGCAGTGTGACTGAATTTCCGTGTTCAGAAGAAGATCAGCTTTATCTCTCCGCCGTTCTGCAACATTCCGATGATCCTATTATTGGGCGTAACCTGGACGGGGTGATTGTCACCTGGAACCGCGGAGCCGAACGGGTTTATGGATACAAAGCTGAAGAAGCGTTGGGCCAACCGATTACGATATTAACCCCCCCGGAATATGAAGACGAACACCAATATTTACTGAACAGCCTGAAGCGGGGAGAACGGATCATCTCTTTTGAAACCAAACGGCTCCGCAAAGATGGGACTATCTTAGAAATTTCTTTGACTGCCTCCCCGATTCGCGATGATGAAGGGCGGATCATTGGTATATCCGCAATTGCGCGCGATATTACCGAACGCAAATGGGCTGAACAGCTTATTGCTCAAGCGCATAATCGCGCGTTGCAGCAGCGGCGACAACTGCGCACCGTGTTAGCCGCGCTGCCCGTCGGTGTATTGATTGCGGATGCTGTGGGGCGAATCGTTGAAACCAATGATGAAATGGCGCGCATTCTCGGCGGTTCGGTTCCGCTGGCGAAAAGCATTCGAGACTACAGCATATATAAAGGAAGGCATCCGAACTCCGGACAGTTAATACAAGCAGAAGATTGGGGATTGGCGCGGGCGCTGCAAGCGGGGGAAACGATCAACGGGGAAGTGATCCTCCTGGAACGTCAGGATGGCACACAGGTCACGATCCTGAGTTCTGCCGCGCCTATTCGTAATGAAGATGGACAGGTCGTGGGTGGGGTAGCGGCTCTTATGGACATTACGGCGCATCGACAGGCCGAACGACAAGCCTTTGCCGAACGAGAACGCGTGCGGCTGATAACCGATTTCGTCCGGGATATTTCACATGATTTCAAGACCCCTTTGTCGACCATTAACACCAGCGCTTATTTAATCCAAAAGATTCACGATCCTGAACATCAAAAACAGCATGTTTTGCTCATCTATCGCCAAACAGAACGGCTTGCCCAACTGCTTGAAGGCCTGTTGACGATGACACGCCTGGATAGTGATGCAACCTTGTCGATGCGTTCCCTCGCGCTTAATCGTGTGGTTGAAGATGCCGTGAGCCAGCTTATGTCGTCCATCGAAGAAAAGAATCTCCGCCTGGACCTCAAACTGACCCCTCAAGCACCTATGATCCTGGCGGATGAAGCTGAATTAGAACGAGCATTATCCGAACTGGTCCAGAATGCAGTGCAGTTCACACCGTCAGAAGGAATGATTACGATTCGAACCTCAATAGAAGCGCAAAATGCGATTGTCACTGTTCAGGATACGGGCTGTGGGATCAACCAGGACGATTTGCCCCACATTTTCAACCGGCTCTACCGGGTTGATAAGGCCCGGTCAGCCCGCACAGGCGGGGTCGGATTGGGTCTGGCCATTGCCAAAAAGGTGGTGGACTTGCATAATGGTCAGATCGAAGTTAAAAGTAAGCCGCGCCAAGGGAGCACATTTCGCGTTGTCTTCCCCATGGAACCCCACTAAACTATAGCTGATTTCGAGACAAGGTTACCCTATGAACAAAGTCTCCCATTTCCGGTGGCTGGCTGTGATCGTGCTGGCGATCATGCTGGCGCTGGCACTGATCAGTTTGCCGCGCTGGGTATCGACTGTGCTGTTTATCTGTTTGTCGCTGGCGGCGGTGTGGTATCTACTGGTGGGGAAGCGGCAGCCCCAGGCGGGAGCACGGCTGCTCATCCAGCTTCTATTTCACCCCACAATACCCCCGGCGCAGCCTGAAAAACAGCGAATTCCGCGCCCTGTTTTGTTGGTAGAAATTCTACTGATTGTCTGCGCCGCCCTATGGGCCTCACGGCCTTTTGCGAATCTGGATGAAACGGAACGTTTGCCAGGGGGCGAAGCGGAATGGCTGACCAGTTCAGCCTATTTCTCGGCGCTAAATTTGCGGGAATATGGTTATATCCCCCTGTGGCAGCCCTGGCTGGAAACGGGCGAACCCCTGGTCGATAATCCATTTGCTTTCGTGTTTAATCCGATCAGCACCCTGCCCGCGCTGCTGTGGGGCGGTGTGAACGGCATCAAAATCAGCGTTGTGCTCTACGCGCTGCTGGCGGGGGTGGGCGGGTGGTTTTTGGGACATATACTGGGCCTGGGAAGCCTGGGGCGCGTGCTGCTGGGTCTTTTGGTGCTGGGCAAAGGTAACATGCACGCCATGATCGGGACCGGATATTTTCAACTGGGTGTGAGTCAGGCTTATTTCCCCTGGATTGTGGGCGGTGTGCTGGCGATCTGTCACCAGCCAGGGCAGCGTTGGCCGGTGGTGCTTACGGCGGTAATGGGCGCGCTGCTGTTCTGGGCAGGCAATATCTGGTACACGCTGCCGATGCTCGTGGTGGTTGCCCTGCTTATCTCACCACACATCATTTCGCGGCGCGGGGTGAACTGGTTTGCGCTGCGGCGGCTGGAATGGGCGGCGCTGCTCATGCTCGGATTGTGCGCGATCACCCTGCTGCCGCTGTGGGTTCAGCGCGATTATATCGGTGGACATGCTGGTGATCCCACCGGGGGGCGAGTCTCCGACATCACGCGCGTCATCGAACAGTATTTTAATGGCGATTTCAGCCTGTATCAGCGCCATCTGGCCCCAGGAAACTGGGAATTTTACTACAGCTATATTATTCCCTTCTGGTTTCTGATGTTGATGGCGGCGCTGCTGCCGTTTGGATGGTCATCCCGCGCGAATTGGCGGATCTGGATGGTCGGAAGCGTATCAATTCTATTCTTCACGTTATGGGGATCAGGCGGGTATCCATCGATTGTCTGGCTGTACCAGCATGTGCCGCTGCTCGACCAATGGCGCTTTGTGGGGCGGGCGCTGGCAGTGGCTTCCTTCTGGATAGGCGTATTGGTGGTGCTGCGCGTGGATATGTTGTGGCAGGCGCTCAAGCGGCAAAATGCCAGGGTTCCCCGCGCCGCGCACAGTATGATCTATGTGGCGATGGGCGTGCTGGCGTTGAGCGGCGGCGCGGCAGCCTGGCAGGTCGTGACCCAGTGGCATATCATGGCACAGCCTGAAGAGCACAATGCCCGCTATGATGCCTATGTTACCAATACGTGTATCGCGTGGCTGCGAGAACACCACCCCGGCGAGGAACTCACCGTTTTCCGGTGGGATTACAACACCGTTTATGTTTTCCTGGATCAGCGTGTCCGGCTGTCCAATATTTCGGCAGACTACTATCCCATTTCCCAAAAATCGACCCTCACCCGGTTTGATCTGACCCAAATGACCGCCGAATATGGCATCGCTACGAACGCACAGGATCGGGAATGGTTCACGAGTCGGGATTATGAAGCGGTTGAGGGAACCCCTATCGCCAACTGCCTGTACCGCAATCCGGTTGAAACGTTGGACTATGCTTTTACTATCCCCCTGTCGCTGCTCCGAAATACGGATGAAAGTCTGCTGCTGTCGATTACAACGCCGATTTTTTCTTATACACGATACCCGGATACCATCAAACTTGAGGTACCAAACGCAGGATTTGAGACGGTGGTGGTTATCCAGGAACGCGCCTATCCTGGGTGGAAGGTGAAAGTCGATGGACGCCCGGCAAAACTAGAGTCGGTGGGGGGATTAACCGGCGTCGTTCTGTCGCCTGGCTCACATCATGTGCAATTTTTATACCGCCCGCCCCTGTTCTACTGGGGAACGGGCATAACCCTGATCACTATCGCCAGTTGCCTGTTTTATTTACTGCGTGGAGACAAAATATTCCTAAGATTGAGGAGGCGGAGCATTGAAATCACGGAATGAAGTATCAGCCGGCGGCATCGTGTACCGCCGCAGCGGGGATGTGTACGAAGTGCTGATCTGTAAAGATGCCGGGTATCACCGCTGGGTGTTCCCCAAAGGGTTGGTGAACAAAGATGAAGCGCTGGAAACCGCCGCTTTGCGCGAAGTCCAGGAGGAAGTCGGCGTCAAAGCCAACGTGAGGGCGTCGATGGGAGAACCCGAACGTTATATTTATGTGTCGCATGGTGAGCGGGTCTTTAAATCAGTCTACTACTTCCTCATGGAATATGAAGCGGGCAGCGAGACGGAACGCGACGCGGAAATGGAAGCGGTGCGCTGGGCCAGCTTTGACGAAGCGTTGACTCTGCTGGCGTATGAGGGCGCACAAAGAATGCTGCAACGGGCGCAGATCATGTTAAACGTGGATTAGTCCGCCTGCCCCCGAATTCTATTTACCGACCAGAATGGCTACAGCATGCGACTTCAGCCGCAGTAATTTTTGATTTTCCAGGCAGACTTCATACCCTGGCCAATAAACGGCTCCCGTGCCCGTATCGGTGAAGAGATGCCACAAACCGTGATGGGGACAGGCGGGAAGCTCAAAGGTATGATCCTGCCAGTGCATATTCAACGCTACATAAATGTGCTGATCCTTCGCCAGGCCGCCTTTAGCATAATCACCGCACAACATAAACGCCAGCACATGGCTTTTATCGGTCCAGTCGGCTTTCATGGTTTTCAGACCGTGCCAGCTTATATCGGAGTATCCGAGCTTTAAGTAATCTTCGTTGCGCAGAAAATAGCCGTTGCGCAAAACGGGATGGGCACGGCGAAAGGTAATGCAGGCTTTGAAAAAGTGAAACAGGTCGCCATTCTGCTCCAGGAAACGCCAATCCATCCAACTGATGTCTGAGTCCTGGCAGTAGGCGTTGTTATTGCCGCGCTGGGTCCGTCCAATTTCGTCGCCCATCAGCAGCATCGGGACCCCCTGACTGACCAGCAGCATCGCTACCGCATTTTTAATCTGCCGCCGTCGCAGCGCATTCACTTCGGGATCATTTGTCGGACCTTCAACGCCACAGTTCCAACAGTTATTATCATTGCCCCCGTTATCACCGGGTTCAAAGTTATTGCCGTTACATTTTTCGTTGTACGAGACGAGGTCCATCAGCGTAAAACCATCATGCGCCGTGATAAAGTTGATCGTCGCAATCGGCCCCCGCCTCGGATACAAATTGGGGGAGCCTTGCAGTGCTTGACCCATCGCGCCCACTTGTCCCGTATCGCCTTTTAGAAATTTGCGCAGCGTATCGCGATATTGTCCGTTCCATTCCGCCCAGCGGCCATACGCCGGAAACTTGCCCAGGTGATACAAGCCATCGGCATCCCAGGGTTCCGCGATCAGTTTGGTGCTCCCCAAAATCGGATCAAAGGCCAGCTCGCGCAGCAGCGGTGGATCGGGTAAGGGCATACCGTCTACATCACGCGTCAGAATCGAGGCCAGATCGAAGCGAAAGCCATCCACATGATAATCGGAAACCCAATAGCGCAGGCAGTCCAGAATCATTCGTCTGACGGTGGGGTGGTTGCAGTTAAAAGTATTTCCCGTGCCGCTGAAGTTATAGTAGTATCCTTCGGGCGTGAGGATATAGTAGAGTTTGTTATCTAGCCCTTTGAATGAAATAGTCGGCCCCTTTTCATTCCCTTCGGCGGTGTGATTGAATACCACATCCAGGATGACTTCGATGCCGTTTTCATGCAGTGTTTTGATCAACCCCTTCAACTCATTAATCGCGCCGCCGCTTTCGCCCGCTGCGGCATATCCTGCTTTAGGCGCGAAAAAAGCAACCGGGCTGTATCCCCAATAATTCAAGAGCAGTTCGCCCGTGTCGGGGTTGCGGCGAGAATGCTCGAATTCATCGAATTCAAAAATGGGCATGAGTTCAACGCAGTTGATCCCCAACTCGCTGAGGTAGGGGATTTTTTCCATGATCGCGTCATAGGTGCCGGGATGCCGCACCCCCGACGACGCATGCCGGGTGAAGCCCCGCACATGCATCTCGTAAATCACAAGGTCTTCAATTGGGGTCGCCAGAGGCCGATCCAGCCCCCAATCGAAGTTATCTTTCACAATCTGTGCCCGGTAGGGGATGTGGGGATTAAACGTAGTGCCCCATACCGCACGTCCACCCACCGCTTTGGCATAGGGGTCGAGAATAAGGGCTTCCCGATCAAAACGGTGCCCCACCAGGGGATCGAAAGGTCCATCCAGGCGAAAGCCGTACTCAATCTGCTCGTAATCCAGCCCTAACACAATGATCGGGAACACATCCCCGACTCGGTAAGCGGCAGGGATAGGAATTTCGGCGCTTGGCAAAATCCCATTCTTGTCAAACAAGACCAGTGTACAGGTCGTTGCCGCGTGCGAATAAATTGAAAAATTAACGCCGCCGGGTACCAGACTGGCTCCAAACGGCAGCGGATTTCCCGGACGAATCGCATAACCATTCACATGATGCATGACTTGTAAAGGTTGTTCATAGGTTAGATCGGTCAGTTCCATAACCGAATAATTCCTTTTTATCGACACATATACTGTATCGTTATAACTAAGCCCACAGGATTTGACCAGTTCCAGCCTTAGCACAGCTCCTCGATTGTCCGCCCGCTCAATACAGACTGCGGCGCGGTTTTTAGAATATCATGTTCAGTGTCAGCCAGTTCATCTTTGATCTTAATCAGGAGCCAGCGTTCTTCTTCGTCCGGCTTTCCGGTGCGGATCAACGCAAAACCGCCTTTCAGCTTGTGGCCCATCAGCTTCATTTCGATGCGCCCGTTTTGCAGCGCCTGTGACAACGAACCTTCCTTGAGATTTTCATAAACACCGGTATCCCAGACAATCATCCGGCCTGCGCCATATCCGCCTTCGGGGATCACCCCTTCAAAAGTCAGGTATTCAATCGGATGATCTTCTGTCGGCATGGCAAGACGTTTGTCACTCGGATTAGTGGATGGGCCTTTAGGAACGGCCCACGATTTGAGCACCCCATCCACCTCGATACGAAAGTCATAGTGCAGCCGTGAAGCTGCATGTTTCTGCACAACAAACCGGTGCTGCTCGCCTGGCGTGGGGGGATGCTGTCCCGATGGTTCACGGGTCAGGTCAAAATTGCGCTTTTGGCGATACGTCTGCAAAGGGTCGTCCATCATTGAGCCTCCATCAGCAGTTTTTCCAGCGTTTACTATATTCTAAAGATTTGCCAGCACAGCGTATAATCCCGGCGGTTCAGACAAATGATTTGGATCAAGTTGGCTCCGGTACAGGCTTTAACCCTCAACAACCTGAATGAATTTCTTGGTTATAATTGGGTTTAATTGCCACCCCAGTTTAAGGATAGAACCTATGCAGTGCCCCTCTTGCGGTACCACTAACCCGGCTCAGGCTCGTTTTTGTACTCATGGCGGCGAGATGCTGGTTGTGGGGTATCAGCCGAACCAGTCAGGCAGGTTTGGCGCGCCTATTTTCTGCGTTATTTGTACGTTTTGCTTAAAAAGACTGTGGGACTTATCACGTATAATTGTCCTTCGCTGGGGTTCAGTAATTGTGTTCCTTTGAATCGCCTTGAGAAATCGTTATAATTATGCAACATTCCCATCGGCTGATTCGAAAAAGCATCAAGTGAGGTACCCCAAGGAGGTGGTGTCACAGGCGGAATAGTAGTTGGGAGCAATCCTTGTCATACAGCAGTCGCCAAGTGTCACACTGAAAAAGCCCATCTGAATTTGCTGAGGAGAAGTCACACCATGCGTAAGTCCTTTCGATTTGTTTTTCTGATTGTTTTGTTAGCGCTCTTTGTTAACCCGGTTCACGGCCAAAGCGATGAAACCAAGGTTGTGATCCCGGCGGGTGAAACTATTAAAATCGCCGTTGTAACGGACCTGACCGGCCCGATTGCGGAAATGGGTCTGGATATTCAGCAGGCCGCCGAAGTCGCGCTGGCCGAAATTAACGAAGCCGGTGGCATCCAGGGCTTCCAGGTCGAATTCCTGGTCGAAGATGACCGCTGCTCCCCCGACGAAGGCACGACAGTTGCCAACCGCGTCGTCTCCAATCCCGATATTGTGGCGGTTGTCGGCCATATCTGCTCCGGCGCGACCATTGCCGCTTCTGATGTTTACGAAGATTATCTGATCCCGATGGTGTCGCCCAGCGCCACCGCCGCGAACGTAACCGAGCGTGGGCTGTCGGTGATCAACCGCGTCGCCTTCCGTGATGACGTTCAGGGTAAAGTGGACGCACACTACCTGTACAAAGTGTTGGGCATTCGCAAACTGGGCGTCCTGAATGACAACGACGCTTATGGTCTGGGATTGGCCGAAGTTGTTCGTGATGAATTCACCGCGCTCGGCGGCGAAGTGGTTGCGTTTGAAGGTATTAATGTCGAAGACCAGGACTTCCGCAGTGTTTTGACTCTTGTTGCGGCAGGCGAGCCTGAAGCGATCTTCTTCGGCGGTTACAAGGAACAGGCTATCCTGCTTGTTGCGCAGAAGAATCAGGTTGGCATGGAAGACGCGATCTTCTTCAGCGATGATGGTACCTTTGCGCAGGCTTTCATTGACGGTGCGGGTGAAGCCGCAGAAGGTTCTTATGCCAGCTTCGTACAAAGCCCCGAAGACGAAACCGCCAACGAAGAATTCGACGCCAAGTATGAAGAAATGTTTGGCACCCGGCCCGAAGATCAAGGCCCCTTCCATGCGCACGCCTATGACTCGACTCGTATCATTCTCCAGGCGATTGACGCGGTAGCTGAAGTGGATGCCGATGGCAACTTGGTGATTGATCGTGCTGCCTTGGTCGAAGCGGTACGAACGACTGCCGAATTCGAGGGTTTGACAGGCACATTGACTTGCGACGAAAAGGGCGACTGCGGCGCGGGTCAAATCGGCATTAACATCGTCGAAGACGGTGAGTGGGTTTCTGTGGAAGTCCCAGAAGACCTGCTTGAAATGGAAGCCGAGTAGTCGATCCCCTGCTCCTTTCCGACTGTGATCTAACTCACCAGCGCCATTCGAAACAAAAGGATGGCGCTGGTAAATATTGTCATTTTCTACTGTGTGAGGATAACAATGGCGGAAATTACTCAAGTCCGCTGGTCAGAACGCCTGAATTTGGATTACGATGACCTGAGTGGACGTTACCTTTTTTACGGGGCGCTGCTCGCCTTTACGCGCGTCTTTTGGGCCATCGGGCGGACCTCCGGTCTCTTCGGGACTCCGCCGGATGCACAGCATAAAACTTTTGAAGACCTCCTTTATTATTTGATGGTGGCTTATACCGTCGCTGGATTCGTAGCCCTCATCAGCATCGTCATTTCTCGAATGCGCAGCGAGGAGAATCTGACGTCAAGCCGTGTCATCATCAACTGGGCGGGCGTCGTCATTTTTCTGTTGTTTGCGAACCGGGTTGGCGCGGTTGCCGAATCCGAACCGCATGCGTTCACATCCTATTGGTGTACGCAGCTAACCAATGGGTTAGTGTTAGGCGGCGTTTATGCCCTGATCGCGCTGGGCTATACGCTGGTGTATGGCATTCTCTTTATGATCAATTTCGCGCATGGCGAAGTGTTGGTCATGGGCGCGTTTGGGGGGTACTTCGCGCTGGTCTATGTGACCGATTTGGGTAATGGCGTGTTCGAACCCGGCGCGGCGACGGTATCATCCGTCATGCTGCCGCTCCTGGTAGCGCTGATGTTCCTCCCGCTCAATATCATCTTCAAATCCGGGCGGCAGCGGGCAGCCGAAAGTGATGCCACGCAGCGGTTAATGACCTACTTTAGCATTCCCTTCCGTTTTATTCTGGGTGCGCTGGTGGGATACGGCCTGTTGCTGGCACTGGGCGGTTATGCCCCTAATATTTATGAAGTTCTGATCACCGTCCTGGCGATGATCTTCATCATTGGTGCAGGGGTGTTAACCTCCATGCTGACCGCTATCGCGGTTGAACGGATTGCCTATCGCCCGCTGCGCCATGCCCCACGTTTAACCCCGTTGATCAGCGCCATTGGGGCATCGTTTTTCCTCCAGCAGTCCATGTTAAATATCTTCGGCCCCGGTTTTAAATACTATGTTGCGCCCAAACTGCTCAGCACGGCTGTCACGATTAATTTAGGGAGCCTGGGATCATTTAATGTCCCCAAAACCGGCATTCTGATTGTCGTGGTATCGATTCTCCTGATGATCGGGCTGTATTTATTTGTTCAGCGTTCTAAAACGGGGCGCGCCATGCGTTCCGTTGCCGAAGACAAAAATACGGCGGCGTTGATGGGTGTGAACATCGACCGCGTGATCGTGGTTACATTTGCCCTCGGTGCCGCGTTAGCCGGTGCCGCCGGGGTCATGGTGGGCTTTTATAACACAGGGGTCAACTTCCGCTCCGGTTTCCTGCCCGGCATCAAAGCTTTTACGGCGGCGGTGCTGGGTGGCATTGGCAACATTCCTGGCGCAATGTTTGGCGGTTTTTTCCTGGGGATGGTCGAAGCACTTGGTCCTGGTCTGCTAGGCATTCCCACCGAATATAAAGACGTTCTCGCCTTCAGCTTGCTTGTGCTGGTACTCATTTTCCGGCCCACCGGACTCTTTGGCGAAGTGCTTTCGGAAAAGAAGGTCTAAATTATGATTTACAGACGCTTCCAAACATGGCGCGAATCCCTGCGCGCGGGATACACGGCGGGGTGGATTGCTGGACTGATCATCTGCTTCCTGATCCTGATAGGGTTGCCAACCAAGCTTGAAAATCTGGCTACCTTTTCGCTGTTCCTGACCATTGTGCTTTTTGGTTATCGCCTGGGCCGTAAGCTGTCCGATCAGGATTTTTTGCATCTTCTTCGCAATGCCCTGTTGATGGGGGTGACGGCGGCCATTGTGGTCTTTTTGCTGCTGGCGCTAATCAATCGGTGGCAGACCAAAGGCATTAATGTCAAAGAGAAGTACTTCGAAAATATCACGCTTCAAACTACCCATGTGCTGACGGGTATTCCTGAATCTGAACTGTTCGCCAACCCGGAACGTGACCCGATCACCGAAGAATATCCCGCAGGCGAACCCCTGCGGACCGATCCCATGCGGCTGACCTTTGACAAGGATCAATCCATCCATCTCAAACTCGGTCTGGAAGGTGATCCCTGGCTCGATATTAACCTGAGTCTGGGTGGTGTTTATGGTTTTATGCTGCTCGTGATCATCGCTGGAACCCTCAGCGCGGCGCTCACATGGCTGGCGATCCATTTCGAGATTGCTCGTTATTGGCAGCAGAGTAAAGGTGGCTTACAGGGCAACCCCATTCTGCATTGGGTAATGATTGTATTCCCGGCTGTTCTGTTTGGGTTGTTTTGGTTGAGCGTGGTCAACGACGATAATCTGGGCACCAATGCGCAAACAGTCCAACTGTTGTTGTCCTTTATTGTGGTGATCTGGGCTTTAGTGTCTATCCGCGCCGCGCAGCCTAAAACCTGGGGCCTGAACTATCCGGCGCAGTCAGCCGTTTGCCTGGGTTTGGTCGCGGTTGCCGTCATAATCGCCATCTCACGCATTGTTGCTGAAGAAAATTACCTGATCGCCCCGATCAGCCAGCCGCACGGCAGTCAGACGCTCAGTATTCTTGCTGTGGTGGCTGTCGGCATCGCGGTGACGGCCTATAATGCGCTGCAACTTCGTAACCCCCTGCACTTCGAGAAACAGATAGCCTCCACACTGGCAATCAGCACGCTCCTGCTGCTGCCCTTATTTATGGATCAGTACCAGAACGATGTCGTGACCAAAGTCGGCATCTATGTGATCCTCGGTCTGGGCCTCAACATCGTGCTCGGTTACGCCGGTATGCTCAATTTAGGCTATGTCGCCTTTTTTGCGATTGGCGCTTATGCCTATGCCTTCTTGTCTTCTAATCAGGTCGATCCTGATACCCAGAAGTTGAAATTCCCCGGCAACGATGCGACGGTGATCCGCCTGACCGGTTGGGTAACAATTACCATCATCCTGGCGACTCTGGCGGTTTTTGTCGGCCTGTATTTCTGGCAGCAGTACCAGCTCTCCCGGAAAGCGCAGCAATCGTCGGTCAATCTCGAACCCCGCTCCCAGATGGGCATCACCGTTTTACTGGCGGCGGTAGGCATCGGCGTGAGTCTGCTGGTTTCCGTGGTGCTGGACAATACCGGGCTGTATCACCGCCTGTTCAAAAATGCGTCCCCGTTCCTGATGGGTACCCTCATCGGGCTGCTGGCGGCAGGTGTGACTGGGGTTTTGTTGAGTATTCCGGTTCTGCGGCTGCGCGGTGACTATCTAGCCATTGTGACGCTCGGCTTCGGCGAAATTATCCAGGATGTGATCAATAACCAGCGCGACTATACTGGCGGGCCGCAGGGTGTGCTGCTCCTGCCGCGTCCTATCCCTGATGACGCTAAGGGCGCTGTAACCTATCTGTCTCTGGTTTACGTGGCGATCTTTGCAGCCGCGCTGACTGCGTTTGTGTCGGCGCGTTTACGCCAATCCCGTATTGGTCGCGCCTGGAATGCGATGGGCGGCGATGAAGACATTGCCCAGTCGATGGGCGTGAACAAAGTCCGCACCAAAGTGATGGCCTTTGGTATTGGGGCCGCCTTTGCCGGTGTCGGCGGCGTGTTGATGGCCGCCCGTATCGGCAGCATTTATCCCGCCAACTTCACCTTGCAGGAGTCGATCACCGTCTTGAGCCTGATCATCATCGGCGGTATGGGCAGTATCCCCGGCATTGTGATCGGTGCTATCGTCCTGATCGGAATGCCGGAACTCCTGCGCGAACTGGAAACTTACCGTTATCTGGTCTTTGGCGCGCTTCTGGTCGCAATGGTAATCTTGCGCCCACAAGGTTTGCTACCCACTCCGCCTGCGCAGTTGGGCAACCGTGCGCGGGAACTCGCCCGTCGGTTTTCTCAGCCCCAGGATGGAAAAGCGGCATGACTACTGAGCAGCAAGCACCCCTTCTCGTAACGCGCGGCGTCACCAAACGATTTGGTGGTCTGACCGCTATCGGCGATCTCGATCTGTCCATCCTGCCACACCAGATTGCCAGCGTAATCGGCCCCAATGGGGCGGGTAAAACGACCTATTTCAACTGTATCAGCGGTTTTTATAAACCTGAAGAAGGTGAAATCTGGTTCAATGGTCATCCGATTCAGGGGCTTCGTCCCGATCAGATTACCAAACGCGGCATTGCTCGCACTTTCCAGAGTATTCACCTTTTCAGCGGCCTGACCGTCCTCGAAAATGTGATGGTCGGCGCACATGTCAACCTGCAAAGTACGCCAGTGGGGGCACTGGTGCGTCCGCCCGCCAACGTACTGGAAGAAGATATGGTTCTGGCAAAGTCCTATTCGCTGCTGGAATTTGTCGGGTTGGAAGACGAAGCCGATACCCTGGCGACCAATCTTCCCTATGGCAGCCAGCGCCGCCTGGAAATTGCCCGCGCGCTCGCCAGCGATCCGCTGCTCCTGCTGTTGGACGAACCCGCCGCCGGGATGAATCCGCAGGAAACGGAAGCAACCATGCATTTTATCCGCCGCCTGCGCGACGAACGCCACCTGACGATTTTGCTGATTGAGCATGATATGAAAGTGGTCATGAGCATTTCCGATCAGGTGACGGTGTTGGACTATGGGCGCAAAATTTCCGAAGGCTCGCCCGAACATGTCCAGCGTGATCCGCTCGTCATCGAAGCCTACTTAGGCGCGCCAGCAGACGAGTTAGTTTCTGAGTTTTTGAATACGTAACGGGGGCGATCATGGCTCTGCTTGAAGTTGAGAATCTACATGCCTACTACGGCAAAATCCATGCGTTGAAGGGCTTATCGCTTACCGTTGAAGAAGGCGAAATTGTAACCCTGATCGGCGGAAATGGCGCGGGTAAAACCACGACGCTGAACGCGATCTGTGGTATCGTGCGCAATATATCAGGCCGTGTGCTGTTGCACGACGAAGACATCACCCCCCTGAAGCCCGACCTGATTGTGCAGCGCGGCGTGGTGCAGTCGCCCGAAGGTCGTAAAATTTTCCAGCGGCTGACCGTGATGGAAAACCTGGAAATGGGGGCCTACACCCGCCAGGATCCGCCCGGTATCGCCAACGACCTGGAATTTGTCTTCCAGACGTTTCCCCGGCTGCGCGAGCGTCGTAAACAGTTGGGCGGTACGCTGTCCGGTGGTGAACAGCAGATGCTGGCAATCGGACGCGCCTTAATGGCGAAACCTCGCATTTTGCTGCTGGATGAGCCGTCTATGGGGCTTGCGCCGTTGTTGGTGCGCGAAATCTTCCGCATTATTGAATATCTGAACCAGCACGGAACTACGATTCTACTGGTCGAGCAAAACGCCCTGATGGCGCTGCAAATCGCGCACCGGGGCTATGTACTGCAAACCGGCAACATTATCCTGGCCGATTCTGCCGAAGCGCTCCGCCAGAATGAAATGGTTCGTGCTGCCTACCTGGGCGAGCATTAGGACAAGGAAATCGTCCGATGAAAAAAGTATTCCTCCTCTTTTTTGGTGTCATTTTTCTGGCGTCAGCCTGTGGAGCCAGTCCGCGTGAGACAGCCAAAGATTTTGCGTCCTACCTCCCGCTTGAAACCACAAGCTGGGAGCAGCAGGACAACCGCACAATTCAGCTTCGGCAAAATACCGTCACCAGCATGGGCCATGTCACCCTGGAATACGAAGGGCCGGATGATGCCATCGCCTGGGTGACAATCGAAGCCCATCCCAGCACCGATGCCGCCGACGTCGCCTATGGCAAGCGCCAGCGTGATCTGTTGATGCAGGGGTTGGAATTTGAAGACAGTCGTGCCGGGACGCAGGTCAAGGCGGAGATCGCCCGGAAGGATCGGGCAACTTGGGTGCTGTTCATCAGCGAGGATGTGGTTGTCGAGGTCGATATACTTTCGGGCAGTGCCGATGAATTGGTCAGCGAGGACAGCCTGGAAGAACTGCTCCAGGCCGTGCGCAATGCCTATGATAAAATTGAGGGCAAAAAAGTAAAGTAAGGTCCCCCTGGTTTCTCCCACGCGAATCCCTTCCCATTTTGATGAGAAGGGATTTTTTCTTCTCTATACAATTTATGGGACCGTTCCCATTCCATTCTGCAGCCAAACGTTGTATGATGAAAAAAGCGCTGAATAGATCAAGAAGGAATTTTGAGCATGAAATATGGATATTTTGATGACGCCCACCACGAGTATGTCATTACTGATCCGCATACCCCGGCGAAATGGATCAATTATATTGGCACGCTGGCCTTCGGCGGTTTTGTGGATCACACGGGCGGGGCCTTGATCTGCAAGCAAGACCCATCGCTCAACCGCATTACGCGCTATCTGGCGCTCCTTCCCGCCTCCGAATTTAAGGGCGAAACGCTTTATGTGCGTGTCAGGCGTGGCACCAGCTATCAGCTATTCTCGCCTTACTATGTGCCCACCCTGGATCAGTATGACCGCTATGAATGCCATGTCGGGCTGGGTTACACCCGCATCCTATCCGAGTTCTACGGTATCCGCACGGATGTAACGATCTTCGTCCCGACGGGCGCAGAAGTCGAAGTTCGGGATATTCGGATTACCAATCTGGGCGGCGAAGCGCTCGAAATTGACGTTATTCCAGTCGTCGAGTACACCCACTTTGACGCGCTCAAACAGTTGACCAATGCCGACTGGGTGCCCCAGACCGTGCAGAGTGAGGCGGCTGATGGTGGCAACATCCTCGTCAATTACGCGTTTATGCATAAGCAAACACGCATCAACTATTTCACGTCTAACCGGCCTGTCTCGTCCTTTGAATCAGATCGCCCTCGTTTCCTCGGCAATCATGAATATGGCACCTGGGCCAAACCACTCAGTTTGTCCCAGCCCGAATTGAGCAATTACGAAGCGCGGCGCGGCGATAATGTCGCGGCGCTGCTGCACCATCTGGGGCTGTTTAATCCGGGCGAAACCAAGCGCCTGATCACCCAATTGGGGCAGGCGGCTAGTCTGGATGCGGCCCTCCCCTCGATCACCTACTACCGCGCTGAAAATCACGTCGATGAAGCCCAGGCCGAACTGCGGCATTTCTGGGATACCTATCTGGCAACGATTCAGGTCGAAACGCCCGACGCCAGCATGAACAGCATGCTAAATGTTCATAATCCGCGCCAGTGCCACACCACCAAAAACTGGTCGCGTTATCTGTCGCTGTATCAGACCGGCTATGGCGAGCGCGGCATCGGGTACCGCGACAGTTCGCAGGATGTCATGGGCGTCTTGGCCCATATGCCCGACGAGGGGAAAGAACTGCTCAAGAAATTGATGCATGTTCAGATGCGCAATGGTTCAGCCATGCACCAGCTTAACCCCCTGACGATGGTCGGCGCGATAGGTGAGGCGATGGAATATGAGGATCGTTTGCATTACTACGGCGACGACCATCTGTGGATTGTGCTGGCAGTAGCCGCTTATCTCAAGGAAACCGGCGATTTCGCCTTGCTTGATGAAGTCGTCCCCTACTACGAAAAAGACAAGCAGAATCAGCCGCTCGAATCGGGTACCGTCTTTGACCATCTGAAGCGGGCGATTCAGTTCACCCATGACAATACCGGCGCGCATGGCTTGCCGCTCCTGGGGTATGCCGACTGGAACGATACTGTCAACTTGCGTAAAGGGGCCGAGTCGCTCTTCAACGCGCATCTCTACGGTGTGGCGCTCCTTGAAATGATGGAACTCTGCGCTCACTTGCAGCAGCCTACCGGACAATATCAGGCCTACTACGATGACATGAAAGCGCGTGTCAACGACTGCGGCTGGGATGGACGCTGGTATATCCGCTATTTTGATGTGGATGGCACCCCGCTCGGTTCCCACCAGAATTCACACGGGCAGATTTATGTGAATGGTCAATCCTGGGCGGTCATGTCCGGTTTTGCGACTCCCGAACGGGGCCGCGCGGCAATGGATTCCGTCTACGAAAAGCTCAATACGCCCAACGGCATCAAACTCAGCGCGCCGGGCTTCAATGGCTTCGATCCGATTGTGGGTGGCATCAGCACCTATCCACCGGGGGCCAAAGAGAACGGTGGTATCTTCCTCCATGCCAACCCCTGGGCGATGATTGCCGAAACCATGCTCGGCAACGGAGATCGCGCCTTCCAGTACTACAATCAGATCAATCCTGCCGCGAAAAACGATGTCATTGATGTGTTTGAGTGCGAACCCTACGTCTATCCTCAGAATATTCTGGGCGATGAGCACCCTCAATTCGGTTTAGCGCGTAACAGTTGGCTTTCCGGTACCGCATCCTGGGCCTACCAGGCCGGAACGCGGTTTATCCTGGGAATTCGCCCCACTTACGAGGGGCTGTTAATTGATCCCTGTATCCCCACCCGGTGGGACAGTTTTAAAGTGATGCGTGTCTGCCGGGGCGTGACCTATCACATCGAATTTCGCAACCCGAACCATGTGAGCAAAGGGGTGGTTTCCCTGCGCGTCGATGGACAGCCGCTCCAGGGCCAGGTTGTGCCCTTCCTGTCACCGGATCAAACGCATGTTGTTGAAGTAACAATGGGCTAAACGAAAGCTCCTCCTTTTGAAAACAAAAGGGGGAGTTTTCAAAATTGCGCAATTCACGTAATTTCCTTGTTGACAAAACGGTTAAATCGGTTTTATACTAAGTACAGTTGTGGGAGCGGTCCCACACAAACTTCTCAATATCTCTCAGAAATTTTGTATATTCGGTCCGGCGTATTGGCTTTTTGAGTTAGAGTCACGCCTGTAAATATCGGTTTTGCGTTTTTATTTAAACTTTATTGGGAACGGTCCCAGTTTATGAATGACGTAACGCCTAAAAGTGAGCTTAATATCCGCGATATTGCACGGCTCTCTGGCGTTTCCCGCTCCACCGTTTCACGCGTCCTCAACCATGCTCCCAACGTCAACGAAGAGACACGCCAGCGGGTACTCAAAGTCATTGAAGAACATAATTACCGCCCCAATGTCGCAGCTCGCACCCTGGTTACTCAACGTAGCAATGTACTCGGTATCTATATCCCGTACCTTGTCGATGAGCTTTTCACCGATCCCTACTTCGCCGTCCTGATCCAGGGCATTACGCGCTGCGCAAACGAAAACAACTACGATGTCATGCTCTGGTTGCAGGAACAGGACAACGTTGAACACCTCCATTCGCGCGTGATGGATAGCCGTATGGCAGATGGTTTGATTTTGGCCTCCACGCCCAAACATGACTTGCTTCCGCTGACCTTACTCGAACGTGGTCGGACCTTCGTCATGAATGGACATCCCTGGCACGATGCCGAACGTATGAATTATGTTGACTCCACGAATCGCCAGGGCGCGCAGCAAGCCGTTGAACATCTCGCGCGTTTAGGTCGGCGGCGGATCGGCACTATTACGGGGCGTCTTGAACTGGGTTCTGGAATGGATCGCTTCATCGGATACCGCCAGGCTCTCCAACGCCTCAACCGCGAAGTGGATGAAAATCTGATCGTCGAAGGTGATTTTACCGAAGCGGGTGGGTACGCTGGCATGCGCCGCCTGCTTGTTTACAAACCGGATGCTGTTTTTGTCGCCAGTGATCATATGGCGATGGGCGCGCTGCGGGCCATCCGCGAAGCCGGAATGCGCGTCCCCGACGATATTGCTATCGTCGGCTTTGATGATATGCCCTTTGCCACCCTTGCCACGCCGCCCCTGACAACTATCCGCCAGTCGGTGCTGCGCATTGGTCAACTGGCAACTGAAGGGCTGATTGGCCTGCTTCAAGGAACGATTACGCCACCCTATCAGGTGTCATTACCAACCCAACTTGTTATTCGTGAATCATGTGGATTTCCAGCTTAAAATTTTTTCTATGATCGTGGGACCGTTCCCACGCATAAGGAGGTGGCAATCAAGCTGAAACACTCAATGAAAAACTACCCGCATTTTGCGTTCGCATTTCAGTTTTTAAATAAGGAGCAACAAATGTCGAAGTTCTTCAAAGTTTTACTTCCTCTCATCGTGTTGGTGACAATGGTAGCCATGCCATTCAACACCAGCAAAGCCCCTGTCGCCCAGGCGCAGGAACCCGTCACTATTAAGATTTTTGTTGGCGTTGGCACGGGTTATCTCCCCGAACAGCAGGCTGCCCAGGTCGCTCTGGCCGATGCCTGGAACGCCGCGCACGAAGACATCAAAGTCGAATTTGAATTCCATGACAATGACACCGCCCGTGACGAGCTGCTCACCCGCATCTCCGCTGGCGATCCCCCCGCGATTGTAGGACCGGCGGGCGTTCGTTCCGTGTACGAAACCAGCGAACTGTGGGCCGACATCACCAGCTACGTTGAAGCTGATGCCGCCGAACTCGCACTCGATGACTTTGACGCCACCAGCTTCGGCCTGTACGAACTCGGCGACAAGACCATCGCGCTGCCGCTCGGTGTCTATCCTTCCTTCGTGTTCGTCAACGAAACCCTCTTCGAAGAAGCGGGCGTTGAACTGCCTCCCACCGACTACGATGCCTGGACATGGGCCGACCTGCAGGCGAAAGCCATCAGCGTGACCCAGGATGCCAATGGCGTTTATGCCGACGAAGAAGGCTTTGATGCCGCCGCTATCGAAGTTTACGGTTACTATCCCTTCTGGACCAACTTCCGCGCTTCCTTCCAGGTCTTCAGCCCGGCAGACGCGGGTGTCATCCTGAATGAAGACGGCACTGTGACCGCCAACTTCACTTCGCCCGAAATGCTCGAAGCCTGCAACTTCTATCACAACGGTATCTTCGTTGACACCTTCGTCCCCACCGCCGATGCTGAAGGCGCGATTGGCGAAGGCGTGACCAACCCCTTCGTGTCGGGCCGCGTTGCCATGGGCGTCAGCCACACCTGGCTGTTCGGTGGCATGCAGACCGCCATCACCGAAGGTGCTTTCACCGATAGCTGGAACGTTTACCCGGTTCCGCAGGCCAGCAATGGCGTCACGACCGCTCGCGTTCACGCTGACACCTTCGCCATCCTCGACGCTTTCGAGAACAAAGACGCCGCTTGGCAGGTTCTGAAGTGGTTGTCGGCTCCCGAACAAGCGCTCGAACTCTGCAAAGTCTACGGCTGCCTCCCCGCCCGTCTCTCCATCCGTGGCGAATGGGAAGCGACCTGGCTCGAAGCCTTCCCGCAGCTCAACCTCGACGTGGTTTACGGTGCCCTGGAATACCTTGACGCCCCCAACCACGAAGGTTACATGCCCAACTACGCTCGCGCGTGGGACGCCCTCGAACTCTTCTGGAACACGCTGCGTTCGGATGGAACCGTGGACTGCCAGGCTGGTCTCGAAGCGCTGAACACCGAAGTTCAGGCCATCTTCGACACTCCTGTCGAATAGTTTGCTGGCTGTTTACCAATCATAATGTATGTGGGGTGGGTATCAACCTGCCCCCATCATTCTATCTGTACCCCAGAAGTGAGTTAGACCGCTTTACACGCAGCCCATTCATACTCTGCGTCGGTCCTGTCGAGGTGAGCCATGGATTTTGTATCGACTTTCTACTTAACCTTATTCCTGATAACCTGGAGTTTGATCTGGGCCGCAGTTCTCGGTATTGTTACACGCTCTCTTTTTAAGTCACTCCATCAGGATCCAAAACGTGGTCTGTTGATCGGACTCGTCGTAGGCGCAATCGCGGGGCCAATCGCCCTCCTCCTGATGTGGTGGCGTCTTCCCGCGCTCCGCCGAACAATGACGCCGCGCAGCGCCCAGATTGCGTGGGGCTATGTCTTCATCGCCCCGTGGATATTGGGCTTTTTGCTCTTTATCTTTACCCCGATGGCCGCGTCTCTTTATCTCTCTCTGACCGACTATAACGTTCAGCATCCCAATGACATGAAGTATGTCGGTCTGGATCACTACCAGCGGATGTTCTCTATCCGTATTGAAAGCGTGGATGACGAGGAAGAAGAAGCGGCAGCCACCACGGAAGAAGATCAGCCCGCAGCCGAAGGTGAAACCGTCGCCGCTGAGACATCCAGCGAAGGCAGCGACTTTTACCAGGAAGTAGCACGTATCGGCAAATATAGCCTGATGGCGAAGGACCGTCGGTTCTGGAAATCCATCCAGGTCACGTTAACCTTTGCGCTTTTCAGCCTGCCAACCAACCTGATTCTCGCGCTCTTTCTCGCTATTCTGACGAATACGCGTGTTCCCGGCGTTACCGTATTCCGCACGCTCTTTTATTTGCCAACCGTTATTCCAGCCGTAGCTGCCGTGACCGTTTTCCAACAGTTCCTGCGCGATACCGACGGGTGGTTAAATGTCTACATTTTGGCTCCGTTTGGAATTGACGGTCCGGGCTGGCTCCAGGAACCATCCTGGGCTATTCCCGCGCTCACACTGATCGGCACTTGGGGTATTGGAACCGCCATGTTGATGTTTTTGGCGGGCCTGCAAAATGTTCCCACCGAACTATATGAGGCTGCGCGTGTGGACGGCGCGAACTATTTCCAGCAGTTGCGCAATGTCACTATACCGATGATCTCGCCGGTTATCCTCTATAATCTGGTGATCGGTCTGATCGGTACATTCCAGTATTTTGTCATCGCCTACAGTATCACCATTCCCGCTGGACGGGGTGGTAATGACCTGTCCATGTATTTCTACAACCTGCACGTCTACCGCGAGGCCTATCAGTTTTATAATATGGGTTATGCGTCAGCATTAGCTTGGTTCCTGCTGGTAATCGTGCTTCTCATTACGATTGCCGTTTTCCGGACATCTAACCGGTGGGTCTATTACGCGGCGGGAGGCAAGGCCTAACATGAAGCGCTTTCTCGAACTCTTCACCAACAACGAAAATCGCCAGCGTGGTTATCTGAAATCCGAAGCCGGAAGAATGATCGGCTTGGGCACGCTGTTTATGTTTCTGGTTTTCCTGGCGACGGTTTACCTTAGCCCACTGCTCTATATGGGCAGCACCGCCATCAAAAGCACGGTCCAACTGAGCGATCCGGATGATCACCCGCTTCTGCCGCGCTCACCCAAAACTTTCCACACCGCGCAAAAGACGCTGGATGTCTTCCATTACCAGCCCGAAGAAGGTTCGGCTAAGGACTTGCCGCTTTATACAGTAGCTGTGAACGGTGAGCAAAAGCCGATGGCGCTGCTCGAAATCCAGCCCGATGGCACCGGGTTGTGGGTTGATCCGGAAAATCCTGAAGCTGAACCCGTCACCTCAGCAACTCTCGTTACCGATGCCATGCCGGTTCTGGTCGATACCTTCCAAACCATCGACTACAACACCAAGGTTGAACTCACCATCGATTACGAGGGCCAGATGGTCCCCGTTTACAAAATTACCCTGGCCGGGCAGCGCCGCCCCGCGCGTTATGCCCTGATCCAGCAGTACGATGAAGGCTCCGGCCAATTCATTTTGCTCACCGGGCAAAATGTCGTGAAAGAGGGTGCCGTTCCCGAAGACTTGGGTCCTGAACAGCTTCAGATTCCGATTGCGCAGCTCGAAAAAGTCACCGATTTTGGGAACATCAAAGCGCCGCTCTACAAGGTTGAAACACCTGACGGCGAAAAAACGCTGGCTTTGGTCAACACCTTAGAAGATGGTCGCGGTGAGTGGGTTGATCCTGCCGAAGGCCAACGCCCCACCCCCTTCCAGCTCGAAGCCCTGGTGGCCGATGCGGCACCCCAATATATGATGGTTGATCTGGACCTCTACAAAGTGCCGGTCAACGGCGAAGAACAGCAGCTTGCCCTCCTCTCGACCACCAAAGAATTCGGGGATACCTATATCGATCCTGAAAATCCGGAGCGGATTGTGCGTCCCGGTAAAAGCATCCGCGCGCGCGGCTTGGATCGTGTCTGGCTGCTCAAACCCCATTTCGAAAACTTCGAGGATGCGGTTGATCGTATCGATTATTTCCTGCTGATGCGCAATACGGCGTTTGTTGCACTGGTCAGCGGTTTGGGTGCGATGGCATCCGCCACGTTGGTTGCCTATGGATTCACGCGCTTCAAAATTCCTTTCTCCAACGTGCTGTTTATCATCCTGCTGGCAACCATTATTCTGCCCGCCCAGGTAACGCAGATCCCCACCTACATCGTTTTCCAGAAGTTAGGCTGGATCGGTACGCTGGCTCCGCTGATCGTGCCGCACTTCTTCGCCAACGCCTACAACGTCTTCCTGCTGCGCCAGTACATGATGGGCATCCCGCTCGAACTCGATGAGGCCGCGCGTGTCGATGGTGCCAACCCGCTTAAGATTCTCTGGTACGTGATCATTCCGTCGGCCCGTCCCGCTCTGGTTGCGGTTTATCTCTTCCACTTCCTGTTCTCCTGGAACGATTTCCAGGCTCCGCTGATCTACGTCGGCGGCGAGTCGAGCAATCAGGTTTTGGCCGTAGGCTTGCAGCGCTTCACGCAAATCTACTCATCCCAGCAAAATCTTATGATGGCAGCCGGTGTATTGACCATGCTGATCCCGCTGGCAGTCTTCTTTATCGCGCAGCGCGTGTTTATGCAGGGTGTGGTGATCACAGGAGTAGAAAAGTGAAACGAGTTTTCTCTTATTTTCTGCTGTGTACGATCTTGCTTAGTGGAATTGCCACCGCGCAGGATGGTGGCGATCTTTTGGTTCCGGCCAGTATCCCCGGCGAAATCGTCTATATTCCTTTCCCGGTTGCCATCACCCTCGACGGTGATCTGTCCGACTGGGCAGGCGTTGAGTTCATCACCGTCGATAAAGGGACCAGCACCTCATCCGATCCCGCCGAAAATGGTTCCTTTACCTTTGCTGTTGCCGCCGACACTGAAAATTTCTACATCACCATAACGATGAAAGATCAAAACATCATCGCGGGGCAGCACGGCAACGAATTCTGGAACGAAGACTCGCTTGAATTTTTCCTGAATGTCACTGGCGACTTCTGGTCCCGCGTCTACCAGGATGGCATCTACCAGATCAATATCAACGCCGCCGACATCGGCAACACCGATCCCGCTGCGCTCACCCTAACCGGCGTGCGCAGCGAAACCTTGTCAGTTCAGGGTTATGTATTCAAAACCACTGACGGCTGGGGCTTTGAAGCGTCCGTCCCGCTCGAAAAACTGAATATCCAGGCGGCGCACGGCACCGAAATCGGTTTCCAGGTCCAGGCCAACGGCGCGACGCAGCAGGACCGCGACGTGAAACTGATCTGGTCCAACGCCGACACCGGTGACGCCTCCTGGCAGAATCCGAGTGTCTTTGGGCGCGGCCTGTTCTACGAAATCGGCCAGACCGAAGTCCCACAGCCCAGCCAGCCCAGCGAAGAAGAAATGACTTTTGACTGGGACGGCGTTCCCTGGGGTGACATTGTTAAAGCAACCTGGGAAGGCTACAAGGCCAACTACATCTTCTGCGGTGAAAACTGCGGAAACAATATGGGCTTGGTCTTCGATCCCAACATAAACTACCAGTCGGTGAGCGAAGGTATCGGCTACGGCATGCTCATGGCCGTCATGATGGACGATCAGGCCACCTTCGACATCATCTACAACGCCGCCCACCAGTATATGGCGAAGGAATCTACCGGCCTCTTCCACTGGCGCGCCGACAACACGGGAGCCATCACCGGCTACGACTCGGCCACCGATGCTGAAGAAGACATCGCTGTAGCGCTGATTTTCGCCCAATCCCTCGTGGATCGCGGCGCATGGACGCAGCACGCCGAACGTCCCTACGGAGATCGTGCCCGCGCCCTGCTGGACTCCATCTACCAGTACGAAGTGGCCGATGGCCGTTACCTCACGCCCGGTGATGCCTGGGGCGGCGAAGGCCAGGACATTCTCAACCTGTCCTACTTCATGCCCGCCTGGTACCGCATCTTCGATCAGTTTGAAGGCGGCAATCGCTGGGAACCTGTGATCACCTATGGCTATCGGTCCCTGTTTTTGACCGATGGAGCCGATCTCGGCCTTGCGCCCGACTGGTCTGCTTCCGATGGTGGCGATGCTTTCGACTACTGCAACGACACCCAGCGCCCACTCGATCAGTGCAAGTACGAAATGACCTACGACGCCATCCGCGTCCCCTGGCGTATCGGCCTGGACTGCTTGTGGTTCAACGACAGCCGTGCCTGCCAGTGGTCCAAGCGTACGATGTCCTTCTTCCGCAGCCTGCCCCAGGATCAAATCGCTCGTATGTATGATATGCAGGGCAATTCGGTGATCAGCTACCAGAGCGAACTCACCAATGGCATGTGGGTCGTGGCAGCGTTGGCGGCCCAGGATACGGATATGTTATCCTTATTGGCGCAGCAGCTTTATGGCTACGCGGGTGGCGCTTTGGCCGATGGTTACTGGAGCGGTACATCCCAGTACTATTTCAACCAGAGCCTTGCCTGGTTCGGCGCATCGTTGCTGTCCGGCGATTTTCAAAACTTATATCAACCCTAACAACCCTTTCCGCTTTCCCCGGTTCATAACCGGCAGTGAGAGCCGGGGAAAGTACTCTACAGGTTCGGATTTTTAGCGCCCGGCGGCGGACTTTGACCGCCGGTTTTTCATGAGGAGTAGGTAATGCGTTACGGTTATTTTGATGATCAACGCCGCGAGTATGTGATCACACAACCCGACACCCCCCTTCCCTGGCTAAATTATTTAGGCAGTCAAGACTACTTCGGCTTGATCTCCAATACTGCCGGGGGCTATTCGTTTTACCGCGATGCTCGCTTACGGCGCATTACGCGCTACCGCTACAATAATGCGCCGCTGGACTTAGGCGGGCGTTATCTCTATCTGCGTGATGATTCGTCCGGTGAATTCTGGTCCCCTTCCTGGCAGCCCACACGCCACAACCTAGAAAATTACACCTGCCGTCACGGGATGGGCTACACCATCATCGCCTCAACCTATCAGGGCATTGAGGCCCAGACCAGCTATTTTGTGCCCGTTAACGAAAATCTGGAAGTCTGGCACCTCACCCTGACCAATCTCCGCGACGAACCCGTTTCGCTCTCCGTCTTCTCCAGCATCGAGTTCTGCCTGTGGGACGCGCTCGATGACTTCACCAACTTCCAGCGCAATTTCAACACCGGTGAAGTCGAAGTCGTGGACGGCGTGATCTACCACAAGACTGAATACCGCGAACGCCGTAATCATTTCGCCTATTTCGCTTGCTCTGATCCCTTAGCCGGATTTGACACCCAGCGCGAATCCTTCCTCGGCGCATATCGGAGTTGGGATAATCCCATCGCCGTTGAGCGCGGCGCATGTTCTGGTTCCATCGCGCACGGCTGGGCACCCGTCGGCGTTCATCACGTCAAAGTGACGCTGAAGCCGGGCGAGTCGCATTCCATCAACTTCGTGCTGGGCTATCAGGAAAATCCCCAGGATCAGAAATTTAATCCCGACGGTACCATCAATAAACAAAGCGCCCTGCCCACCATTGCCCGCTTCTTACAATCCGATCAGGTTGAGCGCGAATTTGAACTGCTCTGCGCCTATTGGAACCAGTTGCTCAGCATCCTCACCGTCAACACGCCCGACGAGCATACCAACCGCATGGTAAACATCTGGAATGCCTACCAGTGCATGGTCACATTTAATATGTCGCGCTCGGCCTCCTTTTTCGAATCCGGCGTAGGGCGCGGCATGGGCTTCCGTGACTCCGCCCAGGATTTGCTCGGTTTTGTCCACATGGTGCCCGCCCGCGCCCGTGAGCGTATTTTGGATATTGCCGCCACCCAGTTTGAAAATGGCGGCGCGTTCCACCAATACCAGCCCATGACCAAGCGCGGTAACGATGCTGTCGGTACCAATTTTAATGATGATCCGCTGTGGCTTGTGTTGGGTACAGCCGCCTATATCAAAGAAACGGGCGACTGGACCATCCTCGATGAGCCGGTGGTTTACCAGAATACACCCGGCACCGAACAGCCGCTTTATAACCACCTTGAGCGCAGCCTTCAATACACCCTGGATCGGCTTGGACCGCACGGCTTACCCTTAATTGGCCGCGCCGACTGGAACGACTGCCTGAATCTGAACACGTTTTCCGACACCCCCGGCGAATCCTTCCAGACCACCACGAACAAAGATGGCAAAGTGGCGGAATCTATTTTTATCGGCGGCATGTTCGTCTTAGCCGCGCACGAAATGGCCGATCTGTCCCAGCGTTGCGAAAAGCCTGCCGCATCCGATCAATACCGCGCAGCGGCTCTTGCTATGGAACAGACAGTGTTGGCGCATGGCTGGGATGGTAACTGGTTCCTGCGTGCCTATGACAGTTTCAGTCACAAATTAGGTTCCCACGAAAATACGGAAGGTCAGATTTTCATCGAACCCCAGGGCATGTGTATCATGGCCGGAATCGGACTTCAGAATGGGTTGGCCCTAAAAGCGCTGGCCTCTGTGAATGAACGTTTGGCAACCGAACATGGGGTGATGCTGCACCAGCCCGCCTTCACGCAGTATTATTTGCATATTGGCGAAATTTCATCCTATCCACCCGGTTATAAAGAAAATGCCAGTGTGTTCTGCCACACCAACCCCTGGATCATGATTGCGGAGACTATCGTGGGTCACAGCGATCAGGCGCACGATTATTACTCGCGCATCAATCCCTCGGCCCGCGAAGCAATCAGCGACATCCATCGCAGCGAACCCTATGTCTACGCCCAGACAATTGCAGGCCGCGACGCCCCAACCTTTGGCGAAGCCAAAAATTCATGGCTTTCCGGCACAGCAGCCTGGAATTATGTCGCCATTACCCAGTGGATTCTCGGCATTCGTGCCAGCTATGATGGTCTGGAAATTGCGCCTGTGATCCCCACCGATTGGGATGGCTTTAAGGCACGTCGTGTTTTTCGCGGTTCGGTGTACGAAATCCGCGTCAAACGCGCTGGCCCCGGCAATTCCATCCAGTTATTTGTCGATGGTGAGCCAATCCAGGGCTGTATCGTTCCCGCCGACCGGGAACATCTCAAAATCGAAGCTGTGCTAAGCTGACATTTTCGTAGATACCGTCTTCCCCTCTTCCAACCCGGTTGGAGCGGGGGTGAGGTTCAAACTGCAACGGGTAGGGCTTGCCCTGCCCGTTTTTTGGGGAAACGAGACGATGAAATCAGTTCTGTGTTACGGCGATTCCAATACCTGGGGGGCAGATGCCTCAACGGGTGGACGTTTTCCCCGCGATGTGCGTTGGACCGGCGTGCTTCAGCGCGAATTAGGCGCGGAGTATGCTGTCATCGAAGAGGGTCTGGGCGGGCGTACGACGGTCTGGGACGATCCCATTGAAGGGCATAAAAACGGCAAAACCTACTTGATTCCCTGCCTGACCAGCCATCGTCCGCTCGATCTGGTGGTTCTGATGCTCGGCACGAATGATTTGAAGCACCGTTTTTCGCTCACGGCGTTCGATATTGCGGCGGGGATCGGCACGCTCATCGACATGATTCTGACCAGTCGCTGTGGCCCCGCCAACGGCGCGCCGCAAGTCCTCCTGCTCACTCCGCCTCCCTTTGCTAACTCACCATTACCGCCGGGTGGCCGGTCAATATGGCTGCGCCTTTCTGGACACTACCGAATTTCTGGAGCCTGCGCCGCTTGATGGTGTCCACCTTGACGCGGTAGGGCATCGCCTGTTAGCCGAACGTGTCGCCGCACAGGTCAGGCTGCTGTTGCCCACATCTTCTTGAGGCGCAAATCGCCGCGCGCCCCGCTTGCTGACGAACAAGGCATATCTCTGTAATACCCTTTTTACTCACCATCCAAGTTAGTCATCCAAGTTCACCATCGAAATACTAGAGATCAGCGAATATCTGTGCTACGATGAGAGTGTGCCCTTTGCATGATCGTTAACAACCGAAAAAACGCAATTTTTCCTCTGATTTGGTACATGCGGATCGACGCGTACCCGTCGGGGCACTGGCTTGCCCCGCATCCCGACTTGTGGGTAACGCCCTTAAATTGACGCCTAGTGGGCGTGTTCTGCTCATTTCTCCCTTGTCGCGACGCGAAACGCCGTTCACGACGCGAAATTCCCCCTTAGACCCGCGCAAGGGGGGCGGGGGATACGACACAGCATCGCCCGGCAGTGACACAAAACCCGACTTTTTGCCAGGATCTCTATCGTTTTTGAATGGGTTTTCCCTCAAAATGCAAAAAACGGGGTTCG
>CAYYNB010000031.1:0-44015 GCA_964472565.1 uncultured Anaerolineaceae bacterium
AAGGGATAGGGGCAGGTTTGCAAACCTGCCCCTACCTATTCACACCGCTCCCCCATCTCCCTACCCCAGCGGCAGGGTAAAGACAAACTGGCTCCCGACGCCGTCCGACCCATCTTCCACCCAAATCTGCCCACCGTGCGCCTCGATGGTCAGCTTGCAGAAGGTCAGCCCTAACCCGAAACCGCGCCGCCCGTGCGCCACCTGATCGCCTTTGACCTGGGCGAAACGTTCAAAAATCCGCTCCCGATCCGCAGGCGGAATCCCCGGCCCGGTATCGGTAATACGAATGACGACGGCATCGTTATACCCCTCGGCAGCTAATGTCACTCTCCCGCCGGAAGGGGTATATTTCAGCGCGTTATCCATCAGATTCGCCAACACACGATCCATCTTCTCGACATCGACCACGACCAACGGCAAATTGTCCGGCGCATTCATACAAACGGTGACTTCGCGCAGTTGAGACTGCATCTGCACCCGCCGCCCGATCTCTTCAATAATGGGCTTCAAATTACACGCCATCACATTCAGCGGCAGTTCACCGGATTCCAGCCGCGCCACATCCAACAGCGAATCAACCAGCCGCTGCATCCGCTCCATTGACGATTCCATCAAATCGATCAGTTCGCGGTTGGCCCCCAACACCTCTTCGGGCAGCACCAGTTCGAGCATACTCAGCGCGCCCATAATAATCGACAGCGGGTTGCGCAGATCATGCACCACCAGATTACTCGTCTCTTCGCGCACGCGCTGAAGTTCGATCAACTGCTCTTTTTCGGTCATCAGGCGGTTCACCTGCCCGGTCAACTGCTGCTCGACGCGGCTATCCACCGTACGCACGTTGTCCGCCGCGCGCAGACGGCGGCTCAGCGCAGACATGATGCTCATACCCATCGCCGGAACGCTGCTCAGCCAGTTATGAAAACTCTCGCGGTTGATGTTAAGCAGGCGCAGCGGTTCGAGCGCGACAATCGAGGCCGAACGAGGCTGGCCGTCCAACAAGGCCATTTCGCCCAACGTTTCGCCCGGCCCGCGATAGCCGAGGATCGTCGGCGCGTTCAGGCTGCCTTTGAAAACCGCCGCCTGCCCCGACCAGATCAAATACATCGAGTCGCCGCTGTCCCCTTCGTGACAGACAAATTCCCCGGCTTCATACGTCGCTTCGGTGGCAATCCGGGCAAACGCCTGGCGATCCAGCATCGCAAACATACGCACCAACGAGGGATCGGGGGTCTGGATCAATTGATCGAGCGTCTCTGGATTGGCATCGCGGAAACGCTCCAGTTCTTGTGCAGTTAGCATAGCATCCTCACAGATCGATAGACAGCGGCTTATAGGTGTAGCATAGCGCAGAATGGTTCGGATTCTCAAACACTGGTCAATATACCCTGGCTAAACCGGCCAGTCTGCAATAGACTTGAATCATGTTTAACTATCCCGTCATCCCCGACCAAGGCCCTGGTCCACTGCTGGCCTTTCTGACCGAGCTTGATCCCGATGTTATCGCCCAAACGGCGGTTGCCTTCGCCAACACCGACGGCGGTACCCTCTTGATCGGCGCGACCCAGAACGGCGCTTCCCACCCGGTTAATCCTGCCGAGGTGGAATGGGCGCTGCGTGAGGCCGAAGGCTGCTGCAACCCGACCCTGACCTTCGGCGGGATAGAGACCATTCCATCGGGTGATAATCATTTAGTCGCTGTTCGAGTGCTGCGCAGTCCGCAGGTCCATGCGATGTCCGATGGGCGCGTGTATGCGCGCGCGGGGGCGGATAACCGGCTGTTGGATGGGCGCGAAATCCGCCAGTTGATCACAGCGAAAGCGGGCGGCGAATTTGAGGCGGAGGTTGTGCCGGGAGCCAAACCCAAAGACCTCGACGCGAACCTGATGGCCGAGTTTATGCAGCAGCAGGCGGGCGATCCTGATGATTTTCTGGGAGCCGTGACGCCTGACTCCAAAGTTACCGTTGCGGGGATGCTGCTCTTCGGCAAAAAGACCCAGCGCTGGCTGCCCGACAGCGGCGCGCGGCTGGTGCGCTATCTCGGCAAAAGTCGATCCCACCTGATTTTAGAAGAGCCAGTCAGCGGTGCGTTGGTCCCGCTCATCGAAAAGTTGTGGATGCTGATCCAGGATCAGATGCGCAGCAGCGATGACGGGCCGGAGTATCCCGCCGAAGTCGTGCGCGAGGCGCTGATTAATGCCGCCTGTCACCGTGACTACCGGCTGCGCAAGCGTTCGCTGGAAGTGCGTCTCTTCGTGGACCGGCTGGAAATTGCCAGCCCCGGCGGTTTGCCCGGTTTTTTGACGCTCGATCATGTCAGTAACGGGCGGTTCAGCCGCAACCCGCGCCTCGCCTGGGCGCTGTGGAAATGGGGCTATGTACCCCATCCGGGTATGGGTATCCAGCACATGATCGGGACGATGCAGCAGGAACGGTATAACCCGCCGCAGTTTGAAGCGCTGCCCTACACCGTCACGGTGCGGCTGTATAACACACGGCAGGCCGCGCCCCCGCCCACCGAGGTAGACACGCTTGATCCTCGCCAGCGCACCGCCATCGACTATGTGCAGCAGCATGGCAGTATCACGTTTCACGAATTTTGTGCGTTATTTCCGCGCATTCGGCGTGAACTGCTTCAGGAAGACCTGGCACAACTGGTCGAACAGGAACATCTGCGCAAGATCGGATCGCGCGCCAGTGTGTGTTATATCCTGCCTTAGCGTAAATCCAGCGCGGCAAAGATCAACTTCAGACAGTCGGTCAGGTGAGCGCGAAACACCTTGTTATCAGAGACAAACAGGACATCCAACAGCGTGTTGACCTGTTCGCTCGTCACCTGACCAAGCGGCACATCACAATTCCCATTCGCAAAAATTTTGCCCCACCCGCGCTGTTCGAGGCCCCGTGCGCCCCGGCTGTCGTCGTACCAGCCGAGTGACAGCCGGTACGCCAGCGCGTCATGCTGGTAAATCTCACACGGATAAAAGGCCCCCCAGGGTGAAACCCATCCCCCCGATTGGCAAGGTTGTGATTCTAAATGCTGCACGGCTTTCGATCCTATAGTTTTTGTTATATTTAAACTAAGAGCAATATATATATTGGCTAACGAATTGCATACTATATAGATACTTTTCCCGCTTGTCAATTTCAGGTTTTTTGATACCCCCTAAAAATTAGGGGAAGACGAGGCTACCCCTTGTATGGTATCGTGTATTTCGATGATTTCAATCTGAGAAATCTACCACAAAGGATGAACATGAACTGGCACACCTTGCAACTCTCCCAAACCTACGACCGGCTCGCGGTTGATCCCGCCGCAGGCTTGAGTGAGGCCGACATCGTTTTGCGCCAGCGTGAACATGGACCCAACGAGATGATCGAGCGCGGCTCCAAAAGTCTGCTCGCCCTGCTCTGGGAGCAAACCACGCAGCCGATGGTGCTCATTTTGCTGCTCGCCGCGTTGGTCTCGCTGCTGTTAGGCGAAATCAAAAGTGTCGTCGCGATTATGGCGATTGTGATTCTGAACGCCGTGCTGGGCGTGGTGCAGGAATTCCGCGCCGAAAAAGCGATGAGCGCCCTCAAAAAGATGGCCGCGCCGGCGGTGCGCGTGCGGCGTGAGGGCCGGGTGCTGGATGTCCCCGCCCGCGACCTCGTGCCCGGCGATGTGATCCTGCTCGAAGCGGGCAACATCGTCCCGGCGGATGCGCGCCTGTTCGAAGCCGCCAATCTCCGCGTGCAGGAAGCCTCGTTGACCGGGGAATCGCTGCCGGTTGACAAAAGTCCCGCCGAGCTGGAAGGCGATAATCTGCCGCTCGGAGATCGGCGTAATATGCTGTATCTCGGCACGGCAGTCACCTATGGGCGCGGGGCGGCGGTGGTGGTCGAAACCGGGATGAAAACCGAACTCGGCAAAATCGCCGACCTGATCCAGACGGTAGCCAGCAATCAAACGCCGTTACAGCGACGGCTGGCCCAACTCGGCAAAGTGCTGCTGGTCGCGGCGCTGCTCATCGTGGCGGTATCCTTTACGCTCGGCCTGCTGCGCGGCGAAGCGCCCAGCGAAATTTTCCTGATCGCGGTGGCGATGGCTGTCGCCGTCGTACCCGAAGGACTCCCGGCAGTGGTGACAGTGGCGCTGGCACTGGGCGCGCAGCGCATGTTGAGCCGCCGCGCCCTGATCCGCAAGCTCCCGGCGGTTGAAACGCTGGGATCGGTGACGGTGATCGCGTCGGATAAAACCGGGACGCTGACCGAAAACAAAATGACCGTCAAGATCATCGACGTGGCCGGACAAATGGCCGAACTCACCGAAGTCACACGCGGCGGACATCCGGTGCTGGATCATGACTGCGCCGACTGCCCCCCCACCCCATCCCAGACACTGCTGCTGCTGGCGGGGACGCTGTGCAATGACACCGTACTCCAGCGCGAAGGCGCAACGGGAGTAAATGCCATCGGTGATCCGACGGAAGGCGCGCTGGTGATCGCCGCCGCCCGGTTCGACATGTGGAAGCCCGATCTTGAAATGGCCTTTCCGCGAATTGCCGAAGCGCCGTTTTCATCCGAGCGCCGCCGGATGACCACCGTCCACCACATCCGCGATAACCACGCGCTGATCGAGCGCTACCAGTTCAACGCGCTGCTCAACGGCCATCGCACCGATTACATCGCCTTCACGAAGGGGGCGGTAGACAGCATGCTCGCCATCAGCACCGACGTGTGGTTCGATGGGCATATCATCCCCCTGACGGACGAGTGGCGGGCGCGCATTGAACAGTCCCATAACGAACTCGCGCAGGACGGCCTGCGCGTCCTGGGCCTCGGCTTCCGCCCGATCAAATCCGTCTCCGGCAGTGAAGACTGGGAAGCCGCCGAACAAGGGCTGGTATTCGTCGGCATGGTCGGCATGATCGACCCGCCGCGCGCCGAAGTCAAAGAGGCGGTACGTATCGCCAAAGCAGCGGGTATCCGCCCGGTGATGATCACCGGCGACCACCCGCTGACGGCCAAACATATCGCGCATGATCTCGGCATTGCGGACAATGGGCGCGTCCTGACGGGCGAAGACCTGTTCCACATGACCGAGGCCGATCTGGATGCGGTGGTCGAGCAGGTGTCGGTTTACGCCCGTGTCGCGCCGGAACAAAAGCTCAATATCGTGCAGTCCTTGCAGCGCCGGGGCCATGTGGTCGCGATGACGGGCGACGGTGTGAACGATGCGCCCGCCCTGCGCCGCGCCGATATTGGTGTAGCGATGGGCATCACCGGAACAGCGGTATCGAAAGAAGCCGCCGATATGGTGGTGCTGGACGACAATTTCGCCACCATCGTCAGCGCCGTACAGGAAGGCCGCACGATTTACGACAATGTGCGCCGCTTCATCAAATATCTGCTGGCGAGCAACACGGGTGAACTGCTCGTCCTGCAAATCACGCAGTTGATCGCCGGGATGACGATCCCGCTCACCACGCTGCAAATTTTGTGGATGAACCTGATCACGGACGGCATTCCCGCGCTGGCGCTCGGCGTCGAAAAAGGCGAAAAGGGCAGCATGACCCGCCCGCCTGTCGCCCCACAGGAAAGCCTGTTCGGGCGCGGCCTGGGCCGCCATATCCTCTGGATCGGGCTGCTGATGGGCCTGTCGGGGGTGTTGTTCGGCTACTGGGCGTGGTCGAGTGATGTCCGCGCCGCCAACGGCGACCCTGCCTGGAACACGATGGTTTTCATGTTTTTGACCATCGCGCAGATGGGCCACGCGCTGGGGCTGCGTTCGCACCGCGAGTCGCTCTTCCGCCTGCCGTTTTTCGGCAACCGGCTGCTGCTCATCGCGGTAGGGCTGACGATCAGCTTGCAGTTGATCGCCATCTACACGCCCTTCTTTAACAACCTGTTCAACACCGCCCCGCTGACTCTGTCGCAGTTGGCGCTGTGCTTCGGCCTCAGCACGATTGTCTTCTGGGGCGTGGAAGTGGAGAAGTTCGCTATCCGTCGCGGATGGCTGCGTTAACCGTCTTATTGGTAGTCGAGGAGGACTTGACGATGTGGAACACGTTAAAAACCGGAATGCTGCTTGCCGCGCTGACCGCCCTGTTTGTGGTCATCGGCTCCGCGATAGGCGGGACCGCCGGCATGGTGATCGCTTTCATCTTCGCCGTTGTGCTGAACCTGGGAGCGTGGTGGTTCTCGGACAGCATCGCGCTCAAATTCAGCCGCGCCCGTGAAGTCACGCCGCAGCAGGAACCCGACCTGCACCGCATGGTAGGCGATCTGGCGGCGCGGGCCAACCTGCCCAAGCCGCGCGTCTACGTGATCGATACCGATGCGCCCAATGCGTTCGCCACAGGTCGCAGCCCACAGAAAGGCGCTGTCGCCGTCACCACCGGCATCCAACGGATACTCAACCGGGACGAATTGGCGGGTGTGATTGCGCATGAACTGGCGCATATCAAACACCGCGACACGCTGATCGCCAGCATCGCCGCCATGATCGCGGGCGCGATCAGCATGCTCGCTGACATGGCGATGTGGGCCATGATCTTCGGCGGCTTCGGCTCCGATGAGGAGGATAACGGCGGCCTGGCCGGTATCGCGGGCGGTATCCTGATGATCATCCTGGCCCCGATCATCGCCCTGATCATCCAACTCGCCATCTCGCGCTCGCGTGAATTCAGCGCCGATGCCGGTGGGGCGCGTATTCTGGGCGATCCGGTGCCGTTGGCGAACGCCTTGAAGAAGTTAGAAAACGCGGCGGGGCGGCGGCCAATGGAGGTTAATCCAGCCACGTCGCACCTGTACATTGTGAATCCATTACGCGGCGCGGGAGTAACCTCCCTGTTCCGCACCCACCCGGCAACCGAACATCGTATTGCGCGCCTGCTTAGCATGGCCCGTTAACAAGAGAGGAAAAACACACATGAAATGCCCGGTCTGCTCTACTGAACTCAAAATCGCGGAACGCCAGGGAGTCGAAATCGACTACTGCCCGCAGTGTCGCGGCGTCTGGCTGGATCGTGGTGAACTCGACAAGCTGATTGACCGCTCGCGCCAGATCGAGCAAGCCTACGATCTGGATGATGAGGACCGCGACGAGGAACGCTACGAGCGCGAACGCCGCGAGGATCGGAGTTGGAACAACAACCACCGCAAGCCCGCGAAAAAGCGCCGCGAGTCGTTCCTGGGCGATATGTTCGACATCTTCGGCTAAAAGCCGCTGCCCCTCTTTCCCCGCAGAGAAAGAGGGGCAGTCCCCTCCCGTCAGGTTCCCATCCACCACTCGTCAAGCGCTTCCCCTACGCCCCGCCCTATAATGAAGGGAACCAGAAACCCTGCCGCAGCGTCTTTAATCATAACGCGTTCGTAGTGCGGGCCGCTGTTCTCCCATCGCCTCACGCCCCAGGATAGGAGACATTACATGAAACATATTATCTTTTGGTCGTCTGTTTTGGTGCTCCTCGCCGTCCAGTTGATCGGCGCGAAGGTCGGATATGTAGCGGAGCCGCCCACCCCGACCCCGATCACGCCCGTTCCAGCGGGGAGTATTCGCTGGCCTGTCACCATGTCCACCAACCTGCTCCGTAATATATATTTTGATCAGGACGACTTTGGACTGATCGAAAATTGGGGACACACGCCAGACGAGCTTCAGCGCTGGTATCTGGTGCAGGATGTCCCGCCTGATCAGCCAGGGACCAAGTGGACGGATCGCGTTGATCTGAGCGCCGAGGGTCGCGGCTCCGTGCTGCGCAGCATCGATCATCAGGACTGTAACTATTTTTGTAGTTCCGAGGCCATCCAGATTGTTCCCGCCGACCCGAACACCTTTTATGTCCTGAGCGCCTATGCGCGCGTGGTCGAGGGGCCGAGTCCCGCGCTCTATCTCGACTTTCTGGACGAAAATTACACGCGTCTCGACGTTCATACACAGGGCGGTTATGGTGCAACATGGGCGCGCCAGATCGTTGCCGCCACCTCGCCGCCCGGCACACGCTATATCCGCGTCATTCTCTACATGGGCAATGCCCAGCAAGGCACGGTTTACTGGGATAATATCGCGCTGCACAGTCTTTCCGCGCCCCTGATGCCGGTCTACGGTTTAACCAATGTCGCGGCGGAAAAACCCATCATTGCGCACGGCGGCGGGATAGATTACGGCAGTTGGAACGACGCCACCGACTACGCTTCAACCACCCGTCCGATGGGCGGACACTGGGGACACCAGACCAATATGGGCACCTACCAAACGGTGGATTTGGGCCGGGTGTATACGCTCGAAGGGGTGGGCTACTGGATGGACTGGGATTCCGCCTACCGTAACCCACTCACCATGCAGATCGATGTGTCCGTCGATAACGTGAACTGGACGATGGCGGCACAGATCATCCACCAACCTGCGCCGCAAGGGGGTTATACATGGGTCGAAGCCAGCCTCACCCTGACGCCCATCGAAGCGCGCTATGTGCGTTATGCAGAACCGGACGACGGCGAATGGAACGGCTGGGGGAACTATTTCTTTTTGGCGGCCTATGCGCGCACAGCCCAATCGGAGCCTTCAGCGACACCCAGCGCAATCTTTACACCGAGCGCGACTCCCCTTCCGCCGCCCAGCCCACAGCCGGAACCCGTTCCGATCACAAACACGCCCAGCCCGCAACCAACGACCACCGCCCATCTGCCGCCGCCGCCCACGTCGGGGCCAACACGCACCCCAACGCCAGGCTGCGATCCCCTACGCGGGCTGGCCGAAGTCTTGACGGTTGACTTCAATCAGGTTGGCCCCACCTACACGGAATATTTGTACAGCGGCGAAGTCACACTGGTATTGGAAGGGACCGGGCAGGCCGCCGGAACCGCGTCCAGCGATGCGTTTTATCTGTATACGGATGACGCGGGAAATCCGCTGCCGGTGCCACAAACCGAAATGTTCGATCTGGAAATCGACGGCCAGCGCGCGATTTATACGCTGGGTTTGCTCGCCGATCCGCCGCCCTTCAACCCGAATCATCTGTATGCGGTGCGCTACGATGTCGGGCCAGTCGCCCGCCGGATCGCGTTCCGCGTCTCCGATCTGACGACGAATGACAACGCAGGCGCATTCCGTATCACCATTATCCCCGCGCCATAACGCGGGCAACCGGGGGCAGAATGGGCAGCCTGCCCCGGTTTAGCCTAACTCGCACGGCGGTTCGGGCAGATTCTTTCCGGTGAGAAACATCAGCGGCCACAGCGCCGCCTCGCGCAGGCCCCATTCCTGGTAATAGCTGTCATCGGCCCCGCAGGTCTGCCCGATACTGACCACGCTGCCATACGTAAAGCCGCACATGCCCAGGTACAGCCCGACGATAAACAGCAGCAGACAGCCCGCCTGTCCACGTGGGCCCCAGCGGTTGCGCGCCCACACGAACAGCACCCCGCCCAGCGCCACCGGCAGCACCAGACACGCGATTACACCGGACAAAACACGTTCTCCTTAACCAGGGGCGATTCGTGAATCGCCCCTACCCTTTCATCCGCATCCCCACTTGCGAGGGGGTCCAATCTATTCACAACACGGCTTGGTATGGGATACCGGTATAGCGGGCAGATCCACCACCAGCGGCGCTATCCCGTCGCCAATCGTGTAAATCAGTTGGCGGCCCTCCGCGCTGAACGACGCCGCATAGATGTAGTCGTCCGAAATGCTGACCGACTGTACGCGCTCCCCCGTGCTCAGATTCCATACCGCCAGGGTGCCGTCCGCGCTCACCGCCTGGAAATACTGTCCATCGGGACTGAACGCAATCGCACGGGGATACATATCCGGTCCAATCCACGAGTCGGTAATCTCGGTGGGGGCCAGGATCGGCGCATTATCGCTGACCCGCCAGACTTGGGCCAATCCATACCGGGTAGTGCCGCCCACCATGGAACCATCCGGGGACCAGACGGCCTTCAACATGTGACGGGCACCAGAATTCTGTTCCCCATGCAGACTTTGGTCTCCCAGTTCCGTGATATGCTCCAGCGTTTGGCTGTCGGCAATCTGGATGAATCCGCCATTGGTTGGGAAAGCAATAGACTGCTTATCAGGACTCCACACCATATCCAGTACATAACCGCCTATCGATGCCGAGTAGAGTTCTGCTCCCGTATTGGCATCAAAACAGATCACAGCACTACTGGCTAAGGCGGCTATAATCTGGCTGTGATCCGTGTTCCAATCCACATCCAGGACTCCTTGAAGCTGCCACATCAGCTCAATCGTCATGGTGTTGGCCCACGTCGCCACATCCCACTGCCGGATTGTTGCATCCGCGCTGCCTGTCAACAAGATCGTGCTGTCCTCATTCCAGGCAATCGGGAAAGCGGCGGCTGTATGTGCCGTGAGGGTATGCAGCAGCGTCTGTGTCGCTCGATCCCAAATCTCGACTTTTCCGCTTCCGTATGCGACGGCTATCATCTCGCCGTTCGGTGATAACACTAAGTTCTCCGGGGGATCGGCCTCATCCTGCTGCGCCGCCGTGAACGGCACCTGACTCGCGATGACGATCACGCCAATCACGATCCCAATGATTCTGACACACCTCATCATGTTCCATCTTCGCTACTAGCGCGTCCCAACCATTCATCTCGTAAAATCCCATAACACACCAGATCATGCCGCGCCCCGGCCCGCCAGACCGCGCCCCGCTCGACCCCCTCACGCACAAAGCCCACGCGCTCATAGGCCCGGATCGCCTCGGTGTTATAGTCCATCACCGTCAGCCCGACCCGGTATAACCCCAACTCGTGGAATGCAAAGCCCAGCAGCAGATTCAGCGCCTCACGCCCGTAACCTTTGCCGCGCTGCGCTGCATCCCCGATCCCAATCGCCATTTCGGCGGTCTGGTTGCGCCACTTGATGTTAAACAGCGCCACAAACCCGATCAGTTGATCCGTGTCCAGCGTGCGGATATGAAAATACGCGCTGTTGGCCTCCAGCGCACTCCCCATATTGACATCAGCGGGCGACTGCGGCGCAATCGGATCATCATCCAGCATCCGCATATAATCCGCATCCTGTGACCAAACCGCCAGAATCTCCGCATCTTCGGGACGCGGTGCCGCCAATCGGAGCCGTTCCCCGGTGAACAAACGTGGAAACATGTTATCTCGCTTTCGTGTGCTTAGGCTGCGCCACTATTTTCTTTACCCCATCCCCCCTTACCCCTTCCCTCAGGGAAGGGGAGTCAAACCGGATGAATGGGATCATTATTTTCCTGAAACGGGCCTTATCTCGCCCAGTCCAACTGCCCATTCGCCCACCGCACGCCGCGCACGTCCGCCGAGTCCGCGATCTGCGCACCGACCAGCGCCCCCAACACCCGCCGGAATGCGCCTATTTCGCCCGACGAGGTGTAGATCACATGCCCGGCATGATCGTCGGCCTGCCGCAGATCGTGGTCATCCAATACGCGCCCAACCTGCCGCGCTACTGCCGCGCTCGGATCGACAATCGTCACGCCCGGCCCGGCCACAGCCTGAATGGTATCTTTCAAAAACGGGAAATGCGTGCAGCCCAACACCAGTTGATCCGCGCCCGCCGCCAGCATCGGGCCAATGCAGCGCCGCACCGCGTCATAAGCCGCCGCGCTGCGGGTATCGCCCGCTTCGGCCAGCAGCACCCATTCCGGGCACGCCTGTTTTTCGACCTGCACCCCGTGCGCGAACCGCCCGACCACACTGGCATACAGTTCGCCCTGAAACGTGGCCTGCGTCGCCAGCACACCGATCACCCCGGTTTGGGAATGTTCGGCGGCAGGTTTGACGGCGGGTTCCATGCCCACAACCGGCATGTCGGGGAACAGATCGCGCACGGTATACAGCGCCGCCGCGCTCGCCGCGTTGCACGCCACCACGATCAGCTTGACATCCTGCGCCATCAGAAACCGCGCGATCCCTACCACAAACTTGCGCACCTGTTCAATTGTGCGCGGTCCATACGGCACATTAGCCTGATCGGCCACGTATAAAATATCTTCGTGTGGAAGCTGGGCGATCATCTCGCGCAGCACCGACAGCCCCCCAACACCTGAATCCAGTACGCCGATGGCGTGTTGTCTGCTCACCATTCTGCCGTGTCCATTCCAGTCACTCAGTCAATCCAGGTTCTAATTCTGGCTCTGGTTTTAGCATTTAACAACTAAAACCCCTCTCCAATCATGTTTGAAGAGGGGTATCAAGATGAAATTCGCAGGGGCTGCCCGGTGCCTATCAGCGTTTGATCCGGTAGCCTTTTTCGCGAACCACCTGCGCGATCTTGCTCGCCCGCAGCCATTTTCGCTGGCGGCCCAACCCGCCCATTGCCCGCTGCGGAATCCAGCCGAGGAAATACACCGACTCGACTCCGGCGGCTTCCAGCCAGAGGTATTCTTCGGACATCGAAAAGCGGGTGATCGTGTCCCACAGCGCGGTATTGATGTCGCTGCGATGCGGCCTGCCATCGGGGTCCACGGGCAGAATGAACACGCGGCGCGGCGTGAAGGCCACGTAATAATGCCCGATTTTGCCCTTCCACGTCCGCCACGCCAGCACAATCAGATAAATCCAGATCACCGTGCTGATCAGGCCGATAATGCCCAGCCCGAACAAGCTGCCGAACAGACTGCCGAAAACCGACAGCGCCAGCCCTGCCAGAATCAAGCGCCGCACCGTGCGCCAGTCGGCGGTGCCGCGCACATGTAGCACACCCGACAGCGCTTCATCCGCCGCCAGCAGTTCCGCCACTTCGCGGATCGCTTCGGCATCTTCCGGCACTTTCCATTCGCCGGACCCGATCTCTTTTTCGCTCAGCTTGACTTCAACCGGTTCCACCGCCGCCGCTTCATCTGCCGGTTCCATAAAACCCGGAATCGTCAGCCGTTCGACTTTGCCATGAACCCAATCCAGCGTATGTTTGACCAGCGGGGGCGTCGCGGGCGGCAGTTCAAAAGAGGATGGATCGTGCGGTTTGCGCGGCGGCAGCGGGGTGCCTTCGGGAATTTCATATTCACCCATCGGCAGCGCCTCATTTTTCCGTTTTTCGCCGGGAACCGGAATCGGCGGGATCGTCGGCGCATGCGGCGGCACAGGCATCCCCGGAATCCGCCGCAGTATCTGATCTTCCGCTTCGAGCTGCGTCCGTGCGCCCGTATCTACGGGGCGCGTCGCTACGGTTGGCGGTGGAGATGCAGGCAGATCGACACCCTGAACCGCGGAAATGAACTGTTTTGCCAGTTCACCCGCCGACTGAAAGCGATCATCCGCTTCTTTTTCCAGCGCGGTCAGCACCACCTGTGCGACGGCTTCCGGCAGTTCGGGCCGGAACTCGCGCGGCGATGTGGGGATTTCGTTCAGATGATGGTACATCAGCGAAAAGGGCGTATCGTTCGCCTCAAACGGCTGCGTACCCACCACCATCTCGTACAGAATCACGCCCAGCGCGTACACATCCGTCCGCGCATCGACGTTCTGGCCGCGCCACTGTTCCGGGGCCATATACGCCGGTGTGCCCAGCACCGTGCCCGACGCGGTGAGGTGTGAGGACGAAGCCGCAATTTTGGCTAACCCAAAGTCCATCATATAGATGTTGTTATATTCATCGATCAAAATGTTATTGGGCTTTAAATCGCGGTGAATCACGCCGTGCAGATGCGCATAATCGAGCGCCTCAGCGATCTGGGTCACAAAATGCGCCGCCTCGCTGAGGGACAGCGCCCCGCCCTGCATCCGGCTGTGCAGCGTTTCGCCTTCCACCAGCCGCATCGCCAGATAAAACACATCGCCTTCGTGCCCAAAATTGAACACCGGCAGAATACGCGGGTGCTGCAAGTTCGCTATCGTCTGGGCTTCGCGTTCAAAACGCGCCACAAACTGCGGATCTTCGGCCAGTTCCGCGCTCATCACTTTGATCGCCACGTCGCGGTTCATATTGGCCTGACGCGCCCGGTACACCGTCGCCATGCCGCCGCGTCCCAGCCGTTCGATGATCTCGTAATTCCCAATCGTTTTAGCAATCAGGGGATCGCTGCTCATGCCCCATCATCCTTTTAGTTTACGCTGTCCTCTATAGTTTACGTGCCAGCGCGAATTAAGTCGCGTGATCGTGCAAATATTGGGCCGCTAACAGCAGTCCGGCTATCGTTTTGCCATCCTGAATCGTGCCCGCGAGCACCATTTGCACGGCGTCCGGCAGGGGCATAGTGACATTCTCCAGAAATTCATCGGCGTCTTCTTCCAGCCGCGACTCTTCCAGGTCCGTCGCCAGAAACAGGTGGATAAATTCGCTGGTATAACCCGGCGCGGTGAATTCCCCGCCCAACCGGACAAGCTTCCCCGGCTTCTGCCCGGCCTCTTCCTGAAGTTCGCGCGCGGCGGCTTCCAGCGGTTCTTCACCGGGGTTCAGCGTCCCCGCCGGAATTTCGAGCATCACCCGGCCCGCCGCCACCCGGTACTGCCGCACCAGTACCACGTCACCATTCGCCAGCAGCGGCACCATCGCCACCGCGCCCGGATGCCGCACCACTTCACGCGGGGCGGTGGTTCCGTCCGGCAGCCGCACCGTTTCCAGGTACAGCTTGACCAGTTTCCCCTCATACAGGGGTTTCGTATCGAGAATCCGCTCGTCTAAGTCCGTCATCTTCGAATTGTCCCGCTTCCGTATCAATCAAAAGAGGAGCGACCCTCTCGTTTGAGAGCCGCTCCCCATCCATCTCAGCTCAAAATCCGGCTTAACCCGCCGTCATCCCGGCGGTGGGCATCGGCGTGATCGTGGCGGCGGCGGGAACGGTAGACGCCGGAATATACAGCGTTTGTCCCGCGTAGATCGTGTTGATGGTCGAGGGTGTCAGGCCGTTCGCCACCATCAGATCGTACAGGCTCACGTTGAAGCGGATCGAAATCCGGTACAGCGTGTCGCCGGGTTCGACCATATAGGTTTGCGGCCCGCTGCCGGTCACAGCAGCCCCACCCTGCCCGGTGCCCACTGTGGGCTGCGGCGTGGGAGTCGCGGGAACCTGGCACGGAATTTTCAGGCTGTCACCGGCGCGAATCAGGTCAGGATTGACAATGTTATTCATCGTCGCGATCTGCTGCACGGTAACGCCGTAAGTCAGCGCGATCCGGCTCAGTGTATCGCCGGGCGCGATCAGGTACGTGTTGCACTGGCCGACGGCCGTTGGCGTAATACCGGGGCCAATCGTCGGGGCCAGCGTCGCCGGCTGCATCATGCCGCCGGGGGTAAAGGTCGGCTGGCCGGGCGGGGCAAGCTGCGTGCCGAGTGTCGCGGCAGCGTTCGCCGTCGCCTGGAAAACCAGCGCGGTTGCCGTCGCCTGCGGCGGGCTGATCGTCGCGACCTGTCCCACCGCCTGGGGCGTATCAGACGGGATGATAGCCGCTTGCGTCTGTTCCGGCTGCGGAATCGCTTCCTGCGGCTGGACGGCTTGCGGCGGCGCATAGAGCGTAAAAGTGGCCGAGGGTTGCAGCGGCTGGTACACCAGCGGCGTGATCGTCGGTGTAAAACCAACGGTAGGCGTGCTGGTCGGCAGCACGGGCGTATTGGTCGGCCAGGGTGTCGAGGTCGCCGCAGGCGGGAACGTGCTGGTCGGCGTCTTCGTCAGCGTAGGCGGCGGCACATAGGGCGTATTGGTCGCCCCCTGTGGCAAGACCGCGGCCTGCTGCGGCGTATACGTCGGAAGCATCCCACCCTGCCCGGAATTATCGGTGGTCGGCTGGAAGGTGGCGCGGTTGGTCGGCGTATACGTCGGGAACGGCGTAAAAATGGTGGGCGATGGTGTAATTAGTCCCACTTCTTCCGTCACCACCGGCATATCGGTTATCGTCTCTTCAGTCGGCATGAAAGTTGCTTCAGTCGGTACCTGAGCAACTTCGTTCCCTTCAGGCGTAAACGTGGCCGGAAAAGCCGCCGTTGTTACATTTACATTTTTCGGCGTCGGGTCCAACTGGCTGCCCGCCGACTGGTAACAGCCGGACAGCGCCAACCCCAACACCAGCATGGTTACAAAGTATATCCTGGTCCGCATCGACACTCTCTCCTGGGGTTGCTCTGCGCGTCCCTAACCCCGCTTGCAGTTTACCATTACTCCCTACTCCGCACAAGCCAGCGAACAGTACTAGAATGGTTTATTTAGGCTGCGCCCATATTTTCTTTACCTTACCCCTTCCCTGAGGGAAGGGGAGTCAAACCGGATGAAGGGATAGCCTTATTCAAGATACCCGTGCGCGCTGGCATCCGTTGAATAGCGCAGGCCCTGCACCACCTTCGACAAGTCATTCAGCCGCGCGATCTCGTCCGCGCGCAGGGTAATGCCGTCTGCCGCCACGTTTTGCTCTAAATATTTGCGCCGCCGCGTTCCCGGAATCGTGACCAGTTCTTCGCCCTGCGCCAACACCCACGCCAGCGCGACCTGCGCCGGGGTGATGCCTTTCTCGGCGGCCAGCGCTTCGATCTGGCGCACCATGGCCAGGTTGTGTTCAAAGTTTTCGCCCTGGAAACGCGGATTCTCCCGCCGCCAATCACTTTCGGCCAGATCGTCGATCTTTTTGATCGCCCCGGTCAAAAAGCCGCGTCCCAACGGGCTGTACGAGACAAACGTGATGCCCAGTTCGCGGCACACATCCAGAATCTCGTCTTCCGGCTGGCGCGTCCACAGCGAATATTCCGTTTGCAGCGCCGAGATCGGATGCACCGCATTCGCCCGGCGGATCGTGGGGCCGGATGCTTCCGACAGCCCCAGGAAGCGCACCTTCCCCGCCTGGACCAGTTCTGCCATCGCGCCCACCGTATCCTCAATCGGCGTCTTCGGGTCAACGCGGTGCTGGTAGTACAGATCGATGTGATCCACGCCCAGGCGCTTCAGGCTGTTGTCACACGCTTGTTTGACATAGTCCGGCGTGCCCGAAAGACCGCGTCCTTCGCCCGTTTCAGGATCGCGCACAAAGCCGAATTTGGTCGCAATGATCACCTGATCGCGCCGCCCGGTGTCAATGATCGCCTTTTTGAGCAGGCGTTCGTTGTGCCCATTGCCGTACAAATCCGCCGTATCCAGAAAATTCACGCCGATCTCAATCGCGTGGTGCAGCGTAGCAATCGACTCGCTTTCGTCGGATGGTCCATAAAATTCCGACATGCCCATACAGCCCAACCCAATCCGCGACACGTGCAGATCGCTGTGTCCCAATTGAACATGTTTCATCGTCTGTTTTCCTCCTCAACCGAATAGAATACTCCATTATGATCGACATTGGCCGCCTCAACCACTTCGCGTTTTGCGAATCTATCGTTAAACTCTCTTTAGCAGTGCTTTAACCTTTCCAAGTTAATGTTTTTAGTCGGCACACCTCAAAGGAGAAAATATGTCCAAAAAATTGCTCTTCCTACTCGTTATTTGTGTGTTGGTACTGATCCCGGTGTTGTCCCCGCTGCATCCATCCCGCGCGGCACAGGATACCGTCGAGATTACTTTCGTTCATATCTTCCCGGATGACCGCGACATCCGCCGCACCACCATTCAGGAAATAGCCGATCAGTTCATGGCCGAGCATCCCAACGTCAAAATTAACATTCAGGCGGCCACCGATTCGTATGGCGAAGTTTTCAATAATGCCATGCTCGCCGCCGACCAGGGCAACCCGCCCGATGTGATCCAGGTCGAAGATACCCTGGTCCAGATCGCCATCGACTCGCAGCGGTTCGTCAAAATCGGTGATTACGCCACCGAAGAACAACTGGCCTCCGTCGCCGACATCATTTCGCCCATGCGCAACTACTATGATCTGGACAAGGAAATCTGGGGCCTGCCCTGGAACGCATCCAACCCGATCATGTACTACAACCCGGACATCTTCACCGCCGCCGGGCTGGACCCCGAAAATCCGCCAACCACCTTTGATGAACTGACCGCCGCCTGTGAGCAGATCAAAGCCGCCAACATCGAAGGGCTGACCGCCTGTGTCAACTGGCCCGTTACCAGTTGGCTGCCCGAACAATGGACCGCCATGCAGGGCGGGCTGTTTGTCAACAACGACAACGGCCACGCGGATCGCGCCACCGAAGCGCTGCTCACCAGCCCGGAAATGTTGTATATCATGACGTGGTGGAAAAGCATGGCCGACAACGGGTATTACACCTGGACCGGCCAGCCGCAGGCCTACACCCCCGAAGGGCTGATGTTCGTCACTAAAAAAGTCGCCATCCACATCAGCACCAGCGCGGGCCTGAGTAATATTCTGTCCTTCTCGAACACAATGGGCAAGTTCACGCCCCGCGTGGCTCCCCTGCCGCTGCCCACACCGGAAGCCACCAACGGCGTGACTCCTGGTGGCGGTTCGCTGTGGGTGTTGGCGGGCCATTCCGAAGAGCAAACCCGCGCTGCCGTCGATTGGGTCTTCTTCCTGACGAATACCCAGAACGACAAGGCGTGGCACAAAGCCAGCGGTTATTTCCCGGTACGCCAGAGTTCTATTGACGAACTGACCGCCGAGGGCTGGTACGACGAACATCCCGAATACCGGATCGCGCTCGACCAGATTCTGAACGCCGCGCCGAATCCCGCCACCGCCGGAACGCGCATCGGAGCTTATGCCCAGGTGCGCGATGCCGTGATGAACGCTGCCCAGTCGATCATTGACAGCGGCGAAGACCCCGCCGCCGCGCTGGAAAGCGCCAAGCAGCGCGCCGATCAGGCCATCAAAGAATATAATGATGTGATCGGCGGCTAACAACGTCATCCCGTAGGGGCAATTCATGAATTGCCCCTCAATGCAACCGTCATCCTGATCCGGTGTTGATCTAATAACTAAAAACTATTCACTCACAACTGAATCTCCCCTATGAATGCTGAACTGCACTTTCTCGTCATTTTGCTCTGGTCCCTGATCGGCGGCTTGCTCACCGGGCTGATCTATGATGCCGTGCGCCGTGATCCCACAACGGGCGTCTGGATCGGCGCGCTGGCTGCCGGACTCGGCGCAGCGCTCCCCGGCGCAGCGCGCGAAAGCCTGACTCTGCTCGGCGGTTTGCTGTTTCTGATCCCCCTCTGGATCGTCCTGGCGGTGATCCGTTCCCCCTCTCTAGCTCGGCTGGAGAGGGGGTTAGGGGGTGAGGTTCCGGCCATTCTGCGCGACAGCAAAACCTGGCAGTCCTTAACGCTCGTCGCCGCCGCCGAATTTCTGCTCTACTTTTTCCTGCCGCGTTGGGATGGCCTGGTGTCGCTGTGGGATATGATCTGGGGCGCGATCCGCTCCCTGCCGGACTTTTTCGGCGGTATCATCGACTATTTCCAGGCCGTCCCCACCGATCAACTGTGGGCCTCGATCCGCGCGGGCGGACTCTTCGGCGCAGCGGCTACCGTGCTGATCTTCGTGCTCGGCGTCTACCCGATCCACATTCCGCTGCCCACGCCGGGACGTTTGCTGTCCTTTTACCGGGCACGCTCCCGACCGTCGCACAGTTCCGGCCTTCACACTGATCTGCCGCGCTGGTCATCCTTCACCACCGCGCGCGAGCATACCGTTGATGAAATGCGCCATTTCCCGCTGGGATCACTGCTGATCGCGGCGGGCGCGGGGGCTGTCGCGGGCGCGTTGGGCGCGCAGATTTTGCTCTACCCGGTCAAACACTGCACCTATGCCCCCGGCCTGGAACGCGCCGAATATCGGATGGGGCTGGTGGTCACGGCGCTCAGTGCGCTGCTGCTGCTCGTCCCCTTGTGGACGCTGCTCCGCTCCCGATCCGGCCCGCGCACCCCGGATCGATCCGGCCATTTTCACAACATCGCCCTGCCCTATCTCTTCCTGCTGCCGACGCTGATCATTCTGATCCTGTTCCTCTATTATCCCGCCGTCCAGATCATGCTCACGTCTTTGCAGCGCAAAATTTTTCCGCTGCCCCAGGCGAAATTCTCCTGCATGGCGAATTATGTGTCGCTCAAGGACGATCAGGTTTACCGTGACAGCTTCATGAGCACGCTGCAAATCACCGGCCTGATCGTGATCTTCAGTCTGATCGTCGCGCTGGCGATTGCAGTGCTGGCCTCGCAAAAAGTCAAAGGCGCGTCCATCTACCGCACGCTCCTGATCTGGCCCTACGCGATCTCGCCCGTCGTCACCGGCGTGATCTTCCTCTCGATGTTCCAGGAAGGCGGCATCGGCGTGCTGAACTGGGCGATCAAGGGTTTCATGGATCTGCTGCCGAACGGCCTCGCGGACCCGATCAATTCCAGCATGGCCGATCTGATCCCCGGCTGGCCGGAACCGCACTGGTTCAAGGATGCCAGTCTCGCCCCCTGGGTGATCGTCGCCGCCGCCGTCTGGAATCTGTTGGGCTTCAACATCCTGTTTTATATCGCGGGCCTGCAAAACATCCCCGAAGATTTGCTCGAAGCGGCGTCTCTCGACGGCGCAAACCGGTTTACCCGCTTCTGGCGCATCACGTTTCCGCTGCTCTCGCCGTTCACGTTCTTCCTGCTGGTGACGAACATTACCTATTCGTTCTACGGCATCTATGGCGTGGTGGACACGCTCATGCCCAGCGGCGGCCCCCGCCTGGAAACCGCAGGCGGTCAGAGCGGCGCGACAAATGTGCTGATCTTCAAGCTCTACAACGACTCGTTTAACACCGGCACCCAGGCCGGAATCGGCGCGGCCCAGGCTGTCATGCTGTTTTTGATGGTCGCCGCCTTCACGATTTTGCAGTTCCGTTTTATCGAGCGCCGCGTCACGTATGAGGCCTAAGACTATGACCCGCCACCGCCCGCGTTATGGTACCCATTTCATGCTGATTCTGGTCACGCTGCTGCTGGCGTGCCCCGCCCTCTACGCGATCCAGGTCGCAACCCTGACGCTGGAAGAATCGAACAATTTCCCGCCCAAGCTGTTCCCCCCGTCCAGCGACATGGGGAACAACATCAGCGAGTTATTCAATTCAGCCCGCCGTTTTGACCGCCTGATGATCAACACCTTGACCGTCGCCATCGCCGTCGTCATCGGCAAAACGTTTTTTGCGATGCTGGCCGGACTCGCGTTTGTCTATTTCCAGTTCCCCGGCAAATGGATTCTATTTTTTGTGATTCTGCTCACGCTGCTGATGCCCACCGAATTGATCCTCGTGCCGCTCTCCAATCTCGTCGCGGATCTCGAATGGATCAAACAGGGCAACACCCGCCTCGCGCTGAGCGTGCCCTTTCTGGCGAGCGCGTTGGGCGCGTTCCTCTTCCGCCAGCATTTCAGCAACATCCCGCGTGAACTGGTCGAGGCCGCGCAGTTGGACGGGGCCGGATCGATCCGCTTTATGTTCAGTGTGCTGCTGCCCATGTCGTGGAATGTGATCGGGGCGTTTGCCGTGATCCAGTTCATTTCGACCTGGCACCAGTACGCCTGGCCGATCTTCCTGGGGCTGAAGGGTGACGAACGGCTGATCCAGCAGGGTGTGCGCAATGCCGTGATCGTCGGCACCAAAACCGATTTTGGCCTGCTGATGGCGGCGGGTGTGATCTCGTCGATTCCGCCGCTGCTCTTTTTCCTGGCCCTGCAAAAGCAGTTTATGAGCGGTTTTGCGATGGGCCGCGACAAGTAGCCTCCTGCCGCACCCGATCTTCCCCCTCACCAACTCGGTTAGCAAGGGGGAAGGTTGGTAGGGGCAATTCATGAATTGCCCCTACGGATAGAGATTTCTAATTGGCTGCCGCGTATTCTACCGCCGCTGCGATACTCAGATCGTTACCGGCTATTAACGCCTCAAAATCCAGCGGCACAACCACATCCGGCTGCATACCGATGCTTTCGTAAATCTGCCCGTCGCTGGCATAGTACACCTGATTGGAAAGGCCAACCCCCCAGCCATTCGGCAGCGTGCGCCCCAGAATATCCGAGTGCCCGCCCGATGTCGGTTCGCCCATGACGGTTACATTGGGCAGTGCGCCCATCGCCATGATAAAAATTTCGGCAGCGCTGGCGGTTACGCCGCTGGTCAGCACAATTGTCTCGCCGGTGAATTGCTTTTCCCCACCCGGCACCACCTGATACTCCCGCAGCGGCGTGAAACTGTCACCGTCGCGCGTTTGCTTGCTAAAGGCCAGGTAGCTCTGATCCGCGAAGCGCCCCGCAATTTCCAGCGCGATTCCATCTTCCCCGCCGCCGTTCCAGCGCACATCCACGATGATCGTTTCGACATCGCCCAGATCGGCGAGCGCCTGATCAATCGCCGCGCCTGCTGCGGCGCGGGTATCCTCCGCGCTCGTCCCATAGCCGTACATCGTCAGAATGTTGATATAACCAACCGTATCACTCAGGCGCTTGTACGCGATCAGATCGTTACCCGTACGCGTCAATTCGTCGCTGTTTATAAAATAATCCACCAGATATTGCTCAACTTCATCGCCCGCTTCGGTATACCATTCCGGCAGCGGGCCGGGCGAATAGTCATCCGTCTCACTGGACAGCGAAATATGGCCGTCCTTCAGCGGGCTGATCATGTCCGACATGAGCGCAAAAAGTTCATCCGGGGTGGTTTCGGGCGTCACCTGGGGGCGGTACTGATCGTACTGCGCCTGCCAATCAACCCCATACAGATCAAAAAAGGCGTAGTGTTCATTGAAGACATGCCAGAACACCTCAAAATTGAGTTCGGGATCATCGGTGGCTTCGGTGCCGCCATTCTCACAGACGGCAGGCAGTGCATCCTGTTTGGTGGCGGTAATGTAAAGGGTCATTCGGTCCACCACCACCACCTGATCCCCTTCCAACTGGAGAGTCACGCCGAGATCGGGGATGGTATTGTCAACGATCTCGGTCTCTATCACCTGGATGCAGCTTATCTCCGTCACTTCATAAAACGTGAACTGGCTGCCCTGAATTTCAAACAGATAGCCGTATCCATCGCTTAACCACACGCCGTCCAGCGACTCATCCTGGGCCAGCGCGGCCAATGGCATACTTCCGAGCACACAAACGAGAATGATAACAAGGCGAACGAATTTCACTTTTTTCCTCCTGGAGTGAATACGCACACTAACTGTACGTTTCCACTCCGGGGAGGGTTGCACCGTCTAGCCGCCTGCCGCGACTGCGGCGGTGCTATCCTGTTCGTGCAGAATGCGCAGATAAAAGCCGAGAAATACCAGCACCGGCAGTTCGGTAAAACGTTCGACGTAGGGGTTAAACTCCACCGCCACCTGAGATCGCCACCACGAGCGCTTCACAAACGTGATCAGCTCGATCCCGCTGCTGGTTTGCCAGTACGACTTGGAACCCCAGAAGCCGTGTTTGAATTGCAGCGTATCACCATCATCCAGGTACAGCGTGCCGCCGCCCGTCCAACGGTACCGGAACGGCCTCGACACTTCCCCCTCATATTCATTCTCCGCGACGATCTCCTGGCGGAAGAACCCCTTGCGGTTGAACACCCACTGTTCTCCCAGCCCGTAGACCGTCACCTCGTTGCTGAACATGCCCGAAAATCGCAGCGTGGCAATCGGATCGCCATCCGCTATCAGTTGGTATTCGCGCCGCAGCCATGATGGTTTGACCCATACCACGTCGCGCCCCAACACTTTCCCCTTCTTTTTGGCTTCATCCAGAAGCATAGCCACATCTCCCCGTTTACGTTATACATCGATCATTACGCATAATTCCCCGCTGGCGTTTCGCCCGCCGCCGGACCGCTGAGATTTAACCTGAATCCCCCACGATTTAGCCTGAATCACAGCCCATTTAGGCTAAATCTATCCCACATTTATCCCAATTAAGGCTACTTTTATCCCAAAGCAGGTTACTTATTTAACCTACTTTCACCAAATCCTAACTTACAGCGCGTTAGAAAAAGGTTATTTTGCCGAGTCGCGCTTATGTGTGCAACCCGTCTGTTAGTCGCCTGTATACAAGTAGCGCCGGAATTCCGGCATCGCTTCCACCCCCGCAATCGTCAGCGCCCGATCTCCTGATGAGCTGTCGTACCATGCCGCCGGATCAGTCGGATCGGACAGCAGCCAGGGGCAGAAGGCGAGCAGGTAGTCCGGCAGCGGCGTCCCGTCCGACAGCACCCCCGTACGGAACCAGTCGAAGACCGCCACATGATAGTCCCGGTGCGTCTCTTCGGTGATCGCCGGGTAGCGTGTGTCGGCATTTTCGCCCAGCCGCCAGCCGCCCTCCCCCGCGATCATCGGCGGAATATAGCCGATCTCCTCCTCGAAGACCCGCCCGAATTCGCGGAAGCTCAGCACGCCGTTCAGGTCTTCGGTGTAGTCGGGTGGATGGTTCGCCCCGTAGGCATGCGGCACAAAAAAGGTGCGATCAAAAACGTAATCCAGCCCTTCGGCCTTCATGCGTTGCAGCATGGCCCGCGTCCAGTCGAGATCGATCTGCTGCAAGCCGACGTAGCCGCCCGCCGCGTAGACTTCTTTCACCGCCGGGATCAGGTTTTGCAGATAGACCTCCTGATTGACCTCCTGCCCATCCCATTCCGGCGGCAGATTCGGCTCGTTGTACACCTGGATATACGGCGGCAGGCCAATCGCCCGCAGAAAAGCCACGTCTTCCGCCCAAAAATCATAGGTCTCATAGGCGCGTACAAAAGGCCGCCACACCACCATGAACCCCTGCCCACTGAAAATCGGAGCCATGCGCAGCAGTTGAGATCGATCCGTGTAATTCACCAACAGCCACGTCACGCCCAGTTCTTTCAGCCGCGTCACCTGCTCCCAGATTTCGTAGCTGTCCCCGGCGGGATACTGCAAGTAGTGCATGCACCGCCCGTTATCATAGGCCGGACGCGACCAGTCCCGCAGCCAGCGCTCATAGTCCATCGTGGGAGCCACCATCGGCGCGGTGAGAGTATCCGGCGGCAGTGTCGGATCGAATGCGAAGCTGTTCCCCGCGCTGTACATGGGATACGCCGTCCAGGTCTGCCCGTCGAAATGCACCGTAAAGCGGTTGCTCACGAACCAGGGCGTGCCCGCGTCATCCAGCACCACGTGGGTGAACGATCCCAGCAGCACCGTCGTGTTGAACGCCGTATAAATCGGGCCATCCAGCCGCCCGATTGCATTTTCGCCCGCCAGCCACACCTCGCCGTTCGGTCCCAGCGCAATCGAGGATGACGGCATCCCGTCCGCCGTGACATCAAAAACCCCGTCGTGATAATGCGCGATCCGCCCCGGCACCGCGATCCAGACCGTGCCGTCATCCGCAAGCTGCACATCACTGATCGTGTTATCGGGGATGCCGCTGTTGAGCGTGGTGAAGTTTTCCCATTCATCCGCCGCCACATCATAGCGCAGCAGTCCGGCGTAACTCGTGCCCGCCCACAGCACCTGATTTTCCGCGTCATAGGCCAGGGATGTCACATGCCGGAACATTTCCGCATCGCCATAGGTCGCTTCCCCCGCCAGCCCGATCCCGCCTCCCGGCACATAGTGTCCGCTGTCGAAGTCGTACGCCCCCACCCGCGCATTCCAGCGCCGGTCATCAGGCCGGTAGTCCAGCGAAGTCACCGGCCCCGACTCCACCGGATTCAGCAGCCAGGGCGCATTTTCGCCCGCAACCTGCCAGATAGCGCCCGTGTTTGTCCCGGCGAACAGATTGCCCTGATATTGTTCCAGCGCGTGAATCGCCGTTCCTGGTTCCATCCCGGTATCGACGGGACTCCACGCCGATCCATCCAATCGCCGCAGCGCCCCGGCATCATCTGCCGCCCACAGCGCGCCCGCATGCCACGCCACCGCCGTGATAGTTGGACGCATATCGTACAATTTACTGACCACCAGGGCTTCGGTTGCCACCGGATAACTATTCAGCATCGCGTCCGGCCATACGGACACATCAGCGGGCGTGCCCCCCGTGATTTTGAGTGTCGTTTCATTCGTCACCGGATACCGTTTCCCGCGCAGCATAAAATATAGGCGTGTGTCCGTCTCACCCGTGGCCCAGCGTGTCAGCGGCGGCGCGAGTTGGTAGCTCGCCAGTTCATCCGGCATCACCTGGATCACCGGCTGCGACAGATAGCCCAGCGCGAGAAACGTCGCCCAGTCGCGCACATGGCGCATCGTACCGTCGCCCATCACCCGGTATACCGACGGCCCTTCGCCTTTGATCAGCGTCCCGGCGGGGCGCACATCCTGCGCAACAGACACCCGTACCGGATGCGCTGCGCCCGCCAATGCCACCAGCAGACTCAGCATGATCAACCCGTATAGAGAGCGCTTCATACCTCACCTCGTATTCGTTATCACCCACCGCCATTATAAGCGCGCCCCGCCTGCCTGACTTGACGCCTGCCTGACATCGGGTAAAGTAATCTCCATCATACGAAGGAGGATCAATAATATGCCCAAAATCGAACGTCCTGCCGATTGGCCCGCTACCGAAGCATTTCCCCTGGGGATTCCAATCTACCGGCTTGTTACCGCGCTGTTGATGAATTTACATGTGGAAGGGCTTGAGAATTATCCCGAACCGCCCTTTATCATGATCTCGAATCATATGAGTTACTTCGATGTGTTCGCCGAAGTCCCCTATCTGCCGCGCGGCATTGTGGGCATGGCGGCTGAAAAATATCGCGGCACCTGGAAAGAACCGTTTTTCCGGTTTAACGCCCTGATCTGGGTCAAGCAGTTTTCAGCCGACCGGGACGCGCTCAAAGCCTGCCTCAAAGTGCTGGAATACGGCGGCGTGGTGGCGATTGCGCCGGAAGGCACCCGCAGCAAAACCGGCAAACTGATCCAGGGCACGGGCGGCGCAGCCTTTGTTGCCACGCGCGCCAATGTCCCCATCGTCCCTGGGGCCGTCTGGGGTACGGAAAAAGTGCTTAAACGACCCCGCCCGCGCGTCAACATCAAAATCGGCAAACCCTTCCGCCTCCCCGAAGGCCGCGCCAAAGGTGATCAGTTGGACCAATACACCGAGCGGCTGATGTGTGCGGTTGCCGCGCTGCTCCCGGAACAGTATCACGGGCATTACGCCGGGAATCCGCTCATCGCCGAGATGGCGCAGCTTGTGCGTTAAAACTAACGCGGTGCGCTTGACAAATGGACGCGCTTTGTACGACGATAGAATATGCGTAAATAAGCACATTAGGAGAATCGTTTATGCCGCTTATCACCGAATGGGACAACGACCAAAAAACGATTTTGCGCGTGACCTACCAGCCAGGCTGGACCTGGGACGAAATGGAAGACAACCTGCCCCTCGAACGGGAATTTTTGGACGGCGTGGATCATCCGGTGGATGTCATTGCGGATTTTCGCGGCACGAGCCTGCCGCCCGGCGCGATTGCACGCCTGCCCAAAATTGCCAGTTCGCCACCCTACACCCATCCCAACAGCGGCATTGTTATTATGGTTGGCTCGCCCGCTTTTATGGAAGAAGTGGTGGGCATTTACCGCCGCGTTTTTGGTCAGGCGGGGGCCAAACTCACGATGGTTCACGATCTGGATGAGGCCCGCGCCAAGATTAACGAGATGCGGCAGACGATCCGCGAGTCGGCGGAAGAGTCCACTAAATCCGCTGACCTGTCGGCGGACCAAAATCATAACTAAGGCCACTCCAAGAAAATAATGATCCCATTCACCCGGTTTGACTCCCCTTCCCTGAGGGAAGGGGTAAGAGGGGATAGGGTAAAGAAAAATAGTAGCGCAGCTTAAAGGAGCCACGATGGAGATCAAACAAATCGGCGTGATTGGAGCCGGGACAATGGGCAGCGGCATCGCCCAGGTGTGTGCCACGAGCGGCTATCAGGTGATGCTCACCGACATCGATCAGGCCATGTTAGATCGAGCGCGAACCATGATCCAGAAAAGCGCCGCCAAACTCCACGAAAAAGGTAAGCTGACCGATAATCAGGTGCGCAGCGCCGCCGATCACATCCAGACTTCTACCGAACTCGAAGCAGTGGCCGGGTGTGATCTGGTCATCGAAGCGGTGCTTGAAAACGGGACGCTCAAAAAAGACATCTTCCGCCAGTTGGACGACATCACCCGCCCCGAAGCGCTCCTGGCGTCGAATACCTCGTCTATCTCACTGACCGAGATCGCCGCCGCCACGCGCCGCCCTGGTCAGGTGATCGGCATGCATTTTATGAATCCGGTCCCCTTGATGCAGTTGATCGAAATCATCCGCGCTTTGCAAACCACGCCGGAAACGCTCAACACCATCATGGACCTCAGCCGCGCGCTGGGTAAAACCCCCGTAGAGGCCGCCGATTATCCCGGTTTTATCGCCAACCGCATCCTGATCCCCATGCTCAACGAGGCGATCTACGCGCTGATGGAGGGCGTCGGCACCGTCGAGGCCATTGATACCGTCATGAAGCTTGGCATGAATCACCCCATGGGGCCGCTCACCCTGGCGGACTTTATCGGCCTGGACATCGTGCTGAATGTGATGGATGTGCTGTACGAAGGGCTGGGAGATGCCAAATATCGCCCCTGCCCACTGCTGAAGAAAATGGTGGCGGCGGGGTATCTGGGCCGCAAATCCGGCAAAGGCTTTTACGACTACACCAGCGCCTAACCATTCCCGCCTCCCGATCATCGCTCCAACAGTCACCCCCATTGGGTGACTGTTTTTCATTTTAGGCCGGTCTAAGAAAATAATCATCCCATTCATCCGGTTTGATTCCCCTTCGCTGAGAGAAGGGGTAAAGAAAATATTGGCGCAGCCTTAGTATTGCAGTGCTCTTGAATCGTAAAGCAAAAGTTTATATAGTGTATGTATAGCGTTTATTTTCACCCCCAGGGGCGTATTTATTATGACGCGCATCTTTATCAGCTATGCCAAAGTGGACATCTATCTGGTTAAGCAGTTGGTCGGAATCCTCTATGCGGCCAGCCATGACCCCTGGTTCGACCACCAATTGATCCCCGGCCAGGACTGGAAAATGCAGCTTGTGTCGGCCATTGATCGCTGCGGCGCGTTTGTCTATGCACTGACGCCTGAATCCGTCGCCTCGGAATGGTGCCGCTGGGAATTTGCCAAAGCGGTTGAACTGGGTAAAACCGTGATCCCCGTCCTCTTCCAGACCAATACCCAGCTTCCCGAAGCCGTCCAGCGCTTTCAGTATGTCGATTTCACACAAGGCCCCACGCCCGAAGCCACCGCGCGGCTGCTGGCCGGACTCGCGCGGCGCACAACGGTGCCGCCGTTTATTCCGACTGCGCCCGAAAATCCCCAGGGGTTCCCGTCACGCCTGCCCGACGAAGCAATCACCCCCTACCGGGTGACAACACAACCGGCCCGACCAGAGCAGCTTGCCGTGACGCGCGTCCCGCTGGCGCGCACCATTCCCCACCCTCGCCTGCCGCGTAAGCCCATCCACCGCCGCCGCCTGATCATGGTGCTGCTGCTCAGCCTGCTCATGGTCACTATCGGCCCCATGAGCTATCACCTGTGGAATAATCGCCCCCTCTCCGCCGCCGACAACACGCCCATTCCGACCAAACACGCCCAGCCAACGCTGGCCGCCCAAACCACAACCTGTTCCAGCATCAAACCCAGCCGGCTGGTGATCGGTGATGTGGCGCGTATTCCGCCCGAACTTGGCTCGGTATTCCGCTTGAATATCCGCGCCGCCGCCGGACGTGAATCGCCGGTGGTCGCCCGGCTGTACGCGGGCGAGTGGATTACGATTGTGGGTGGCCCTGACTGCGCCGATAACCTGACATGGTGGCGCATCCAGACGGACGATGGCCGCAGCGGATGGGCCGCCGAGAGCGACAAAGGCGGCTACTACATGACGCCCATCCAGCGCTAGCGCCCGGATCCCCCCTTTACATACCCTTCTCCTTTGTGCTATTCTGTATGAAAAACCAGTTTGCACCACAAACCAGTCTGCAAAACAGAGCACAAAAAGGAGTCCACCTGATGAATCTCGAACAAGTCACCCGGCGCGTTCACCGTTACCGCTACCTCAACGGCCTAGCCGAAGTCACCATTGGCGGCTTGTGTCTGTTAGGCGCGCTGCTCCTGCTGGCGGCGCGGGTGCTGCTGGATGCCCTCTCCCCCACGTCGTTCCTGCCGCTCGTCGTAGGCGCAGGCGTGATCGCGCTGTTCGTCGCGGGCAGTCTCGCGCTGCTCAACCGCATGGAGTGGGTTCGCGAACTATTTGTCTACCCGCGCACGGGGTTTGTCCGCTACCGCCAGAATGATGCCGAACAGCGCCATTTTAGCCGTCAATTCATGCTCCTGGCGGTGGCGCTGGGCGCGCTCGGCTCGGCGTATGGCGACCAGTTGATCCTCGTTTTTGGGCCGCTGCTCGCCTGCGGATTGTGGTATTACGCGCGCCAGACCAGCATCCGCCGCCTGTATCTTGAAGGTGCGCTGGTCTATATCCTCGCGTTTGCGCTCGCCATCGTTCGCCCTATCGATGCCTCGCGGATCACGATCCTGTATCTGGCGCTGATCGGGTTGTGCCTGTGCGCCGCCGGATTGATCGCCTTCCAGCGGTATCTTAGCCAATCTAAAGTGCTTGAGTCATGACCACCGACTACCGCCTGCTGCTGGAGCTTGAACGCCTGATCCACGAACCCGCGCGGCTGGTCATCATGGCGATCCTGTATACTGTCGAAAGTGCCGATTTCGTCTACCTGATGCACGAAACCGGACTGACACAAGGCAATTTATCATCACATCTGGCAAAATTAGAAGAAGCGGGGTATATCCGGCTGGAAAAAACGTTCAATGGCAAGTTTCCCCGCACGCTCTGCCAGCAGACCGAGGTGGGCCGCCTTGCCTTTGAAGCCTACCGCGCCCATCTGCGCCTGTTGTTCGAGGAGTCATCATGAAACAATGGCTGAGTCTCATCCTGTTAACCCTGTGGTGTGCTGCGCCCGCCCTGGCCCAGGATGCGGATAACATCTGGCAGCCGGAACCCGGCACCACGTGGCAGTGGCAGCTTACGGACGAGATCAATTCGTCGTGGGATGTGACCATGTACGATCTGGACCTGTTCGACACACCGCAGGAAACTATCGACGCGCTGCACGACGCTGGGCGGATCGTGATCTGCTACTTCAGCGCGGGTAGCCGGGAAGACTGGCGCGAAGATGCCGCTGATTTCCCCGACGAGGTATTGGGCGATCCGCTCGAAGACTGGGAAGGCGAACAATGGCTGGACATCCGCCAGCTTGAACTGCTCGAACCGATCATGCTCGCGCGGCTGGACCTCGCCGCCGAAAAAGACTGTGATGGCGTCGAACCGGACAACGTAGACGCCTACACCAATCCGACGGGCTTTGATCTGACGGCTGACGATCAGCTTGCTTATAATCTGTGGCTGGCCGAACAAGCCCATGCGCGCGGCCTGTCGATTGGGCTGAAAAATGATCTCGATCAGATCGAAGACCTCGTGGATCATTTTGACTGGGCGCTGAATGAAGAGTGCTTCCAGTACGAGGAATGTGACCGCCTGCTGCCCTTTATCGAAGCCGGGAAAGCAGTTTTTGGCGTCGAATACGAGGGCGATCCCGCTGACTACTGCCCGCAGGCCGTCGAGATGGGCTTTTCCTGGCTGACCAAAACTTATGATCTGGGCGACGAACCGCCCAACGCCTGCCCGCTTGAGGAAACCGAATGACCGGATCGTTCGACGCGGCCCGCGATCATCTGGCCGCCAACTACCCCACGCTCGACACCCTGCTGATTATGCAGCGGGGCGATGTCGCGCTGGCCTACGAGCGCACCCCCGGCGCGCTGGACACGCCGCATAACCTCAAATCCGCGACCAAGAGCGTCCTTTCGGCGCTGATCGGGATCGCGCTGGCGGCGGGTGACATTCCCAGCCTGGATGATACCATCGGCAGGCTGGTGCCCGCTTGGTTCACGCCGTCCACCGATCCGCGCCTGCGTTCGATCCGCGTGCGCGACCTGCTGATGATGCGCTCCGGCCTGGACTGGGCCGAATTTCACGGTCCCACCACCGTCCAGATGACCGCCAGCCCGGACTGGGTGCGTTTCGTGCTGGAACGCCCGCTGATCCACGATCCCGGCACCCGTCACAATTACAGCACGGGCGATACGCACCTGCTCGCAGCCCTGCTCCACCAGCGCACCGGGATGAGCGCGCTCGATTTCGCCACCTATTATCTGTTCCAGCCGCTGGGCATCACGGGAGCAAGCTGGGCAACCGATCCGCAGGGGATCAATGTCGGCGGCTCGGAATTGATGCTGACGCCGCGCGACATGCTGAAATTCGGCCAGCTTTATCTGCATCGCGGCCAATGGGACGGCGAACAAGTCATGCCCGCCGATTGGGTGCGCCTTTCCACCCAGCCGCACCCGCTTCCCCCCGGCGCGCAGGACTGCACGCCCCTCCGCTACGGCTTTTTGTGGTGGCTGCGTCCACAGGGCGACTACAATTGTTACATGGCGGTGGGCTACGGTGGGCAGTTCATCACTGTGATTCCCGCGCTCGATCTCGCCGTCGTGCTGACCGGGGACATCCGCAACCCGCCCGAACCATTCAACGACAACGACATGCTCTGCCAGTTCAATCTCGTGCAGGACTTCATCGTGCCCTATGCCTAAACTCTGCCGCCTGATCCTGATCCTGCTGCTGATCGCCGTGTTCGCGGGCAGCGCGCACGCCGACAGCACCCGCCGCCGGATTCGCGTCCCGATCCTGATGTATCACTATGTCAGCACACCGCCCGCCGATGCCGACGAATACCGCCTGGACCTCTCCGCCGCGCCGGATCAATTCGCGGCCCAACTGCAATGGCTGCGCGAGAACGGCTATCACACCATCACACTGGAGCATCTCTATCTCGCGCTGACCGAAGGCTACCCGCTGCCGTCGCGCCCGGTGATCCTGACCTTCGATGACGGCTACGACGACGCCTACACCAACGCCTTTCGCCTGCTGAAGCAGTACAAAATGACCGGCACTTTTTTTGTCGTCACCGACTGGCTGGACAGTGAGCGCTCCGGCTACCTGACCTGGGATCAGGCCCGCGAGATGGCAAAAGCCGGCATGTCAATCCAGAGCCACAGCCGATCCCACCCCGATCTCGCGAATACCTGCGACTACGACTGCCTGATCTACCAGATTCTCGGCAGCGTGCAGACCATCGAGGCGGAAATCGGCGTGCGCCCGCGCTTTTTCTGCTATCCGAGCGGGCGCTACAATGACGCCGTGCTGGACGTGCTGCGGCAGGTGGGCGTCCTCGCCGCCGTGACGACGCAGCCCGGCACCCTGCATATCAGTGACCGCCCGCTCGAACTGCGGCGGGTGCGCATTCGCGGGACCACCACGATCAACGAATTCGCGTGGATGCTGCGCGACTGGCGCGAATAGGCAGGACAAAAAGTACACCCTCGACTAACAGACACGTCTGAAACAAAAGTGCTGAATCGCCGGAGCAACCTTTTTCTAACCCGTCCCAGGTAGGAATCGGGTTAAAGTAGGTTACTTATTTAACCTACTTTGGGATATTTTGGGGCCAGATTTAGGCTAAATGGACTGAAATTTAAGCTAAATGGCGGGAGATTCAGGTTAAATCAGCGGGAGCCGTACAAGCAGACAGACTCCAGTAGGGGGTGGAGTCTGTCCAAAAAAGGTAGGGATGGGATGTCAGCTTTGTTTGTCGCTGGCATGCCCATAGAGCATGACCACTCCAATCGCTATCAGAATAAGCGGCCATGTACTCCACATGTTAAAGAGCGCGAAGAAGCCCAAAACAGCCAGGAAAACGCCTGCGATCATCCGCTTGCGGGTCGAGTCGGTCCACACGCGGCTATTCGCCTCATATTTGCGCCACGCTTCCAGCGCCAGCGCGCCGCCGATACCCATCAGCAGCAAACCCCAGCCGTTCAGGTCGAACGCCGCCAGCAGGCCAATCAGCGCGATCACCACGCCACCCGTCATCCGCGCGCGGCTGCGATCCGTCCATTTTTTGCCGCGTTCGGTGTAGTCCTGCCAGCCGTCCACCATCAACCACCCGCCGATGCCGATCAGTGCCAGCGCCCACAGATCAAAGTGGATACCCAGCACATCCTGCACGACAAAGAGCAGGCCCACAGCGATCAGCCCTAATCCCGCCAGTGCGGTCCAGTTGCGCTCTTCGTACAGTTCGCGCACGTTGATTCCAGGAATCGGGCGGTCAGTTTTTTTGTTCTCGCTCATGATCAACCTCGCTCTTGAGTGTCTCTTCACTCTCTATTACGCATCCCCCCTATTTTAAGTTGCGCCGCTACCAGGGCTTTTTGTCCACAAACCCCGTGACCGACGGATGCCAGGGATGCACCGCCGCCTGCACCACCCCACCCATCACCGCCGGATCGCGGTTGACGATGGCTAACGCGTCGTCCAGACTCGCCGCTTCGATAATGCCAAGCATGCCGGTGTTATCCTTAAACGGCCCTTCGATGATCACACGGTGTTCGGTGTGCAGCCGCTGCATATAATCGACGTGTCCGGCCAGCGGCTGCTCCGTCACCGGGCGATCCGGCACCCAGTTTTCCCCCGGTGTATAGAGAAAGACAAAATATCTGTTCGGCATACGCAGACTCCTTTCCTCATCAAAATATACACATCCGCGCGGGGAATCAAAAAGGCGGCTCATCGAGTCCGCCTTTCCAGAACCGTACAAGGTTAACTTTTATCCCGCGTGCCCAGCCGCCGCTTAATCTGCACTTTGATCCACGCCCAGTGAAACACCAGATGCACCATAACGACCAGGGTCAGGATCACCCCCGCCCAACCGTGAACATGCAGCCAGTGCTCATATTCCTGCGGATCGCGCCGCTGGTAAATTTCGATCACCACTGCCGACACCACCAGAAATCCGAACAGCCCAAACAGCATCACATCCAGTATAAACTGTGTCCGTGCTTTGACCGTCATTGTGGATCAGTCTCCTTTAAACAGGCCATACAGCAGAATATCCGACACCGCGCGGTAAATTTCGACGTTCGAGAGGCCCAGTTCGCGCAGCCGGGGATTCTCAAAGATATGCACCAGCAGTTCCCAGTAAATCGCCTGCGCCACATCCCAATTGACGCCGGGGCGCAGCGCATCATTTTGTTTCGCCAGGGCACACAGCCGTTCAAAAAACCCTTGCAGCGAGGCCATACGAACCGCCTGAAAATCCGCGTAGAGGTCGGGGTACACCCGTTGTAACTCGTCCAGCCGTGTCGCCAGTTCGCCTGTCGGCAGCGCGGCCATTTCCTGCCCGATCCGGTTCAGCAGCGCCATCGGATCGGCGTCCTGTGCCGCCAGGGCATCCTGAAAGACACGCTCCGAACGGTGCAGCGCCGCCCGCACCAGGTCTTCTTTGGTGGGAAAGTAGCGGTAAACGGTGATCCGGGTCACACCCGCCCGCTGCGCCACCTCATCCACCGCTGTTTTTTTGAAACCCTGCTCAAAAAAGAGGGCCAATGCGGCCAGTAGAATTTTTTCCTGTGTCGTATCCATGATACAAAATTATCAATTTTTGTATCATTTGTCAATACACAAAAAAACGCCCCTGGTTCGCCGGGGCGTTGATCGTGTTTTGGTTATTAGGATGGAGGCGTTCAGGCTTCCAGTTCCACTGCCAGCGCCACCGCTTCGCCGCCGCCCAGACACAGCCCGGCGATCCCGCGTTTCAGGCCGCGCTGCTTCAGCGCGTGGATCAGCGTCACCAGCACGCGCGTACCGGATGCGCCAATCGGGTGCCCGATGGCGATCCCGCCGCCGTTGACATTCAGTTTTTCCAGCGGCAGAGGCAGCCCCTCGCGCGCCAGCCCTTTGAGGTCGGCTAACACCTGCGCGGCGAAGGCTTCATTCAGTTCGACCAGATCGACATCCTGCATCGTCCACCCGGCGCGCTCCAACACGGTTTTGATCGCGGGGACAGGCGCATAAAAAATCCATTCCGGCTCGACGGCGGCCTGTCCATACGCCACGATCCGCGCCAGCGGCTGGTGGCCGTGTTTTTCGGCGTAATCCCGGCTGGCGATCACGGCTGCCGCCGCGCCATCGTTCAGGCCGGGCGCATTCCCCGCCGTCACCGCGCCATCCGGCAGAAAGGCAGGTTTGAGCTTCGCCAGCACGTCCAGCGATGTATCAGGCCGGATCGACTCGTCCGCATCCATGATCGTGACCTGCCCCTTTTTGCCGGGGATGTCCACCGGGACGATCTCAGCCTTAAAGCGCCCTGCCACCGTCGCTTCGTGCGCGAGGCGGTGGCTGCGGCACGCCAGTTCGTCCATTTCCTGCCGGGTGACGCCGATCTCGCGGGCGATAAATTCCGCCGCCTCGCCCATCACCCAGTCTTTGATATGATCATACAACCCGTCCCACAGGATCGAATCTTTCATTTCGATATGCCCGTAGCGGTTCCCGGCGCGCCCGTGCATATTCAGGTAGGGCGCGCTGCTCATGCTCTCCACGCCGCCGGTCACATACAAATCTCCGTCGCCCGCCTTGATCAGGCTGGAAGCCAGCATCACGGCTTTCAGGCTGCTGCCGCACACTTTGTTAAGCTGGAACCCGCCGACATGCGCCGGAATGCCCGCCCCGATGGAAATCTGGCGCGGCAGCGCCTGGCCGGATCCGCCTGCCAGCACCTGCCCGATGATCACTTCATTCACATCATTGACATCGATCCCGCTGCGTTCGACAGCGGCCCTGACCGCTTTTTGTCCCAGTTGGGCCGCCGAAAAAGGAGCCAGCATCCCCAGGATTTTGCCCTGTGGTAAGCGCGCACCGCTCAGGATGACGGGTTCACGAGGAGATTTGTTGTCTTGTGCCATTGTTTTGTCCTTTATCAAAAATAACCTTTATTATTCGTCGGACCACACCTCACGCAGCCGCTGGAAGGTCGCGTCGAGCATATCCGGGATAATCCGTGTGCCGGAAATAACCGTCATATAACTCGTGTCCGCCTCCCAGCGCGGCACCACGTGCAGATGAAAATGTTCGGGAATGCCTGCGCCCGCCGATGCCCCGATGTTCGCGCCGATGTTAAACGCCTGCGGGTTATAGGCGCGGCGCAGCGCCCCCAGCGAGTGGGTGAGCATCGCCATCAGATCGGCCTGAACTTCGGGCGGCAGGGTTTCAATCGAACCGGCATGCTCATAAGGCACAATCAGCAGGTGCCCGTTGTTGTACGGGTACATATTCAGCGCCACGTAGACATGCGTCGAACGCGCCACCACATATTCTTCTGTATCTTTTTCGACGCGGGGTTTGGCGCACAGAATGCAGCCGTCATAATGTCGCCGGTCTTCGCCGCGCAAATAAGGCATCCGCCAGGGGGTCCATAGAATGGGGTCCATTGTTAAACCTTCCAGAATTTGAAAACGATCCATAGGCCTGATTCTACTGGACCACCGCGCACCTGCCTATCCTCACGATACCGCGCCAGAGTTACGCGACGGTTACATTGCATGTCGGCGGCTTTTGCGGACAATGGTAAAGGTGTGTTTGATCGAATGGAGGAATGGATGCGCGTTTTAGGATGGCTCGTTGTGGTGCTGTGTGTCCTGTTAACGGCCTGCGAAGAGATCGAACAGGCGGCGGAAGACGAAGATACGACCAGCCCCACCCTTCCCAGTTCCGGCGGCGAAACTGGGAAAGTCGTGGATATAATCGATGGTGATACGATTGACGTGCGCATTTCCGGCGAAGTCTACCGCGTGCGTTATATCGGTGTGAATACGCCCGAACGCGACGACGATTGTTATGCGGAAGCCACCAACGCCAACGCCGATCTGGTCGAGGGGCAAACGGTCACGCTGGAACGCGATGTCAGCGACACCGATCAGTATGGGCGGCTGCTGCGTTATGTCTATGTGGGCGATACGTTTGTGAACGCCGCGCTGGTCGCGGATGGGTATGCCGAAGCCCGCCGCTACGCGCCCGACACGGCCTACTTCTCCTATTTTCAGGAACTGGAAGACGAGGCCCGCGCCGCGAATATCGGCTGCCATCCCTACGGCGTGTTTGTGTATCCATGATTCACTTTGATCACCTACTGTTTTTATGCCTGCTGCTGAGTCTTATCTTTCCGGCGTGCGGCAGCGCCTCACAGAAGGATGTTCTCCCCACCAGCGCGCCGACACTGCTTTCGCCGACGACTACGCCCGCCATCACGCGCACGCCGCATCCGGCAACGTGGACCCCGATCCCTTCGCGGACTCCGGCCCCTACGCGCATGGGACAATTCGACATTCCCGCCACCTCAACCTCCTTCAATCCCCCGGCGGCGGCCCAACCCTCAGCAGCGGGGGGCGAATCCGCCACTGTTGATCAAGTCATCGATGGGGATACAATTGATGTGCAGCTTTCCGGCAGCGTTTACCGGGTGCGCTACATCGGCGTGAACACGCCCGAACGCGACGAAGCGTGTTATGACGACGCGACCCAGGCCAATGCCGCGGTGGTCGCCGGGCAAACCGTCACGCTGGTGCGCGATGTCAGCGACACCGATCAGTATGGCCGCTTGCTGCGTTATGTTTTTGTGGGCGATACCTTTGTGAATGGCGCACTGGTCGCGGACGGGTACGCCGAAGCCCGCCGCTACCCACCCGATACGACCTATGCCACCTATCTGCAAGCCCTGGAAGACGACGCCCGCGCCGCGAATATCGGCTGTCATCCCTATGGAGTTTTTGCATCCCCATGAACCACGAGACACTGCAAAAAACGCTCGGCCCGCGCCCGTTCCAGTTCTTCACGACGATCCCCACCACGCAAGACATCGCGCGCGACTGGGCCGCCGCCGGTGCGCCGCCGGGGGCCATCGTGCTCGCCGATGAGCAGACCGCCGGGCGGGGTCGTCAGGGCCGCCCCTGGATCGCGCCGCCGGGGTCCGGCCTCATGTTCAGCCTGATCCTGCGCCCCACCCTCCCGCCGGATCGTGTGCAGCGCCTGACGATGCTGGCCGGGGTCGCCGTCGCAGAGACGCTCGATCCGCTCCTGCCGGGGCGGGTCGCGCTCAAGTGGCCGAATGATGTCCTCGTCGCGGGGCGCAAAATCGGCGGGATTTTGTGTGAGGCGGTCTGGCTGGGCGATCAACTCGATTCGGTGATTATGGGCATCGGGATCAATGTGAGCGCCGATTTCAGTGGGACGGAACTCGCGGAAATCGCCACCAGCATCCAGGCCGAAACTGGGCATCCAGTGGATCGTCTCACCCTGCTGGCCGATCTGCTGCGCCGGATCGATTATTGGTTCACGCAGGAACCCGCCCTTCTCCCCCACTGGCAGCGCTGGCTGCAAACGCTCGGCCAAACCGTGATCGTCTATCCCAAAATCGACCACAGCGATCCCTATACCGGCCTCGCGGAAGCGGTGGACGAAGACGGCGCGCTGTGGGTCCGGCTGGAGACAGGTGAGCGGCGGCGCGTCGTGGCGGCAGATGTCGGGTTGCGAGAGACTGGCTCCTTTCGCTAGAATGGGCACTATCTAAGGATGCTGCGGGTAGGGGTAAACCAGATTGGGCATTAAACTCGATTGGCAAGTTGAATCCGAAAATTCGCAAACCATCGCCACCGAAGACCCGGAGAGCCGCAAACGCCGCCACCATGTCCGTGTCCGGCTGCTGGCCCTGATCCTGGTGGTAGTTTGTTTATTTGGTGCGGTGGTCGGCTCGATTGTCTGGCGCTGGCGTGAAGTTGAAGATCAATTCAAACAAGACCTGTTAGATACGGTTGAGGTCGAACGCACCGCGCTTCGGATCGGTGATTACGACAGTTTTCTGGCCGTCCAGCGCACCATCAGCGATCCGTTTAAGATCGAGCAGAGCAACCGCTACACCGAATATCAGAATCTCAAGCGCCAGAACCGCATCGACTTAACCCGCCCTATTCTGGACAGCGCCATCCGGGATCGTACCGGGCGCGTGGTGCTGGAAGAAGTCAAGGACGGCATTGCCTATCAAACGGTCTGGTTTTACTGGTATTACGAGGACGGCGATCCCGAAGCCGAACGCGGCTGGCGGCGTGTGCCCGACGATCTCGAATTCTGGGGCGACTCGAACGATCTGGAGCGGGGTTCGGTCCGCATCACCTACCGCGATCTGGACGAAGGACTGGCGAAAACCCTGGCCCCCCGCCTGAACGAGTGGTGGACCAACGGCTGCGTGCTGCTCCAATGCCCCACCGCCCTGCCCACCCTACATCTCGACATTGTGCCCGCGCGCCCCATGTCGGTGGAGTGGTCCACGGCGGCCTCGTCCACCCTGCGCATGACCTCACCGCTGCTCGCCAGCATCATCTCGCCCGACGGCGAACGCGCCCGCGTCGATAACAGCATCCCGCCCGCTTATGCCCGCCTGCTGACCGACCAGATCGCCCAGCAGATCGTGCGGCAGGCCACCCATAATCTCGCCCCGATCAGCAACGCCGACGCCGCGTGGCTCCAGCTCGAATTAGCCCGCTGGTTAGCCAGCGTCTATCTGACTGGGCAAACCAACACCGGATTTACCGGCGCGTTAGTGACGCAGTATGGCCCCGCCGTTTCCGCGCTTCTGGCGCAGACCCTGCTGCCCGATACGACGCTCGACCAGATTCTGATCGCCGCGACAGGCATGGATCTGGCAACCCTCTCACCGGACCAGCTTAATACCTATCCCTGGTCGGATTATTTCCAGTGGCGGCTGAATCTGGAATCGCGCCTGTTGAGCCAACCCAACGGCGGCGGGCTGTTTCTGGCGCTCTACGATCTCGAAACCCCCGGCGTCTCCGATATCGCCCAACAGCGCGCCAGTGATTCGGCCTACAGCACCCGCCCGGTTCCCCAGGTCACGGCCAAACCCATCCCCCGCGACGCCAACGGCCAGCCGTTAGCCCTGGTCGAAACCACCCGCACCGATGGCAGCCAGACGCTCACCGAACTTGTGCAGTTCCGGCTGTCCGGCGGCACCTGGAAGCGCACGACCTGACAGGGCGTATGGCGATACGCCCTGTTTTGAACAGTTGAATTTTTATTATCTTTATACACCTGCCTCAAGCCTTTTCGTTCTATAATGAAAAAGCGTCTTTTATTCTTTTCGGGGGTACATATGAAAAGGCTTGGCATCCTGGTTCTTCTCGTGCTCGCGCTCTCATCGCTCTCCACAACGTTCGCGGCTTCTCAATCGACGCTCACACCCATTGGCGGTAAGGCAAATACCTGTGTGAAGGCTAACACCGCGTTCTTTTTCCCCGTCAGTTATGTCTACACCGGCACCGGGTCTGACACCTTCCGGATGACGGCCCCTGGCTACGGGCAGTTGAATACCGATTTTACCCAAGAACCTTCCATTGGTTATTCCATTGGCTCTGGTACCGCTATCTATGGCACAGGGAACCTCACCTATTCCCTGCCCGACCATACACCGATCACGCTGACCATCACCACCTTCTCTGGCAACAACTATACCGGGACAAGCGTCACCGCCTCCTACACGTATGATTGCACCACCGGGGAACAGACAGCCGGCATCTATGAAGCCGCGCCGATCCCCAGCGGCTTTGTGCTGCGCACCATCACCTGCGACACCCCGATCTATGACACCGCCAATGGCAGCCCCTTAAGCTCTGGCGAAAAAGTAACGGCGGGGCAGACCTGGTTTGTCAACCCGACAGCCAAAGAAGGCTGGACTGAAATTTTCAACAACGGCTATTCGAACGGGTTTGTGCCCGCGTCATGCATCGGCGGCGCACCCGCTGGCTTCTAATCGCTTTTTCCCCTGACTGCACAGGGGCAATTGTCTGCCCCTGTGTCACGTCCCAAAGGACACTTGTAAAAACCGCATCCCCGCCCGAATCTGCTCGATCCGCTGGTCGCTCAGCGTCCCGATATACTCGCCCAACTGCGCCTTATCAACCGTATTCACCTTCGACACTTCAACCACGCTCAATTTAGGCAGGTTCGCCTCGTGTTCATCCAGCAGCACATTCCCCGGCAGGCTGGCGCGTTTTAAATTCGAGGTCAAGGCGCACACCACAACCGTCTGAATCCGGCTGTGATTCAAAACATTTTCCTGAATCACCACGTATGGATGGCCGATTTCATCCTGCGTGCCGCTCAACCAATACACATCCCCCTGATTGATCACGTTCCGGGTTTCAGCGGGCGGCTGATAGCGCGCCATAAACTGCACCACCGCCATCTCGAACACTTGATTGTGCGAAATCTGGAGCTGTTTCGCCACGCGCTGGACCTGATCGAACAGCGGCTGTGGGAGGGTGATCGATGTCTTTTTGACTATTGTCACGAAATACCTTACCAGTCCAATTAATTAATATATATATTTTTCATTGACATCAATTAATAATAACTAGTATAATATATTTATCTTTTTAACATTTATTGAGGAATCTCCCCATGTCTACTATTGTTGTTTTGAACAGCGAATATACCAGCCTCTATTTTTACACCGATACGAAGATCGTCCACCACAAGTTTTACAGCGCTCTGGACAGCGCCCATCTGCGCGAAAGCTTAACTGAAGGAACCAACCTGCTCAAAAAGTATGGCGCGGTGAAATGGCTTTCCGATGACCGCGACATTAAACCGCACAGTCCCGAAGATGCCGAGTGGATTAATACCCATTGGCTGCCCGCTACCGTTGCCGCCGGTTGGAAATATTGGGCGCTGGTCGTCCCGCACGATGTCGCCGCCCGGATGAACATGGCCGAATTTGTGGAATCCTTCTATAGCATGGGTGTCCGTGTTATGGTGTTTGTGGATGTCGATGACGCGATGCACTGGTTGGAAAAACAGGGCCAATAATTTACCATCAGATGCTACGCTCAAACACCTTGTAAGCTGGTGTAAGGTCAAGACAAAGAGGCTTCAGCCTCTTTGTTGTGCCTATTGTGAGCTTTCACCTGATCGAACAGCGGCTGTGGGAGGGTGATCGATGTCATTTTGACCGTTGCCACGCGGCACCTCACTTGTCTTAATTAATTAATTCATACATTTTTCATTGACATTAATTAACGATCCAGATATAATATATTTATCTTTTTTAACTTTTATTGAGGAATTCCCCAATGTCTACTATTGTTGTTTTGAACAGCGAATACGCCAGCCTCTATTTTCACACCGAGACAAAAATCGTCCACCACAAGTTTTACAGCCTGCTGGACAGCGCCCATCTGCGCGAGATTCTGAATGAAGGCACCAAACTGCTGGGCAAATATGGCGCGGTGAAGTGGCTCTCCGACAACCGCGACATTGAAGCCCACAGCCCCGAAGATACCGAGTGGATCAATACCCATTGGCTGCCTGCCGCCGTCGAAGCCGGTTGGAAATATTGGGCGCTGGTCGTCCCGCACGATGTCGCCGCCCGGATGAACATGGCCGAATTTGTGGAGTCCTTCTATAACATGGGGGTCCGCGTCATGGTGTTTGTGGATGTCGATGACGCGATGCACTGGTTGGAAAAACAGGGCCGTTAAATATCGCGGCCAGAAGGGCGCGCCCAACAGCCTCAGACTGGGGAGTCTGTGCCCACTCCCCATTCTTGCTGTATCCGCCGAAACTACTCATCATTCTTTCGTTTGCGCTTCGAGGGCCAGAACGCCGCCGGTTCCGCGCCGCGCCCCCAGATATACCCCGCTGCCAGCAGCGCGATCGCCCACACGGCCATTGTCAGGATCATAGCGTTTTTCCGTTCTGGATAGTAAGCCGCCAGCACCAGCAGACTGGCTAATCCCAACGCCCCGATCCCACCGATTCGCGCCCGCACACCGCCGCCCCGCCCCGTGATAACCGCAAACAGCCCGTAGATATAAGCGGGCGCAACCACGCACAACACAACGACATCGGTTTGATTGAAGTTCATCTTTTGTCTCTCCTTCACGACATCGAAGGAGTATAAACCGGAAACCGCCGCCCATTATGTCATTTACCGGACAACATCCTGACATTAGCATCGAAGTTAACCATCCAAGTTAGTATCTCAATGGTGATGACAAAACCGAACATCCGTGCTATCTTATTCTTACAGTCAGTCACGGCACCTTACCAACCAGACAGTTTCAAAAGGGGAAGGCAAAACCAGATTGTTCGTAGGGGTCGCCATTTTTCCCCGTGTGGC
>CAYYNB010000032.1:0-43981 GCA_964472565.1 uncultured Anaerolineaceae bacterium
GAGCTGACCGATGATCGTGACCCAGATCATGACGAAATCACGGAATATAACTGTCCCGATGTTGCAAACTTCGATCAAGCGGATACTGATGGCGACGGTGTTGGGGATGCCTGTGATTTCGTAAGCGATAGAGATAATGATGGGATCGCAGATGAGGCTGATAATTGTCCCGATGTGCCAAACCCTGATCAGACAGACAGCGATGGGGATGGAAGAGGCGACGCCTGTACCGCCACAACGGGAACGGGCGGGGGTGAAACCGTTCTCGATCTGGACCAGGATGGGATTCCAGATGGCAATGATAATTGTCCGATGGTCGCGAATGCAGATCAAACGGACAGCGATGGGGATGGAGCAGGCGATGCGTGCGATGCGCCACCCGATTCGGATAGTGATGGGATTCCCGACAGAAGCGATAACTGTTTCCAAACCTTCAACCCGGATCAGGTCGATAGCGATGCCGATGGACAAGGAGATGCCTGTGATCCACCGGCTGATTCAGATGGCGATGGGATACCGGATGTTGTGGATGAATGTCCCAATGATCCGGCAACCAGCGATGGAAATTTAGGCGGGCTGTGTGGGGATACTGACGGTGATGGCATCAAAAACGAGTCGGATAATTGTCCCTTCACTCCAAATCAGAATCAAGATGACTATGATGAAGACGGGGTGGGCACGGCATGCGACAACTGCCCGATGGTCGGGAATCCCGACCAAACGGACAGTAATGGCAACGGCGTAGGAGATGCCTGTGAAGGCGGCAACTACACGCCCTCATTCGAATAAGGCTGCGCCAATATTTTCCTGGACCGGCCTAACATCCCAAAACAATCAGACCTCCCCCCCCCCTTTAACCCCCTTTTTCAGGTCGTTTGAGGGGAAACTCACTGGCTAAGGGGGGGAGATAATGGCAGGAAGTCGTTTTTTTTGTCAAAAACTATTTTTTCCGTGACCTGAAATAGCATTGGGCAGACTGGTAAGATGCGATACTCTTAGATATAGAGTAGCACAAAAGTTCCAGTCTGTCATGGTCGTGACAGACTAACTTCGATGACTAACTCCGATGGCTAACTTGAATGACTAACTTGAATGGTGATCAAGCCACCCCAGGAAAACACACGGGGGTGGCTTGCGGCTTAATTGCGGCAGTTCACACCGGGGCGGCAGCGGAAGGCGGCCAATGTATCGAGATTCACGACCGCCAAATCAACCGTTATATTGGCTTCGACCTCTTCCCCGGACAAGTAGGCGGCAGAAGTCTGGACGCCTAATTCACCCAGCGTCCACGCATCGGGGGTGACAAAAGCGGTTATAAAGCGGCCCTGTTGGATGGCGGCAATCGCGTCTTCGGTGGCACCAAAACCGACAAATGTAAGGCCACCCTTGCGGGCGCTAATCGAGGCTTCTAAAGCTGCCAATGTCGAGGATTCATCATAGCCCAAAACTCCAACAACCTCTTCTTCACGAAGCAGATCACTGAACAGGGTGACAATGGTTTCGCGATCCATCCCCGCTACTACCAGGGGCAAAATCGTGGTATCGGAGCAGTTTTCGGCCATGTAGGTGTTAAAACCCGCGCTGCGTTCGCGAGCAGCAATAAGGTTGAGCGGTTCCGGTGTATCGGATTCGGACGCTTCAACCGCACCCACTAATTCAACCACTACGCCTGTGTTCTGGATCGCCTCACAAAGAGTCTCAGCGGCCAGTTCGCCACCCTGGATATTATCGGACGTGAGCGAACTCACCACTTCGATCTCGACATCGGGGGCGCTTTCCAGCAGAGAGCCGAGCAAAAAGACCGGAATACCCGCTTCATTCGCGGCCTCAACTGCGGGCAGACTCAGCGCGGGATCAGTTGGACTGAGCAAAATGGCGTCTACCTGCTGCTCGATCAACGCTTCAATATTGGATAACTCCGTATCGATCTCGTTATCGGATGACAGGACGACCAGTTCAACGTCGAGCGTATCCGCCGCGTTCTGAGCGGCATCGACCATACTTTCATAAAAGGTGCCTGTTTCTGTCGGGAGCGACAATGCAATGGTCAAACGGTCCTCACGGGCAGAAGTGGGAAGACCTCCCGCTAACAGGATCAGCGTCAACAGCAAAACGATCAGTTTACGACTCATGTGGAAATTCCCCTTATTTGCCTTTCGCTTCATCATAAAGGAGTTCACCTCCTCGATCAACTACCGGCGGTGTCACATAACGGTTCGACACGATATTGGATGCGCTCGACACAGGTTAAATCACGAACATAACGATTGCCAAACGTCCAGCGGCGTAACTTATCCAGTTGGAGCGGTTCCACGTCCCACTGGCGCAAGGTCGCATCGGCCAAACCCGAGACGAGGGCTGAGCCGCTGTAGGCAACACTCCATACGGTTCGGTTGGGTTCAAGCCGGCGAATTTCCTGGCCGTTAGCGCTGTTCCAGATGCGGACGGTGCCATCTTCGGAACCAGAAGCAATCCGGCTGGCGTCGGTGTTGAAGACGGCCCGCTGGACGGAAGCGGTATGGCCTTCCAAGCGGCGAAGAACGGCACCCGATGATAAATCCCACAGTATGATTGTGGTATCCTGGGAAGCGGAGAGAACCTGAGTTCCTGTAGGACTGAAAGCTACACTATTGATCGAACCTGTGTGACCTGTAAAACGGCGAACTTCGGTGCCATCTTCCAGATTCCAGAGAATTACATTACCCAGATCATCACCGGAAAGCACTAATTTGCCATCAGGGCTGATTGCCACCGCAAAAATGAAGAAGGAATCAGGGTCCTGAAGGGTGAGCAGCGGAGAACCGGACGCGACATCCCACAGAATGATCCGGGCATCATCGCCACCGGAAAGCACACGCGTGCCATCGGTATTCAGGACGGCGTTAATCACAATTCCGTCGTGTCCACCGGAGAAAGACTGAATGGTTTCCCCGGTGGCCGTATCCCACAGCAGTAAGCCGCCCGCCGCATCGCTGGTGAGGGCGCGGGTGCCGTCGGCGCTGAGATCAACGCTTAAAAGGATGTCCGAATGGCCGTCGAACCGGGTTAACTGCTGGCCGGTTTCGACATCCCAAACGCGCGCGGTGGCATCGAAGGAGCCAGAGAGTAACCGGGTGCCATCGGCGCTCAGGTCCACACTCACTATTTCATCCGTATGGCCCTTAAAGCGGCGAATTTCGGCCCCATTGGTGATAGTCCACAGCCGTAACGTCGCATCGCCAGAGGCAGAAAGCACCTGGTCGCCATCCGCGCTAAAAACAGCCTGGGCTACCGAATCTTCGTGGCCGACAAAACGGCATATTTCATCACCGCTGGCGATGTCCCACACGCGAATAGTCCCATCATCGGAACTGGAGAGGATCGAACGTGCATCCGGGCTAAACTGGACACTTTTCACCCAAACCGTATGACCAGCAAAATTCTGGATTTCGGTTTGAGTCGTCAAATCCCAGAGATGGATACGACTATCAGCCCCACCGGACAAGGCAGACAGTCCATCCGGGCTGAACGCCACAGCGGTTACTTCGGCAGAATGCGGAAAGGTGAAGAGATTCTCCCCCGTTGCCACATCCCAAAGAAGCATCGTGGCATCATAGGAGCCGGACAGGATGCGGGTTCCATCCGGGCTGAACGCAACCGAACGTACTTCGTCCGAATGACCTGCAAAGCGGCGAATTTCCTGGCCGGTGGCGATGTCCCACAATATGATCAGGCTGTCGCTTGCGCCGGAGATGGCATAACGACTGTCAGGGCTAAAAGCGATGGAACGAATAGCATCCGAATGACCTTCCAAACGGCGGATTTCCTGCCCGGTTGTGAGGTCCCAAAGGATGAGGGCCAGATCGTAGCCGCCCGAAAGCGCTAATTTGCCGTCGGGACTGATAGCTACCGCACGAACATCATCCGAATGGCCTTCAAAGCGGCGAATTTCCTGAGCAGTTTGGACATCCCACAAAATAACCGCCTGACCATCTCCGCCGGAAAGCGCTGTTAAATTATCAGGGCTATAAACTACGCCGAAAACTGCGCCGTCGGGCACGCGAAACACACGCTGCGCACCGGGGGAGAACGCGGCACGGGCCAACATATTTTGGGCGGCGGGTGGGGGATCGGGCAGGTCGTTGGCCTCTAAAGCCAGGGCAATCGACAGATCGTTATTGTGGCTTTGCAACTGAAGTTGAGCACTCGAAACCAGCGCCAGACTATCGGAAATAAGCGCGTTACGTTCCGCTTTTTCGCGCGCATCTTCAGCGCTGCGGAAATTCAGATAGGCTAAAACAGCCAGGAAGGACGTTAAAACAGCGGCGAGCAGGCCCACAATTGCCAGGGCACGCAGACGATTACGCGAGCGTTTCTCCAGCGCTTCTTCACGGGCCTGACGCGCGGCTTCTGCGGCTTCCTGCTGCTGGCGGCGGGTGATGCTGGCCTGAATATAATCGCGCTCATCCTGGGCCAGCGCAATGTGCCCCTCTTCATTGAGCATCACTTCGAACTGCTGCAAGCGAGAACCGGCAGCAAGATAACTGGGATCGCAGTTCTGGTTATGCCATTCGTCGGCAGCAGCACGAATACGGCGCTGAAGCCGAATGTCATCACGGCTGGCGTCGAGCCATTCACGTAAACGGGACCACTCTCGAATCAGTGCTTCATGGGCGATTTCAACCGTCGGGGTGCGGGTTTGCGGATCACGATCAAAGGTGAGTAAGCGGTATTTGCCGAGCGTATCAAGTACATTGGAAACGATATTTTCACCGGCGACTGACATCAATTCGGCCTGGGAGACACGGCGGCGCGAATCTTCATTACCCTCCCCCAGCGTCACCAGACGTAAAAACATTTGCTGCATCGCGGATCGAGTTGCGGGGGCGCTGGCCTGATACAGTTCTTCCGCGCGGCGGGCGAGCGCACCCAGCACCCCGCCGATATGATGGTAGGCATCAACGGTCAGAATATTATCCTGACGGCGCTCAAAAATTTCGGTCAGGGCGTACTGCATAAGGGGTAAAGCACCAGGTTGCTGGCTCACTTCCGCGATCACGGCGGCGACCAGCCCCGGCTCAACCGCAATGCCCGCGCGTTCGGCTGGCCGGACTATCGCCTCTTCCATTTCGCGGGTGTTCATCGGCAGCACAACTTCGCTGTGAGAACGGACTAATTCACCAAAACCGGGATACAACAGCGGGCGATCATAAAAGTCGGCGCGAAGTGTGACGAGAACACGCAGGCGGCTGTGCGAGGCGGTTACGGCAAGCAAGAGACTCTTCAAAAAATGGGCGCGCGTATCTTCATCATCTACCTGGGTGAAAATCTCTTCGAACTGATCAATGGTCAGGACTAATTCGCTGGTGTCGTGCGGCAAAATACGTTCGACGGCATGAAGCAAGCCGCGCTCATCATCACGCAGCAAACGCTTGATGTCGCCCGGTTGGTTGATCGCAACCGCCAACAGCGCCGCTTCTAATTCCTGAAATGGATCGGCACCCGGCACCATTTGGACCGAAAACCAGTTTTGTGAACCTGGAAGCAGACCCTGGCGGAGCGCCGGGAGCACCCCCGCCTTCACCACACTCGATTTGCCGCTGCCGCTCGGTCCGATAACGGCCAAAAAACGGTCTTCACGCAGGCGAGCTAAAAGCTGTTCGACGAGCGCTGTACGGCCAAAAAAGTCACCGGCATCGGCCTCTTCAAATGACTGGAGGCCCTTATAAGGATTCTGAACTTCCTCGGTAATCAGAATAAGGGTGCCCGGTGTTAAGCTCTTGGTGAAAACAAGAATATCATCGGCTTCGACTGCTGGCGCGGGCAAGCGCTGAATGGACGGCGCATCTTCGCGCAGGGCCGCACGGCGAAAATCGGTGGCGAAACTCAGGGTGTCGGGGTAACGGTCCGCGGGAAGCTTGGCCGTAGCGCGCTGAATCACAGCATCGAGGGTCGCGGGAAGATCGGCGCGAAGGGTTTGGAGCAGCGGGACCGGATCATGCAAATGACTTTGAAAAAGTGGGGTTAACTGCTCGCTGATGAACGGCGGGCGACCTGTCAGCGTTTCGAACAAGACAATACCCAAACTATAGACATCGGTTTGGGGAGAAACCGGCTGGGTTCGAATCTGTTCGGGGGAAAGATAAAGTGGCGAGCCAGACAATTCATTTTCGTTGTCAGCATCGGCATAATTTTTGGCGGATAAGTCTTTGGCGATTCCAAAATCGGCTAAATAAGCATTACCCTCTTCATCAAAAAGAATATTGTCGGGTTTCATATCGCGGTGGACGATTCCCCTACGATGTGCAGCCGCCAATGCGGATGAAATCTGATCCACCATTTTCACTGCTGCATCGAGAGAAAGCGGGCCGTGACGCAGAACACCCCGCAGATTGCCGCCGCGCAGCAGCCTCATGACCAGATAGGCACTATCTGGTTCGCGCCAGTAATCGTATAAGGGCACGATATGGAGGTGTTCCAGACGGGCGATCAACTGGGCTTCATATTCAAAGCGGCGAATAAAATCGGGATGATTAGCGTATTCGGGCAAGATGATTTTGATCGCGACATCGCGCTTGATAAGGGGCTGGTAAGCCTGATAAACAGCGCCGAAGCCGCCTGCTCCGATGAGGCTGTGAAGTTCATAACTTTTAACATTTTGACCGCTCAGGTCGTTCATCGGGTTACACGCCTCATAATATGAAAGATGGCCTAAACAACAAGTATCTCTAAAACAACACGTCCGCACAAACCCATTTTTTTAGTCGCCAGGAGGGGCAGAAATAAGTTGAAATAAAATTTATCATTTTATTCACTTTAATAATACAAATGGTCACGCTTTGGTCACGCTAAACAGTGAAAATAACCCATGTAACGTAAGTATGAGGATCAAAACGATGACTGCTTTGCCGAACACCCCCCTCGCACTCGCCGATGTTGAAAATCTGCGGGCCAAGCTCCACGGCTCGGTGATTGTACCCGGAGAGGCGCAATATGATGAGGCACGAAAAGCCTGGAATCTAGCAGTTGACCAGCATCCAGCCGTAATTGTAACTCCGCACCGCGCACTGGACGTGGTGGAAGCTGTGCGCTTTGCACATGCAGTCGGATTGGGAATTGCGGTCCAGGCTACCGGGCATGGTGTTTCGCGGCCCGCGGATGGCGCAATGCTCATCATCACAGCAGGGATGACCAACGTGCAGATTGATGCAGAGTCCAAAACCGCCTGGGTTGAAGCTGGATCCAAATGGGGTCCGGTATTGGAAAAGGCACAAGCGGTGGGGCTAGCGCCGCTCCTTGGTTCGTCGCCGGATGTGGGTGTGGTGGGATACACGCTAGGCGGCGGCATGGGTTGGTTGGCGCGCAAATATGGTATGTCGCTGGACAGTGTACGGTCCTTTGAAGTCGTGACGGCGGATGGACAGTTGATCCGCGCCAGCGAAACAGAGAATGCGGACCTGTTCTGGGGATTGCGCGGCGGTGGCGGCGCTTTGGGTGTGATCACCGGCGTAGAAATCCAACTTTATCCGGTCACGATGGTGTATGGCGGCACCCTGATTTACCCGATTGAACTGGCTGAAGCTGTTTTTAAGCACTTCCGGGATTGGGTTCAGGTGGTGCCCGATGAGTTCACATCGGCAGTCACGCTGATGAACTTCCCACCCCTGCCTCAAGTGCCGGAATTTCTGCGCGGGAAGTCAGCAGTTATGGTGCGCGGCTGCTTCTGCGGCCCGGTTGAGCAAGGGGAGGCACTGCTCAAGGAATGGTGGCTGGATTGGAATCCGCCCCTCGTGAATATGTTCCACCCGATGCCCTTCAGCGAAGTCGCCACGATCAGCAATGATCCAGAAGACCCGATGCCCAGTATGAGCACGAATGCCTGGATACGGGAACTCAGCGACGAAGCCATTGACATCCTCTTGAAACATGGCATTTCGTATAACGGATCGTCGCCGATCATTTTCACCGAGATCCGGCATGCAGGCGGCGCTATTGCGCGGGTCAGCCAGGATAACAATGCATTTGGAAGCCGGGATGCGAGTCTACTGCTTCAGATGCTGGGGATCATTCCAACCGCCGAAGCTGCTCAATTTCTGGAACAGAGGACCAGCCAGGTTAAACGCGAGCTGCAACCGTATCTGACAGGGACCGTGTATATGAATTTCCTGGAAGGCGAAGAGAAGTGGCAGCGAACCCAGGACGCCTATTCGCCCGAAACGTACCGCCGGTTGCAGGCGATCAAAGCGAAGTATGATCCCCAAAACACATTCCGGTTCAGTTTTAACATTCCGCCGGTAAAAGCATAAGTTCAACGAACCCCAATCGCCCTCAAAAAACATGAGGGCGATTTATTTGTGGAGATCGTACCAATGATCCAATGATCTGAGGATTAAGTACTATATCAGATGGAGCCTCAGGCACAAACATTCGGCATTTTTAACAAACTTTGTAGAAATGTATTGACATGAAGTTCAGTTCGGGATTATAGTGAACGGCAAGGTCAGATTAATTATAGAAATCATCCGATGAAAAACATCAGCTTGAGCCTCCTGTCCCTTATTAGCCTCGTCATTGTAGACGAGGGATAACGTGTTGGGAGCGCTCAGGCAGAGCAAAATCTAGGTAAAAACTACCAGAAGCCTCCCAACATACGGGGGGCTTCTTCGTTTCTGAGGACTAATTGATGATCGCGGCAGTGCTGTACAACCTCCTGGCTCTTGTTATCGTAATTAGCCTCCTTCTCGTTATTGAGAAGGGGGTAACACGAGTTGGGGTGGTTCAGGTGCGAGGCCGGTAAAAGGCCCCGTACAAAAGTAGAAGAGGAAAACCACAAAAGCCACCCCAACCTAAGCCGGGTGGCTTTTTCTTGAAAAGGATTAAGGATTATGCGCTCTGATCGGATTAAAAAAGGTTTCGAACGTGCGCCCCACCGCAGTCTGTTAAAGGCGACCGGCATTACGGATGCGGATATGGGCAAGCCGTTTATCGCCATTGTGAATTCCTATATTGACATTATTCCGGGACATGTGCATTTACAGGCCTTCGGGCAGGTGATCAAACAGGCGGTGCGCGAGGCAGGCGGTGTACCATTCGAGTTCAATACTATCGGTGTGGACGATGGTATTGCGATGGGACATATTGGCATGAACTTCTCCCTGCCAAGCCGCGAACTGATTGCCGATTCGGTAGAGACGATGATCATGGCGCATGCCTTCGACGGCATGATCTGTATTCCCAACTGCGACAAAATCGTGCCCGGTATGCTGATGGGCGCGATGCGGGTGGATATTCCCACCATCTTTGTCAGCGGCGGGCCGATGGCGGCGGGCAAAACACCCGATGGGCGCGCGATAGACCTGATCAGTGTGTTTGAAGGCGTAGGCGCATACAAAGCAGGCCGGATTGATGAAGCGGAACTAAAAACACTGGAAGACTTCGGCTGTCCATCGTGTGGATCGTGTTCGGGGATGTACACGGCTAATTCCATGAACTGTCTGATGGAAGCTCTGGGACTGGCCCTGCCCTACAATGGCTCGGCACTGGCTCAGACTTCCGAACGGACGGCACTCGCTCAACAGGCGGCGCGCCAGATCATGTTTCTCATTGAGCAGAACTTGACGGCGCGCCGTTTTATTTCCCTTGAAGCGATTGATGATGCGTTTGCACTCGATATGGCTATGGGCGGCAGCACAAACACGGTTCTGCATACGCTGGCACTCGCCTATGAAGCGGGGATTGAGTATCCGCTGGATCGGATCAATCAAGTGGCTGCGCAAGTGCCGCATATCTGCAAGGTCAGCCCGGCTTCAAACTGGCACATGGAAGATGTTCACCGCGCCGGAGGCGTGCCCGCGATCCTGAAAGAAATAGCGAACTCACTGCACCTGGATCGCATCACCGTGACCGGCAAAACCATCGGAGAAAATATCGCCGCCGCCGAGATTAAAGATTATGAAGTGATCCGGTCAAAAGAGAACCCGTATCACGAAAATGGGGGATTAGCAGTCCTGTTTGGCAGTTTGGCCCCCCAGGGAGCGGTGATCAAAACGGCGGCGGTGCCCGCGCAGATGCAGCATCACTGCGGCCCGGCGCGCGTTTATGAGAGTGAAGAAGCAGCATCGTATGGCATCCTGAATCGGGAAGTGCAGGCGGGCGATGTGGTGGTGATCCGCTACGAAGGACCACAAGGCGGACCAGGGATGCAGGAAATGTTAGGCCCAACCGCCCAGATTCAGGGAATGGGGCTGGGCGAGAGTGTGGCGCTGGTGACGGATGGGCGGTTCTCTGGCGGAAGCCGGGGGATTTCCATCGGTCATGTCAGCCCTGAAGCGGCGGCACGCGGCCCGCTGGCGATAGTCCAACCGGGGGATCGCATCGACATTAATTTGGAAGCACGAACACTCAATCTACTGGTTGACCCGGCAGAAGTGCAGCGGCGTTTAGCCGAACTTCCGCCGTTTGAAACAAACATCGAAAGTCGCTGGCTGCGCCGCTATGCCCGTTTGGTCAGCAGCGCCAGTACCGGTGCCGTTTTTCTAGACTAGCCAGCCTGTGAGGAGACGCTGAGATGAAAACAACGAACTGGATTTGGCAGAGTGGAAACTGGGTGGCATGGGATGATGCCAAAGTCCATGTTAGTACGCACGCGCTGCATTATGGGTCGAGTGCATTTGAAGGGCTGCGTGCTTATTCCACGCCTGAAGGTCCAGCCGTACTGTGCCTGAAGTCGCATATTGACCGGCTGTTCCATTCCGCCAAAATCGCACGGATGGAAGTGCCGTATACACCCGAAGAAATTACTCAGGTTACGCTCGATGTGGTGCGGCGCAACCAACTGCAAAGCTGTTATATCCGGCCCTTAGTTTTCCGGGGAACAGGGGCTTTTGGGCTGGAAGGTCGGGGTAATCCAACGGAAGTCGTCGTGTTTGCGATTGAGTGGGGGCGGTACCTGGGAGCAGAGGGAATCGAAAAAGGCATCAACGCCATGGTCAGCTCATGGCGGCGCATGGCACAGGATACCATGCCAGCCCTGGCAAAGATCGGTGGACAGTATATCAACAGCCAGTTTATTGCAATGGAAGCCAGAGATAATGGGTTTGATGAAGGGCTGTGCCTGGACACGAATGGGTATGTCAGCGAAGGCTCAGGCGAAAATATTTTTCTGATTATTGACGGCATTATCTATACCCCCGCGCTGTCGTCCTCGATTCTGGGGGGCATTACACGGCGGTGTGTCTTCGAACTGGCCGATGTGCTTGGCTACGAGATCAAAGAAATGATGATCCCGCGCGAAATGTTGTATATCGCGGATGAACTTTTCCTGACGGGCACCGCAGCCGAAATTACCCCTGTACGCAGCGTGGATCGCATTCAAATTGGTAAGGGTGAACGCGGGCCGATCACCAAGCGCATTCAAGAGCATTTCTTTGGCATTACCAGTGGTAAGATGCCGGATCGCTTTGGGTGGCTGACCCCAGTTTATGTCGAAAATGTAACGAATGATCTCGTCCGCAGTTTTGATGGCAGATAGAGGATAAAGATATGAAACTCACGGGCGCAGAAATTATCTTCGAATGCCTTTTGCGTGAAGGCGTCGAAGTGATGTATGGGTATCCTGGCGGAGCCATTCTGCCGTTCTATGATACCCTGACCAAATATCCCCAACTGCATCATGTGCTGGTACGCCATGAACAAAGCGCGGCACACGCTGCCGATGGTTATGCACGCGCAACCGGCAAAGTAGGGGTCGCTATTGCGACATCCGGCCCAGGCGCGACGAATCTGGTAACGGGCATTGCAACGGCCATGATGGACTCGTCTCCGATTGTGTGCATCACCGGACAGGTTGCCTCACCGTTGATTGGCACTGATGCGTTCCAGGAAGCGGATGTCACCGGGATCACACTGCCGGTCACGAAGCACAATTATCTCGTCTATGATGTCGAAGAACTGGCATATACGATCCGTGAGGCATTTTATATCGCGCGCAGCGGGCGTCCGGGTCCAGTCCTGATCGACATCCCCAAGGACGTACAGAATGCCAAAACCGAGTTTGTGTATCCTGAAGACGAAATCCGGCTGCCGGGCTACTTACCGAGCATCAAAGCAGCTCAGGATCAAGTGGATGCGGCATTGGAATTGATTAAAGAGGCTAAACGCCCGGTTATCCTGGCGGGACATGGGGTGCTGATGTCGGGCGCAAGCCGAGAAGTGCTGGAATTTGCCGAAAAGACGCATATCCCTTATGCCCTGACCCTGCTCGGCAAGGGCGGCCTTCCAGAAACACACCAACTCTCATTAGGGATGATGGGCATGCACGGTACAGGATATGCCAACCTCGCGATTCAAAATGCGGATCTGCTGTTGGCGTTCGGCATGCGGTTTGATGATCGCGTGACCGGAAACCTCAAGACCTACGCGCCGAATGCCAAAAAAATCCATATTGACATTGACTCATCGGAGATCCACAAAAATGTGCATGCCGATCTCGGTATTGTAGGCGATCTCAAAACGGTACTCGGCCAACTGCTCCCTCAAACTCCTAACAAGGAACATAAAGAGTGGTGGGCGCAAATTCGGGATTGGATGGAAGACGCCGATGAACGCGACATCGTAAACCAGGATGTCGGTGAACGTTTGATGGCAGCACACGTGATCCACGATATGTGGAAAGCCACCAAAGGCAATGCGGTGATCGTGACGGATGTGGGACAGCACCAGATGTGGGAAGCGCAATATTACCTGCATGACCGCCCGCATACGCTGATCACATCGGGCGGGCTGGGCACGATGGGATTTGGCCTCCCCGCAGCGATTGGCGCAGCCATGGGCCTGAAAAGCAGCACTGTGTGGGCGATTGCGGGTGATGGCGGGTTCCAGATGACAATGGCGGAACTGGCGACAGCGGTGCAGGAGCATGTCCCGGTAAAAATCGCCATCATCAACAACGGTTATCTGGGCATGGTTCGCCAGTGGCAGGAATTCTTCTACGAAGAACGATACAACGCCACGCCTATGCACACCCCCGACTTTGTAAAACTGGCCGATGCCTACGGTATTCCAGCCCGGCGCGTGACCAACCGCTCGGAAGTTGGTCCCGCCATTGAATGGGCAGAGGGCGTTACCGATGGTCCAGTCCTGATTGAATTTCGCGTTGAAAAACATGATCTTGTGTACCCGATGGTGCCAACCGGGGCCGACCTGCATAACATGATCCGCCGCCCGCTGCCATCACCGGATGGTGTTTAAGGGAAGGAATTGCTCAATGAACGGGTCCAAGCAGACATTAGTGGCGCTGGTCGAAAACAAACCCGGTGTGCTGAACCGGGTCGCCAGCCTCTTTAGACGGCGAAACTTTAACATTGACAGCCTGACTGTCGGACGTACTGAATCACCCCACTTTTCACGCATGACCATTGTTGTCGAGGCGAACGGGGAACAGGTGCAGAAGCAGTTGTACAAGCTGATCAATGTGATCCAGGTTGAAGAAGTGACGCAGGTTCCCAGTATCAGCCGAGATCTGGCACTGATCAAAGTCAAAGTGAACAGCAAGACACGCAGCGAAGTGGTGCAGATTTGCGACATCTTTCGCGCGCGGATTGTCGATGCAGGGCCGGAAACGCTGATCGTGGAAGTTACCGGGGATGAAGAAAAAATCACCAGCATGGTTGAACTGCTGCGCCCGATTGGCATCATGGAAATGGTGCGAACGGGTGTCGTCACCATGGCGCGGGGCGAGCATGTTCTTGCCCCTGCTGATTACGAGGTCCGTTCAAATGGGAACGGGCACAGTTCGTGGGCAAATGTACTCTAGGAGAAAGTAACGTGGCAAAACTCTATTATGACCAGGATGCGGACGCCAAATACCTTGATGGCAAAACGGTTGCCATCATCGGCTATGGAAGTCAAGGGCATGCTCATGCTCTGAATTTGCATGACAGCGGCGTAAACGTGGTTGTGGGATTGTATGAAGGCAGTTCTTCATGGGCCAAAGCGGAAGCGGACGGGTTGACTGTGAAAACAGTGGCCGAGGCTGCTCAAGCCGCCGATGTGGTGATGATCCTGCTGCCCGATACCGTCCAGGCCAAAGTGTATGCTGAGAGCATTGCACCGCATCTAAAAGCCGGTGATACGCTGATGTTCGCGCACGGCTTTAACATCCGCTACCAACAGATTAAGCCGCCTGCGGATGTAGATGTCACGATGATCGCGCCCAAAGCGCCCGGTCACCGCGTCCGCGAATTATACACCGAAGGGGCTGGTACACCGGCACTGCTGGCTGTCGAACAGAACGCCAGTGGTCACGCCAAAGAGCAAGCGCTGGCCTACGCAAAGGCGCTGGGGGCCACGCGCGCGGGCGTGATCGAAACAACATTTGCAGAAGAAACTGAAACGGATTTGTTTGGCGAACAGACGGTCCTGTGCGGTGGGGTAACGGCTCTGATCAAGGCCGGGTTCGAAACGCTGGTCAAAGCCGGATACCAGCCCGAAATCGCATACTTTGAATGCCTGCACGAACTGAAGTTGATTGTAGACCTGATCTACCAGGGCGGCATGAGCTATATGTGGTATTCGGTATCGGATACAGCCGAACATGGCGGGTATCACGGCGGCGAACGACTGGTGACAGAAGAAACTAAAGCCGAAATGCAGAAGATGCTGGAAGAAATCCAGAACGGCACCTACGCCCAAAACTGGATTGCTGAAAACCAGGTGGGGCGGCCTGAATTTAATCAAACCCGCGCTGTCGAACGCAGCCTGTTGATCGAAAAAGTGGGTATGCAACTGCGGGATATGATGCCGTTCCTGAACGCTAAACGGGTACCCGACGGAAAGTAGAAACTTTAACGGCAGCCCTAAAAAGGAGGTGATGCGGATGTCCGAAGATGGGCTTGATGGTCTTACGACAGATGATCTTGTGCAGCGTTACGAAAGGATAACAGCAGTATGGACGAGTCTGGGGTATTTTCGAAACAAGTTCGGATATTCGACACCACCTTGCGCGATGGAGAACAATCACCGGGCGCGAGCCTGACCAGCGCGGAAAAAATTGACATCGCTCGGCAGTTGGCCCGGTTAGGCGTAGACATTATCGAAGCGGGGTTCCCCGCCGCGTCACCCGACGATCTCGAAGGAGTTCGCCGGGTGGCGCATGAAGTAGGAACGCCGGATGGCCCGGTGATCTGTGGGCTGGCACGGGCCACTCAAAATGACATTGATAAAGCCTGGGAAGCGGTGAAGGACGCGGCCAAACCGCGTATCCATACGTTTCTCGCCACCTCGGATATTCATATGGAGCATAAACTCCGTATGAGCCGGGAACAAGTCGTCGAGCGCGTTCGAGAGATGGTGGCTTATGCTCACTCGCTGTGCGCCGACATCGAGTTTTCCCCCGAAGATGCCTGCCGTTCTGATCCTGATTTTCTGGTAGAGGTATTGGGTGTTGCGATCCAGTCGGGCGCAACCACGCTCAATATTCCTGATACGGTGGGTTACATTACACCCACTGAATATGCCGCGTTGATCCGCAAGCTGATCACTGAGACGCCGGGCGGAGATCAGGTTATCTGGTCGGTCCACTGTCACAATGATCTGGGTTTGGCTACGGCCAACACCCTGGCCGGAATTATGGCAGGGGCACGGCAGGCCGAAGTGACGATCAACGGAATCGGAGAACGGGCCGGGAATACGGCGCTGGAAGAAGTGGTGATGGCGCTCCATACGCGGCCACACCAATTTGAGTTGAACACCCAAATCGATACGACACAAATCACCCGTACCAGCCGGATGGTGAGCAATTACACCGGATTAAACGTGCAGCCGAACAAAGCGATTGTCGGGGTGAATGCTTTCAGTCACGAAGCAGGCATCCACCAGGACGGCATGCTCAAAAACAAGGCCACCTATGAAATCATGACGCCAGAAACGGTGGGGCTGTCGCAGAGCAATCTGGTACTGGGCAAACACAGCGGGCGGCACGCGTTCCGGGTACGGCTGGGCGATCTGGGTTATGAACTGACGAACGACGAACTGAACCAGGCCTTTGAGCGCTTCAAACAATTGGCGGACAAGAAGAAAACCGTGACGGATGCCGATCTGGAAGCGCTGATCGCCGATGAATTCTACGGACCGGAAGAAGTTTTCAGTCTCGAAGGGATTCAAGTCGCCTGTGGGCAGCCGGGGATGCCAACCGCAACGATTAAACTGCGCGGCCCGGATGGTCAACTTTATATCGAGGCGGGGATCGGGACCGGCCCCGTGGATGCGGCCTACCAAGCCATCAATAAAATTGTGGCAACCCCCAATACCCTGGTCGAATACCGGGTAAGCGCGATCACCGAAGGGATCGATGCGCTGGGTGAAGTAACCGTTCGCATCCGGCGCGATGCCAATGGGCGGCGCACTTTCGGCGGACATGGGGCCGATACAGACATTATCGTTGCCAGCGCCAAAGCGTATCTGGCAGCGCTCAACAAGATGCTCGCCTACACCGGATTTCAGGATCGGGCACCAGAAGGTGAATCAGCGACGGTTCACGTTCAAACGCAATAGAGGAGAAGAGAAAATGGCTATCAAACATAAAACAACACAACCGACCAATAACGCGGATGGACATCTATTCCCCGCTTTTCCAGATACGGATATTTGGGCGATGAAGTGGGATGGTGAGGCTTTGGGACAAAGCCCGACGGGGATGCATCTCGCTGCCAGTAAACCAAAATCGGGAGGGAACTCATGGGAAAAACGTTAGCCGAGAAAATCATTGCAGCCCACGCCGAAGAAACGAGTGAAGTCTCGGCTGGCGATCTGGTCACAGTCAAAACCGATGTGGTCATGGCGAACGATGTGACGGCGGCCATTGCGATTGAATCGTTCCGCGCGATGGGGGTAGGCGAGGTGTTCAGCAGTGAACGGATTATGCTGGTGCCGAGCCACTTCACGCCGAACAAGGACATCAAAAGCGCCGAACAAGCACGCACCCTCAGCTTATTCGCCGACGAACAGGCCCTCTCGCACCGTTTCCGGGTAGGGCGTTCGGGAATTGAGCATGTTGTACTGCCCGAACGCGGGTTGGTTCTGCCGGGCGATCTGGTAGTGGGCGGCGACAGCCATACCTGCACCTACGGCGCGGTGGGTGCATTTGCTACCGGGATGGGATCAACCGACATCGCTTTCGCCATGGCGACTGGTAAAACCTGGCTGAAAGTGCCGGAGACAATGAAGTTCGTCTATCACGGGGAACGGCAGCCCTGGGTATATGGCAAGGATTTGATCCTGCGCACAATTGGTGAAATTACGGTGGATGGGGCGCTGTACCGCTCGATGGAATTTACCGGGCCAGTGATCGCGCAACTGCCCATGTCCGAACGGCTGACGATGACCAATATGGTGATCGAAGCGGGCGGGAAATGCGGATTTATGCCCTTCGATGAAACAACAAAAACGTATGTCGATGCGCGGGCCAACCGTCCCTATACCCCCTATTTTGCTGACGAGGATGCAACCTATGTGTCGGTGCATGAGTTCGATGTCACCGGGATGGAGCCGCAGGTCGCGTGCCCCTATTCGCCGGACAACGTGCATCCGATCAGCCAGATCAAACCGGAGAAAATTGATCAGGTCTTCATTGGAAGCTGCACCAACGGACGGTTTGAGGATTTCGCGATTGTGGCGGACATTCTGCAAAAAACAGGACGCGAATTTAATCCTGAGGTGCGCGTGATGATTATCCCCGGCTCGCAGGCAGTCTATCTCGACATTCTGCGCGAAGGCTGGATCGAACTGTTCACCATGGCGGGGGCGGCGGTCAGTACCAGCACGTGCGGTCCCTGCCTGGGGGGACATATGGGCATATTGGCGGGTGAAGAAGCGTGTGTCAGCACCAGCAACCGCAATTTCCGAGGGCGGATGGGACACCGTGACGCCCGCGTTTTCCTGGCGAATCCCGCTGTGGCGACAGCTAGCGCCGTTATGGGCCGTTTGGCACATCCAGACGAACTGTAGGAGAGCATTCGATGAAACTGGAAGGCAATGTCTGGAAATACGGCGACAACATCGATACCGATGTGATCATCCCGGCGCGCTATCTGAACACCACCGACGCCAAAACACTGGCGGCGCACTGCATGGAAGACATCGATCAGGTCTTCGCCAAAGAAGTCAAGCCCGGTGATGTCATCGTCGGGGGGCGGAATTTTGGGTGTGGGTCCAGCCGCGAACATGCCCCGATCAGCATCAAGGGGGCAGGAGTTTCGTGCATTATCGCAGAGTCATTCGCCCGCATCTTTTTCCGCAACGCGATCAATATCGGTCTGCCGATTCTGGAAAGCCCGGAAGCGGCTCAAGACGCACAGAAGGGCGATCCCATGACCGTTGATCTGGCGGCGGGCACCATCACCAACCAACGAACAGGTAAGGTGTATCACGCCAGTCCTTATTCACCGGTTGTCTTAGCCATCATTCAAGCCGGGGGCCTCGTGCCCTACGCGCGGAATATTTTGGGCATTACCAGCTAGCGGAGCAGGCGGCGCTGCGCCTGTTCCTGTGAGCAGGTGCGCGCCGACCAACGGATGCTCATCTGCATCGACCTGTCATACGATTGAAAAAGGAAAAGACGATGAACACCGTTGAGGTTTATGACACAACGCTCCGAGATGGTACGCAGGGCGAAAATATGTCGCTCTCCGTTGATGATAAGCTTAAGATCACGCGGCTGCTGGATGATCTGGGCGTCACTTATATTGAAGGGGGCTGGCCGGGGTCGAATCCCAAAGATGCGGCGTACTTCCAACAAGTACGCAACCTGGAACTGCGCCAGGCGCGCGTAGCGGCCTTCAGCATGACCTGTCGCGTCGGCGGTCAGCCCGAAGACGACGCCAATATGCAAGCGCTTGTCGAAGCGGGCACCCCCGTTGTGACGATTGTAGGCAAAACATCCCTGCTGCATGTGACGGACGTGCTGCAAACCACGCCAGAAGAGAATCTGCGCATCATTCATGACAGCCTCGCCTACATGAAAGCGCAAGGGCGCGAGGTGATCTATGATGCCGAACACTTCTTCGACGGGTACAAACTCAGCCCGGATTACGCCCTGCAAACGCTGCAAGCGGCATTAGACGGCGGAGCAACGTGCCTAGTGTTGTGCGATACCAACGGCGGCACGATGCCCTGGGAAATTGAGCAAATTTTTGCAGATATTGCGCAGAAATTGCCAGGTGCTCGGCTGGGAATTCATACCCATAATGACAGCGAGCTGGCGGTTGCCAACACCATCGCGGCAGTACGTCAGGGCGCGATCCAGGTGCAGGGCACGATCAACGGGTATGGGGAGCGGTGCGGCAACGCCAATCTGTGCTCGATCATCCCTGATCTTGAGGTAAAAATGGGCTACTGCTGTTTGCCGGAAGGCCAGATTAGCAAGCTGACCTATATCGCACGAACCGTAGCCGAAATTGCTAATATGGCACCCAATCATGGGGCAGCATTTGTGGGTAAAAGCGCCTTCGCGCATAAGGGCGGCATGCACGTGGCCGCGATGCGGCGCAATATAAACAGCTACCAACATATTGATCCAATGTTGGTGGGAAACGAAATGCGTGTGCTGGTTTCTGACCTGAGCGGGCGCGGTAATTTGCTCAGTAAAGCAGAAGAATTCGGGCTGGACCTGTCATCCGACAAGGCGCAAGCTATCGTAAACCAGATCAAAGAATTAGAAAACCAGGGGTTTGTTTTTGAAGGCGCAGAAGCTTCGATTGCCATGCTGATTCGCCGCCATCACGCGGATTATAAACCGCCATTCCGTCTCGTTGATTTTATGGCGGTAGTCGAACATCGCCGCGGACGCGGCCTGTTTGCTGAAGCAACGGTCAAAGTGGAGGTGGAAGGCGAAGAACTCCACACCGTATCAGAAGGAAATGGCCCGGTGGATGCGCTCGACCGCGCGCTGCGTAAAGCGCTGATGCCGGTTTATCCGCAGTTGGCGGACTTTCGATTGGTTGATTATAAGGTGCGTATTCTCGATGGGGAACACGGCACAGCGGCTAAAACGCGCGTGTTGATTGATACCCAGAACGGACATGACCGCTGGAGCACCGTGGGGGCCAGCGCCAATATCATCGAGGCGAGCTGGCGCGCTTTGGCGGATAGTATTGAATATGGACTGCTGCACGCGACTCAAAGGAGTGAATGATGCAGGCGAAAATTGTAACCCTGCCAGGAGATGGAATTGGACCGGAAGTTGTCGCCGAAGCCGTTCGTGTACTGCGGCGGGTGGCTGACTGTTATGGGCATGCCTTCACTTTTGACGCGGCCTTGATTGGCGGCTGCGCGATTGACGAAACCGGGAATCCCCTGCCTGACGAGACACTTACTGCCTGTAAAACGGCGGATGCGGTACTGCTTGGCGCGGTGGGCGGTGTGAAATGGTCTGACCCCACCGCGCCTGTCCGCCCAGAACAGGGACTGCTCAAACTTCGGCATACATTTGATTTGTTTGCGAACCTGCGCCCAGTCAAAAGTTATCCCGCGCTGGCTCAATATACGCCGCTTCGGGCCGAACTGTTGGAAGGGGTCGATATTCTGTTTGTGCGCGAACTGACCAGCGGGGCGTATTTTGGCGAACGGGTTGAACAGGGCGATGGCGATCAGGCATGGGACACCATGTTTTATAGCGTTGAACAGGTGCGCCGTGTGGCCAAAATTGCATTCGAAGCAGCCCGGAAACGCGGCAGCAAACTCACATCGGTGGATAAAGCGAATGTGCTGGCATCGATGCGCTTATGGCGGCGCACGGTGAATGAAATAGCGAAGGAATACCCGGATGTCGAAGTGGAACATGTGCTGGTAGATGCCTGTGCCATGTATTTGATGCGCAAACCGACCGCTTTTAATGTGGTTGTGGCTGAAAATATGTTTGGAGACATCCTCACGGACGAGGCATCAATCCTGGCCGGATCACTTGGTATGCTGCCATCCGCATCCTTAGGAAGTGGAACATTTGGGGTCTACGAACCGATTCACGGATCGGCACCGGATATAGCCGGGAAGGGCATCGCCAACCCGATTGGGACCATTCTCAGCACGGCCATGATGTTACGCTATAGTTTTAGTCTCGAAACAGAAGCGCGTGTGGTAGAACAAGCGGTGGATGACGCGCTGCAAGCCGGCGCGCGCACATCGGATATTGCAGGAACCGCTACGACAGCGCTCAGCACAACCGCCTTTGCGGACGAGGTACTGAAGCGTATCAATTGAACAGCTATCGAAAAAACTGAGCTTAAAAACCGGGAACAGGCGCGCACTGTTCCCGGTTTTTGGTAGGCGTTCACTTATCTAATTCGGCGTCGGAGTGGGCAAAGGCGCTACAAAGCAGGCGATAACCTTCTTCTACTTCAAATTGATCGATATTGAGGTAGGATGCATACTGGGGGTTGTGTTCGACAACGCCGGACAGCACCTGAGTTATGCAAGAGCGACAGATGCCATTAAGGCAGTTATGCGCGAGAAAAACGCGCTGGCGTTCTGCCGCATCCATAATGGTTTCACCCCGATCAACTTCGAATTCAATTCCAGACTTCACTAAACGAATGGTAGGCATTCCGTCAATAACTCCGGCAAAAGCGCTTCATCAACTATCTCAGACTGGCGTACGTGCAACCCATTATAGATGATGGTGCTTTCCGCGCGCACTGAAGTTCAGAACCGGTAGCTGTTTGGACTCGAACAGTGCCATAATTAGAATGTACCTATTTTTAAGGAGAGAAGTTGATGGATTACGTGCAATTGGGACGCACCGGATTGAAGGTTAGCCCCTTGTGTCTGGGTACGATGAACTTTGGCCCAGAAACCAGTGAGGCGGACAGCTTTGGTATTATGGACAAAGCGCTGGAACTGGGGATTAACTTTTTTGACACAGCCAATGTCTACGGGTGGAAAAAAGGCGAAGGCATTACAGAAAGTATCATTGGACGGTGGTTCGCGCAGGGCGGTGGGCGGCGCGAAAAGGTGGTAATCGCCACGAAAGTTTTCGGGTTGATGGGCGACTGGCCGAACGAGTCACGGCTGTCAGCGTATCATATCCGGCGGGCGTGTGAGGAAAGCCTGCGGCGGCTGCAAACGGATCATATTGACCTGTACCAGATGCATCATGTTGATCGGAACACGCCCTGGGAAGAAATATGGCAGGCGATGGAACAACTGGTGCAGCAGGGTAAGGTGATTTATGTCGGGAGCAGCAATTTCGCGGGGTGGCACATCACACAGGCGCAGTATGAAGCCCAACAGCGGCATTTTATGGGATTAGTCAGCGAGCAGAGCCTGTATAACCTGAATGACCGGATGGTGGAACTGGAAGTGATTCCGGCGTGTGAAAAATTCGGGCTGGGCGTCATCCCCTGGAGTCCGCTGGCAGGGGGCATGCTTGGCGGGGCGCTCAAAAAAGCCAGCGAAGGGCGGCGATCTTCACAGCGAGCGCAGGAAGCTATCGAAAAGCATCGCCCCCAACTGGAACGCTATGAAACATTCTGCCAGGAAATAGGCGAGGAACCGGCGAACGTCGCGCTGGCGTGGCTGCTGAATAATCCGGTTGTGACGGCACCGATTATCGGGCCACGCACGATGGATCAACTCACCGGGGCGCTGCGGGCAACAGAAATCAAGTTCACCGAAGAACAACTAAAGACGCTGGATGAAATCTGGCCCGGTCCCGGTGGGGCTGCGCCGGAAGCATACGCGTGGTAAATTGGAATGGGGCAGGATGCCTGCCCCACCTATGTCAGTGATTCGGAGGGATCGGGCCTTTCTTCGACCACTTTTTTCTGACGGCTGGCCTGATACTCTTCGCGGAGCATCTCGACGGCCAGCAGAACAACCCCCAACACAATGCAACTGTCGGCAGCGTTAAACACCGGCCAGTGTTCGACGTGAAGAAAATCCACGACATAACCCTGCCGCACGCGATCAATCACATTGCCCAGCGCGCCGCCTAACTGCAAGCTCAGTGCCAAACGAACAAGCCATGTCCCTTTGGGAAGCTGGTAGTAGTAATAGAGAATGAAGACGGACACGCCCAACGCGATGATCAGAAACAGCGCGCCGCCTTCCGGGAACAAGCCAAAGGCAGCCCCCGTATTATGAACGTGGGTGAAGCGGAAGATTGGTTCCAGAAAGTCAAACGGCATCCAGGAATCGTAGAGGGCCAGATGCGCGACGACATAGGCTTTGGTCAATTGATCAGCCAGAATGACCAGGGAAAAGATAAACAGCAGAAACAGCCAGTATTTCAGGTCTCTCGCGGGCGGATTTTGATTATTAGTCATTGTTACATCCCTGCATGATATTCGCGCGTTTCGGCACAGTGCAAACAATAAGCGGTGTAGGGGATGGCTTCGAGACGCGCGATGTCGATTTCTCGACCACAATGGGCACATGTACCATAGGTGTTCGCTTCATGACGCGCGATGGCGTCTTCAACCTGGCGCAGGCGATCTTTGACACCGCGCGCGCTGGAGACATTGATGGTTTGGTCATACACGAGGGTGGCGTCTTCAGCCTGGTGATTGCTGTAGCCGGTACCAGAGGCTTCCAGCCATTCGGCGCTCTCGAACTGATCTAACTTGCGCTGATAAATTTCGCGCAATTCCAGCAGCACTCCATACAATTCCGGTATCGTTGTAGTCACTCAAAGCCTCGTTACAAACTAGGATTTACCGATTTTAACGAACACGTCGAGGACGATGCAAGTCAGAAAGTAGTCACATGAGAGGGGCAATTCGTGAATTGCCCCTACAAACCCACCTCGCGGTTCGCCTCTTTTACCTGGGTGGGAGAAGGGATAGCGGGACATGGCAAACAAATCCAGCTACATCACCTGCTGAACCGCGATAGTCACAGTTTCGCCGTCGAACTCGAACTGGCCGCTGTGACCGCCGTTTACCGATTCGGTCAGATGGTCGGCCAGGGTTTCGCGGCGGATGTAATCACCAAAATTATGGACCGCCTCGCGCAGCCGATCTGTCGCCGCATAGGTGATGGTGATGCGGTCGCTGATGTCGAAGTCGGCATCCTTGCGCAGCATCTGGACACGGCGAACAAATTCGCGGGCGAGTCCTTCCTGAACAAGTTCGGGCGTCATTTCGGTGGAAAGGGCAACGACATAACCGAATTCCTCGGCCAGCACATAACCCGCCGCGCCTGCCTGATGCACCTCGCACTGTTCGGGCGTGATAGTGAAGGATTTGCCATCGACCTCAAGTGTGATGTTCTCGCCTGCCAAAAGCGTTTTGGCCCACTGGGCGACATCCGCCGGGCTGCCTTCGCGCAGCGCCTTCTGCACTTTGGGGAAATCGCCGCGCAGGGCACGCCCCAAAACCATTGGCAGCGGATTCAGACTGTAGCTCGCCATGTCGGAGCCAGAGTCGGCCAGGCGAACGGCCTTGACATTCAACTCGTCCGCGATGATGTCGGCCAGCGCCTGCACGACAGCCTGTTCGCTGAAGTTGCGTACCACGACAATCGCTTCGGCCAGCGGCTGGCGAACTTTCAGCGGGGGTTCAGGCACATTACGCGCCGCCAGCCCCAACTGGACCAGTTTTTGTGCCAGACGCATATTGTCCATCACCTGTTGATCGATCAGTCCTTCGTCGTAGACCGGCCACATCGCCAGATGGACGCTTTCCGGCGCGGCAGAATCAACCGACGTGACCAGATTCCGGTACATGGCTTCGGACAGGAACGGCATGGTTGGCGCAAGCAGTTTGGCAACCGTCACGAGGCATTCATAAAGCGTCTGGTAGGCCGACTGCTTATCGGAATCGCTTTCGGATTTCCAGAAACGGCGGCGCGAACGGCGCAGATACCAGTTGCTCAGGTTATCCACGAAGTTTTCGATGGGACGGGTCGCGCTCAATACGTCGTAGTTTTCGTAACCCTGCGTCACGGTGCGGTTCAGGGCATGCAGTTCGCTGAGTATCCAGCGATCTAACTCGTCGCGCTGGGCCACCGGAACAGGTTTGCCCTGCGGATCGAAGCCGTCGATATTGGCATAGGTCACAAAGAAGCTGTAGACGTTCCAGAGCGTCAGGTAGAAGCTGCGGACGACATCACCGACGAGTTCGACGGAGAAGCGGCGCGGCTCACCCGGCGGCGTGGCCGTGTACATATACCAGCGGAAAGCGTCGGCCCCATATTTGTCCAGAACGCTCCACGGCGCGACGATGTTGCCCAGGCTCTTGGACATCTTGCGGGCCTGATCATCGAGGATGTGGCCCAACGAGATCACATTTTTGAAGCAGACCTTCTCAAACAGCAGGGTGCTGATCGCATGCAGGCTGAAGAACCAGCCGCGCGTCTGATCCACCGCTTCACAGATGTAATCCGCCGGGAACTGGTCGTTGAACATATCCTGGTTTTTGAAGGGATACCCCCACTGGGCAACGGGCATCGAACCGCTGTCAAACCAGACATCGATCAACTCCGGCACGCGCTGCATGGTGCCCTTGTGACAGTCGGGGCAGGCGAACGTGACTTCATCAACGTAGGGGCGGTGAAGGTCGAGATTCGACTGATCGTTGCCCGTCAGTTCACTGAGTTCCTCTACGCTGCCGATGCAGTGCATATGGCCGCATTCATCGCACTTCCAGACGGGGAGCGGCGTGCCCCAATACCGTTCGCGGCCCAGCGCCCAGTCGCGCAGTTCTTCCAGCCAGTTGCCAAAACGACCATTTTTGATGTGTTCCGGCACCCAGTTGATCGTCTGGTTGAGGCCGATCAGTTTGTCCTGATAGCGCGTGGTTTCGATGTACCACGTCGTGCGGGCGTAGTAAAGCAGCGGCGTATGGCAGCGCCAGCAGTGCGGATAGTTGTGAACATACCGTTCGGTTTTGTAGAGAATGCCGCGCGCCTTCAGTTCCTTCGAGATTTGCGGATCAGCATCCTTGACCCACACCCCGGCCCAGGGTGTTACCTCCGGGATAAAGGCTCCATTCGGCGCGACGGTTTGCAGCACGGGCAGATTGTTAGCGCGGCCTACTTCCATGTCGTCGGCACCAAAGGCGGGAGCGATATGGACGATGCCGGAGCCGTCTTCCATGCTCACAAAGTCGCCATGGATCACATAGGCATAGTCTTTGTCCACGGGTAGGAATTTGTAGAGCGGCTCGTAATGCATACCGAGCAGGTCTTCGCCTTTCATCTCCTGCACGACGGTGTAATTTTCCGGGTGGATCAGCGCCTTGTTCATCAGCGCTTTCGCCAGGATCAGGCGTTCGGTGCTGCCGTCGGGCGCTTCACCTTCGACCATGACATACGTACTGCGGCGGTTGACCGCCAGCGCGACATTGCCGGGAAGCGTCCAGGGCGTAGTAGTCCAGACCAGAAACGAGGTACCGGGTTGATCCTTGACCGCAAAGCGCACAAAGGCGCTGGGATCGGCAACTTCTTCGTAGCCCTGCGCGACTTCATGGCTGCTCAACGGCGTGCCGCAGCGCGCGCAGTAGGGCACCACTTTGAAGCCCTGGTAGAGCAGATTTTTGTCCCAGAGCTGGCGCAGAATCCACCACACGCTCTGGATATATTCGTTTTTGTAGGTGATATACGCCTCTTTGAGGTCCACCCAATAGGCGATCCGCTCGGTGAGTTTTTCCCATTCCTGGATATAGCGAAAAACGCTCTGACGGCATTTTTCGTTATAGGCCGCGATGCCATATTCCTCGATCTGGTGTTTATGGGTAAAGCCGAGTTCCTTTTCGACCTCGATTTCAACAGGGAGGCCATGAGTATCCCAGCCGCCTTTACGGAGCACATAGGCTCCATTCATGGTGTGGTAGCGCGGGAACATATCCTTGAAGGCGCGTGCCAGAACGTGGTGCGTCCCCGGACGCCCGTTCGCAGTGGGAGGGCCTTCGTAGAACACATAACGCTTGCCGCCCTTGCGTTCGTCCATAGTGCGCTGAAAGATTGCTTTGTCGCGCCAGAAGGCGAGTTGTTCCTGTTCCAAGTCTTCGATGTTGAATTTCGGTGTTACAGCCTTAAACATACATCCTCCTGATGATGGTCTGGTCTAAATCGAACGGATGCAGGACCAGACCGCCAATCGAGCGCGGCGCGGGCCGCTCAGGATATCCCACCGCCACGATGACCACCTCCGTTAGTAATCAAAACTGTCGTACTTAAAAATCCGAAACATCGTCTGCGCATCGGCGCTTGTCGATGAGATAAAGACTTCCCAGCCATAATCGGACGTTTTGCCCGTACAATAGGCATCTACCCGACCCGCTTCGACTTCGGGTTTATAGGTACATGTGCCACCTTCGTCCTCGTAAAAACGAATCACCTCGTCAGCCGATTTATCAGTGCTGAACAGCCAGTTTTCGGTCCCTTTTTCGGGATCGTTGTGTTCCACTTCTTCCACGCCATCCGGTTTGAGGAGGCTCGTTGGGAACACCAGGTCATAAAGCGGGCCACCGATCCGCAGCAGGATAATCACGGCTAAAATCAGCGCGACGGCCATACCGGCCAAGATCACCCAGGTGGGGAGGGGCGCTCGACGGGAGCGCCCTGTCACTGGCCCTGGGGGTGAGTCGTCGCCTACCAGTTGGCCGAGATCGGGAGCGTTGGGAGATTCATTCGCCATCGCCTAATTTCCCCACTCGCGTCGAATATCGATGAACACCTGCCCCGTTGGAAGCCCACTCGTGTCACTTCCGGGCAGCAGCGTCACTTTGGCATACTGCGTTTTGTCCAGTGTGGAACGATCAACCAGACAGACATAAACCGGTACGGTCACACACGGCACCGGCGCACCCCCTGCAACCAGGGTATCCAGTGTTGGACACTCCGGGTTCTGGGAATACAGAGTTTCATCCAAAACCATGACCTGCTGCTGCCTGGTGCAGTCCATTTCCTGATCATCGGCATAAAATTTCATAATCTTGTCGAGCGAATCAGTTGATACGTACTGAGCATGATCCTGGGTGTCAGAAAGTTTTTCGCTGCTGACCTTTTGCGAGCCGGGATACTGGTCGAGTTCAATCGGTTTGTTGCGGCTGCCGCGATAGGCCACAAACGCGATAATAGCGGCACCGACCAACACAACTCCCAGGACAAAAAGGCCCACCACGATACGCACAAATTTGCTCTGCCACACGCCCGGCTCCGGTTCCTCGGCAGGCGGCTCGTCACGATATTCATCATCCATCTGGATTTCTTCTTGTTCGCGTACTTCCTCAGACATACTTCACTCCTCGCCTGATTTAATGGTCGAATATGTCGAGAGCCGCTGAACCATCCAGCAAGCATTCCGCTAATTGAACATCCGGTTCTAACAGGCCGCGCAACGGAGCCGCCTGATCGCTGGACAAAATCAGGTGCCAGTCTTCCAGGCCAGCGCGCTCATTGCGCAGCAGTTCAAGCTGCTGTTGAGCTGCCTCGTGCTGGCCGAGGCGGTAATGGTTACGTGCCAGCCACAACCGGGTTAGCAACCGGTAGCGGCTTTGGGTCAGCCCGATTGTCAGCGCTGTTTCGAGATGTTCGATTGCCGATGCGGCATGGGACAGCCGATCCTCGATCATGCCCAAATTATACGCCGACATCCAGTTCTGCACGTCACGCTCCAGAGCGCTGACTGCATAGGGGTGAGCTTTTTCAAATTCACCTGTCTGCGCGAATACCTCAGCCAGGCCCATATACCCCCCCGACGAATCGGGAATCAGCCCGATCATCATCTCGTAATCGTGCTGAGCCTGACTCACCCGGTTGGACAAACGGTACAATTCGGCCCGAAAACGGTAATGTTCGGGATCGGCAGGTTCGGCTTCGATCAGCCGATCCATCACTTCGATAGCCTGATCAAACTCGTTGTGGCGCAGATGCCGGATCGCCGCCTGATATTCCATCCGAACGCGGCTGCGCAGCACGAACTGGGCCAACACCAGCCACCCGATACTAGCCCCGGCGAAAAACAAACCCTGGCGCGGCAGAATCACCGCCCAGGCCAGCAGTCCCAGCGCCGGACCTGCACTTCTCCACAACTGCGGGCGGGAACGATCCGGCAAGCGGCTGTTCACGATCAACGACGCGCCCGCCAACATCAGCCAGAACACCAGCGCTATCACACGCGGGAGCCAGGACTCGCCGGAAAAAGCCGCGATCAGGAGCACCACGACAATTAACCCGCCGAGGATTAGCCCGCTTAACAGACGAGCACGCTGAGGGCCAAGCCAATTCGCCAGTTCACGAGGCACGCTTTTTACTCCTGAGCATCCAGATCCATGCGCATCCGCAGCATGATCGGACTCCCGCCGACGGCTTCCCAAAACCGGATACCATCTTTATTCAACGCCGCGACCTGCCATTCAGTCCGGCTGACGCCTTGCTCTCTAAACCAGTTATTCATGGTGGTGACTAACTGGCGGGCCAACCCGCGCCCCCGATAGGCCGGATCGACAAAAATATCCGCAATAAACCCCGAATCGACATGTTCAAATAAATCCGGGTGCAGGTCGATCACCGCGCCTAAGATATAACCGACTACCTGCCCGTCTACTTCGGCTACAAAGGTGCGCGTATACGGATCATCGCGCCGCTCCACCAGCCGCTCGGCATAACGTTCGGCTGCCCCAGGCGTCGAACCGGGCAGGCGTGGATCAAGCTGCACATGATCATCGGTGAGCGCCTGCCACAACCGGGCAATCGCGGCCTGATCTTTGGGTTGAACGAGTCGAATTGTCATTTGACCTCAAAATAAAAACTCCCGTCCCTCACACTGTTAAGGGACGGGAGCCAGCTAGCTCTCGCGGTACCACCCTCATTCTTCGCCGTATAGGGCAAAGCACTCTTGTATGGCAAGGTTGGGTAACGGGACCAAACCGGCGAAACTTACTGGTACAGATGGTACGTTCGGCTTCACAGCTCAGGAAGGATTTTCCGCCCGCATTCTGGACCTGGCTCACACTCGCCCCAGGCTCGCTGACCATTGATCGAGCGTACTCGTTTCCGTCATCGCTTTTGTGTCAGGATACCATACGGAATTGGGCTGGTCAAGACACTATTAGCACCAATAACTAAACCAGCATTTGAGCGAACACATAGGATAAGGCTTCATCGAGGGTGGTAAACAAGGGCAAATCGCATGTCGATTGGACACCGACCAGCACGGGTGTAAACGGGACAGATCGAGCACTCCTGTTTTGCTCAAATTCAGCGACCACGACATCGCTGAATGAAAATTCCATATCGCTGCAATCGGCGATCACATATAAGTCGCCATCGATCAGGGGGGCGGTTTGGACGATAAACTGCTCCATTTGCTCTAGCGCCACCGATGGATTGGAAGGCGGCATAAACTGGAAAAACAGAATCGGTTCTTGTGTTACCTGGCATGCTATAACTGTCACGGCACATCTCCTTTTATAGGTTTATCATATTCACCTCAGATTTCATGGCGATAACAAGTCCATTACAGGTTGGAAATGCCAATCAGGTTACGGAAACCGTAAGATATGACTGGTATATGGATCAGGCAAGGTTAGGGGTTATGATCGAAATCTGGATTAACGAGCATCTCGCCACGCGCGGGGAAGAAGTGGTCGAGTTCGCGGAAATGCGGCGCGGATCAACCGGGGCAATCTTTGCCGTGCAGGGAACCCAACACCGCTACTATTTCAAAACATGCGAAGCCTTTGTGAGTTATGAACCACAACTCACCGCCGCATTGGATCGCTGGTTTCCGGGGTATATTCCGCCGGTGGTGGGTGTTGATAAAAACTGGCTGCTGATGCAAGATGCGGGGCCAACAGTCCGAACGATCACCCAGGCCGACGGGGATCTGTCGCGGTGGGAAGTGATGCTGCGACGGTATGCGATCCTCCAACAAAAAGCGATCTCTTACCAGCGGGAACTGCTCGATCTGGGGGTGGCGGACCGGCGGCTGGATAAACTGCCCACGTTGTATGATGAGTTGATCGCGGATACCGAAATGTTGATGATCGGGCAGGCAGACGGGATTTCGGAAGCCGACCTGGAACGGTTAAGGGCATTCGGTCCGACAGTTCGGGCATTGTGTGAGCAGGCTGCATCTTTTAAGATTCCAGAAACGCTGCACCATGATGATTTTCATACCAACAATGTGAGTTTGCTGGATGGCGAATATCGCTTTTTTGACTGGGCGGAGTCGTGTATCGCGCATCCATTTTACTCCCTGCTGATGATGCAGCGGTATGCTAAATATGTCTTTGAGGCGGATCAAACTGCACTCATCCGCCTGCGGGATGCGTATTTAGAGATGTGGCAGGACTATGAATCGATGGAGCGGATGATCGAACTGCTCGACATCACCAACCAACTCACCGCGCTGTGCCGCACGCTCACCTGGCGATTTGTGGTCAAACATGCGGCTGCAAATTACCGGGCGGAACTGGCGGATGCGGTCCCATACTGGCTGCTCACATTTTTGAACAATGCAGTGCTTGAGTAGGATCATCGGAGGAATAAGGGAAAAAAGAGATGACAAGTAGACATGGTTTTGAACTGCTTCGGGACGAAACGATCCCTGAACTTAATTCACGTGCGAAGCTGTACCGGCATGTGAAGACAGGGGCCGAACTGATTTCAGTGGAGAATGACGACGAAAATAAGGTCTTCGGAATCACCTTCGGCACTACTCCCACCCGGTCGAACGGCGTGCCGCATATTATGGAACATTCCGTGTTGTGCGGGTCGCGCAAATATCCGGTTAAAGAGCCATTTGTGGAACTGCTCAAGGGATCGCTGAATACATTTCTCAACGCGATGACCTACCCGGATAAAACCACCTATCCGGTTGCCAGCCAGAATATCAAAGACCTGTACAACCTGATCGATGTGTATCTGGACGCGGTATTTTATCCGCGCATTACGCCCTACACGTTGATGCAGGAGGGGTGGCATTACGAATTAGAAACACCCGATGCGCCCATCGATTTTAAGGGGGTGGTGTTCAACGAAATGAAAGGCGCGTACTCGGACCCCGATAATGTGATGGCGCGCTACATTCAGCAGTCGCTGTTCCCGGATAACACCTATGGAGTTGATTCGGGCGGCGATCCGGCTGAAATTCCGACTCTGACCTTTGAGGAATTTAAGCAGTTTCACGACACCTATTATCATCCATCCAACGCGCGCATCTGGTTTTATGGCGATGATGATCCAGAAGAACGGCTGCGCTTTCTGAACGAGTGGTTGAAGGACTTTGACCGGATTGAGGTTAATTCGACAGTGCCACTTCAGAAACGGTATACGGAGCCACAGCGGTTCATTTATGCGTATGATGCGGGTGAGCAGGGACCAGACAGCAAAAAGACGATTTATACCGTGAACTGGATGCTGGATGATATATCCGATGCAGAAAAAACGCTCGGTTTCAGCATTCTCAACCATATTCTGATCGGTACGCCTGCCTCACCGCTGCGCAAAGCACTGATCGATTCAGGGCTTGGGGAAGACCTCGCCGGGTTGGGGTTGGAACTGGATCTGCGGCAGGTGGTGTTCTCAACCGGATTGAAGAGTATCCTGTTTGCGGACAGTCCAAACGTTGAAAACCTGATTTTTGATACGCTGGAAGCGCTGGCGAACGGCATCGACAGTGAAATGATCGAAGCGGCGATGAACACAGTTGAATTCGCGCTGCGCGAAAATAATACCGGGTCATTCCCGCGCGGGCTGTGGCTGATGCTGAAGTCGCTGCGCACCTGGCTGCACGGCGGCGATCCGGTTGCGCCGCTGGCGTTCGAAGCGCCGCTCAACATGATTAAAGCGCGCTTGGAAGCGGGAGAACCCTATTTCGAGAGCCTGATTCGCGAGTATCTGATTAGTAACGCCCATCGCTCGGTAGTCGTTCTGCGGCCTGATCCAGAATTTGCCGCGCAGCAGGAAGCTGCTGAACGGGAACGGTTGGATCAGGCACGGGCCAGCATGAGCGATGACGAGATTCAGAAGGTGATGGAAGAAACACTCACCTTAAAGCAGATGCAGGAAACATCGGACGCGCCGGAAAACCTCGCCACGATTCCGAGTCTGACACTCGATGATTTGGATAAGCACAACAAAACGATCCCAATTGAGGTGTCGGAGAGCGACGGGGCGAAGGTGTTGTATCACGATCTGTTCACCAACGGAATCGTGTATCTGGACCTCGGATTCAATCTATACGGACTGCCGCAGGCATATCTGCCGTATCTGTCGCTGTTCGGGCGGGTGCTGCTGGAAATGGGCACCGAAACCGAAGATTTTGTCCAATTGTCGCAGCGCATTGGACGTAAAACCGGCGGAATCGGTTCCTCGGCGCTCACCACGTCGCGGTTCCAGTCTGAGCAAGGGACGGCATGGCTGTTCCTGCGGGGTAAAGCAACCATGGCACAGGCGGGCGATTTGCTCGATATTCTGCGCGATATTCTACTGACAGCGAAACTGGATAACCAGGAACGATTCCGCCAGATTGTGTTGGAAGAAAAGGTCGGAATCGAGTCGGAACTGGTGCCGTCGGGTTATGCGTTTGTGGTGTCACGCCTGCGCTCCCGGTTCAACGAGGCGGGCTGGCTGGATGAACAGATCAACGGTGTGAGCAATCTGTTTTTCCTGCGGGAACTGGCCGAACAGATTGACTCCGATTGGGGTGCGGTGCTGGAAACGCTGGAAGCGATCCGGCATTTGCTGATCAACCGCTGCAATATGCTGGCGAATGTGACGCTTGATGCGGCAAACTGGGCCGAGTTCCAGCCGCTGCTGGCCGCGCTGCTGGCGCAGCTTCCGGGCGAAGAACCGCAGCCGCAGCCGTGGACGCGGGAAACCGCCGCTGAACCTGAGGGACTGGTGATCCCGTCACAGGTGAATTTCGTGGGTAAGGGCGCGGACCTTTACAAACTGGGGTACGAGTTGGATGGTTCGTGCATCGTGATCAATAACTTCCTGCAAGCTACGTGGCTGTGGGAGCGGGTACGGGTACACGGCGGCGCATATGGCGGGTTTTCGCAGTTCGATATGCGATCTGGGGTGTTTACCTATTTCTCGTACCGCGATCCGAACCTGGATGAGACTCTGGGGAACTATGATCAGACCGGCGAGTTTATTCGAGAACTGGAACTGTCGCCGGATGAGGTCGTCAAGAGTATTATCGGCGCGATTGGCCGGCTGGATGCCTACCAACTGCCGGACGCAAAAGGTTATTCGTCGATGGTGCGCTATCTGACGGGAGAAACTGACGCGATACGCCAGACCATCCGAGATGAAGTGCTCCAGACAAAGCTGGATAACTTTAAGCAGTTCGGGACGATCCTGGACCGGCTGCGCGATCACGGCACAGTGGTCGTGTTGGGATCGCAGGCGGCGATCAGCGAATCGAATACCACCAATGGAGAGTGGCTGAAAGTTGTCCCGGTGATGTAGACTGTTGTGGGGAGTGATCGGAATGATCACTCCCCACTGCGGCACGGAGTCTGAAGGGTGCTTAAAGCCACACATTGGCGACCCTATGCCGCATTGATCATCGGCGTGTTGGCGGTTTCGACTGCCGCCATTTTTATCCGGTTCGCGCAGGAAGCAGATGCCCCCTCCCTGCTGCTGGCGGCGGCTCGATTGACGGTGGCTTCGCTCGTGTTGACGCCGATTGTACTGCACCGCTATCGATCTGAGGTTCGCCAATTGTCACGCGGGGAAATGCGATGGGCGGGGGTGTCGGGCGTGGTGCTGGGGTTGCACTTTGCCACCTGGATCACCTCGCTGGAATATACCTCGGTGGTTAACAGTGTGGTGCTGGTGGCGACGGCCCCGCTGTGGGTGGCGGTGATGGCTCCGCTCGTGTTGCATGAACGGCTGGGGAAATGGGCTGTCGCAGGGCTGGGACTGGCTGTTTCAGGCGGGATTCTGGTCGGGTTGAGCGGTAAGGCGGGCGATCCGCCGACGCGTAATGTACCGATGCTTGGAAACGGTCTGGCGTTGATTGGTGCGGGGATGGCGGCAGTCTATTTTGTGATCGGCAAACGGCTGCGTGCCCGAATAAGCGTGATGGTTTATGTGTGGCTGGTCTACAGTGTGGCGGCTACCACCCTGGTGATCGCCGTTATCCTGTCGGGCACGACGGTTTGGGGACTGCCCGGCAAGGCATATCTGTGGATGCTACTGATGGGACTCATCCCGCAGTTGATCGGACACTCGTCATTCAACTATGCACTCGGATTTTTGCCCGCCGCCTATGTGAGTCTGGTGGTGCTGGGCGAGCCGATTGGCAGCGGCCTTCTGGCGATCATTTTTCTGGGCGAATGGCCGGGGGCATGGCAGGTAGTCGGCTCCGGGCTAATCCTCATGGGCATCCTGGCATCGAGCCGCGAACAACAAAACAGGGAAATTGAATTATCTGATTAAATGAAGGATTGGCAGGTATGGACGGCATTTTTGGGATCGGCATCCCCGAATTATTGATCATATTTTTGCTGTTGTTTGTGGTCGGCGGCCCCGCCAACACTGCGAAATGGGCGCGCGAGTTAGGGAAACAAATGCGGAAACTGCGCCAGGTATGGGCACAGATGATGGCCGAATTGGAAAACGAGCTGGGACCCGAAGGCAAAGAAATTATAGATGCAACGCGAGAACTGAGCCAAAGCGCGTATGAGATGCGAAAAATGAATGCGCCGCGCAAATTAATGGAAGAAACTGTGCGCATGATCGAACAGCCGGTGATCCCCAAAGCGCCACCTAAACTCGATCCAATCGAAAAAGGAGAAACAGAGGAACCCGAAGCAACCAAATACCAGGCGTGGGTCCCTCAAAAACCAAACGCTGACGAATAGCATCAATCGCGCCTGAAGAATCGCGGTTGCATTTAATAAACAAATGTCTTATAATTGCGGGTATGTAACCTCTGATTAATCTAATTGATCAGAGGATTGGGGCCAATATCAGGAGGCCCAATGCCCGGCCATTCTTTAGATTCTAGTATTCTGCGGTATATTGTCGAACGACAAATGCAGCCCGGCGAACGGCTGCCCACAATCACTGAACTCAGTGACGAATTGGGCGTGAGTGTCAGTAAGATTCGGGAAGAACTCGAAGTCGTTCGCACTTTGGGATTAGTGCAGATCAAACCTCGGACCGGCACCCAAGTTCAAGCCTTCGATTTTGGGCCAGCCGCTACCCTCAGCGTGCTCTATGCATTGGGGCTGAACCGTACCCATTTCTACGATTTTTCCAACTTAAGACGACATGTAGAACTCAGTTTCTGGCACGAAGCGGTAGCCCAACTATCTGCCGAGGATATTCTATATCTGCGGCAGTTGGTGGCGCGCGCGCGGGACAAGCTGACTCGTGTTCCGGCTGAAGTTCCATTTGAGGAACACCGCTGTCTGCATCTTACTTTTTTCCAGCACCTGGAAAATCCGTTTGTCCAGGGACTGCTGGAAGCCTATTGGGAGGCATACAAAGCGTTTGGGGTGGCCTTGTATGCCGGGTTAACGTATCACCGCGAAGTCTGGATTTATCATGAGCGCATGGTGGAATGCGTAGCAAAAGGTGACTTTGAAGGTGGACGACAGGCGCTGCAAGACCATATGGCCCTGCTCCGCTATGAAACCCCGCCTGCCCCGCAGCCAGCGCCCGAAGAAAAATCAACGCCTATATATCATTTTTTTGAATAGAGACTTTTATCGTCCCACTCGTATAAGTGTCATTTCAGGAGATTGTCATGACCACTGTTCAAAATGAATTGGATACGCTGATGACCGGGCAAAAGCCGATCATCAACGATTTCCAGATCATGATCGCCACGCCGAATGGTTCTGGCAGCCAGACGGCCAATACCGTCCTGCTGCGGGCCATCTTCCGTATGGGGATTCCGGTTAGTGGTAAAAATATATTTCCTTCCAATATTCAGGGTCTACCGACGTGGTATACGATCCGTGTGAACAAAGATGGTTATATTGCGCGGCTGGCGACCTACCACATTTGTGTTGCCATGAACCGGGATACCGCCAGTGAGGATATTCAGAATCTTCCCAGCGGTGCGGTTTGTTTGTATCCGAGCGAATGGAAAATACCGGAAGATCGCAGCGATATCATTTACTACGCGATGCCGGTCAAAGAATTAACGACGGTGGCGAATGCCCCCTCCAATCTCACCGCCTATATTTCGAATATGGTGTATGTGGGCGTGCTGACGGCACTGCTGGATATTGACATCAACCAGATTGAATATGCGCTGGATTATCATTTTAATGGCAAAACCAAGCCTATCCAGATGAATTTCTCGGTGGTCAAGGCTGCCTATGAATGGGCACTCGACAATTTACCCAAGCGCGATCCCTATAAACTCGAAAACATGAAGCTCACTGAAGGAATGCTGTTGATGGATGGCAACTCGGCGGGCGCGTTGGGTGCGGTATTTGGGGGAGCTGGGGTTGTGGCGTGGTATCCGATTACACCTTCAACCAGCCTGATCGATTCGCTGCGGGAATATCTCGCAGAGATGCGCACGGATCCCGAAACGGGCAAGGCGACTTATGCCGTGATCCAGGCTGAGGACGAGATCGGCGCGATTGGTATGGTGATCGGAGCGGGTTGGGCGGGCGCACGCGCCATGACCGCCACCTCTGGCCCCGGCATGTCGCTGATGAGCGAATATGCCGGATTAGCGTATTATGCGGAAGTGCCTTCGGTGATCTGGAATGTGCAGCGGATGGGGCCAAGCACCGGACTGCCGACCCGCACCTCGCAGGGCGACATTCTGAAAGCGTATTTCCTGGGACACGGCGACACCAAACACGTCTGCCTGATTCCGGGCAGCATCGAAGAAATTTTTGAATTTGGGTGGCGGGCCTTCGATCTCGCGGAGCGGCTGCAAACGTTGATCTTTGTGATGATCGATCTCGATTTCGGCATGAATGTCTGGATGAGCAAGCCGTTCCAATATCCCGATGAGCCGATGGATCGCGGCAAAGTGTTGAGCGCGGAAGAACTCGAACAAATGCCGAATTGGGGCCGGTATGAAGACGTGGATGGTGATGGGATTGGCTATCGGACTCTGCCGGGCCTGGATCATCCCCGCGCGGCGTGGTTTGCTCGCGGTACGGGACATAATCCCAAAGCGACTTACAGCGAACGCCCGGATGATTGGGTCGCCAATATGACGCGGCTCAACCGTAAATTCGACTATGCGCGCACGCTTGTGCCTGCGCCGGTAGTGGATGATGCAGCGGGCACGGCTATCGGGATGATCGCCTATGGCAGCAGTGATGCCTGCGTGGTGGAAGGGCGTGATAGGCTGCGCCAGCAGGGAATCGAAACGGATTATCTGCGGCTGCGGGCGCTGCCATTCAGCGAAGCCACTCGAAACTTTATCGCGGCGCATGATCGGGTGTATGTGGTGGACAATAACACGGATGGGCAGATGGCTAAACTGCTGCACATGGAATATCCGGAACTCGCCGCGCGGATCAAGTCACTGGCGTATTCGGATGGGCTGCCATTAACAGCGCAATGGCTGGTAGATGCGGTGATGGGACAGGAGCAGTAACGAGATGGTGCGGACAAATGTGAATCTTATTGGGCTGGAACGTAATGACTATAAAGGCGGCAACTCGACGCTCTGCCAGGGTTGCGGCCATAACTCGATTTCAAACCAGATCATCGCGGTGTGTTTTGAACTATCAATTAATCCGCAGCAGGTGATCAAACTGAGTGGGATCGGCTGTTCGAGCAAGTCTCCGGCTTATTTCCTCAACCGTTCGCATGGGTTTAACTCGCTGCATGGCCGCATGCCGGCCCTTGCAACCGGGGCAACCACCGCCAACCGGGATCTGATCGCAGTGGGCGTGAGCGGCGACGGGGATACAGGCAGTATTGGCTTAGGCCAGTTTAAGCATATGGTCCGCCGCAATGTGCCGATTGTGTATATTGTGGAAAATAACGGCGTATATGGCCTGACCAAAGGCCAGTTTTCCGCAACCGCGGATATGGGGCAAGAATTGAAGTATGCCGGGGTAAATGAACTGCCGCCCATTGACATCTGCCTGGAAGCGCTGGCTGCTGATGCGTCGTTTGTGGCGCGTTCGTTTGCCGGGGACTCTAAGCAGGTTCGTGAACTGCTCAAGGCCGCATTCAGCCATCATGGAGTCGCGATTCTGGACATTATCAGTCCGTGTGTCACTTTTAACAATCACGAGGACTCAACGAAAAGTTACACCTATGGCAAGACCAATGAAGAACCGCTCCAGGACATTACGTTTATCCCGGAGTTTGAAGAAATCCAGATCGAAGAGCATGAACCCGGCACGGTTCAAACGGTCCAGATGCACGACGGATCGCATTTAATGTTGAAAAAACTCGATCCGACCAAACACGATCCCACAAACAAGCTGGCAGCTTTTAAGCTGATTGAAGAAGCGCGATTGCAGCAGCAGTTCATCACGGGATTGATTTATGTGGATGAAAACCGCAAGACAGTAGCCGAAGTGAGCCATCTGGTCGATACACCGCTGGCACAGCTTCCGCCTGAAAAACTCCGCCCCTCACGCGATGTGCTCGCTAAAATGATGGAACAACTGACCTGCTGTCGTTAAGATCAATTCACCAGGGCGGGCATTCAAACCCGCCCCTTTTCTTGCGGTTCGTCCCCCAGGTAAAGCCACATCCGGTGCAGGTGAGCCTGCGCTAATTCAAGTCCAAGCGCATCAAGCAGTTCATCGGCGCGTGCGTTGGCCTGTTCTCCCGCCTTCACCCAGGCAATGATCCCATCTTCCACCAGCCGGAAATCGAGCAGCAGTGGACGCAGATCGTAGGGTTTCTTATTGCGGATGCGCTGCAAGGTTTCAGCGGCTAACAGCTCATGTGCTCGCTCGTACAGCGCCTCTAAGCTGATCGAGTCGTCCAGCGGCGTGATCCGGTATTCAGCGCTCGTAACCAGAGTCGGCAGTGCCGGGCTTTTGATAGGCACCTCGATCACGCTAGTGGTGGGCAGCGCCGCCGGGCTGGCAGCAACCAGACGTTCACCCCATTCGTCGGGAACTAAAGGCTCAGTAATCCAGGCATCCAGATATTCGCAATCGCTGGTCACACCGACAGGCAGCGCCGCCGCAAACTGGAAACGAGGATGGGCATTAAAGCCGCGTGAATATTCAAGAGGTACCTGGGCACGACGAAGCACGCGTTCCCAGCTTTTGACAAGATCCAAATGGCCGACAAAGCGCAGCGCGCCATATTTGCCAAAACGAATTCTTAAGCGTTGTTGCGTAATTGATTGAGTCATGGCAGCGATTATAACAGCCGACAGCCAGGAGTGGATAGGGGGTAGTGTGCAGGCTGAATGCTTGTTATACTCACCATTTATGTGCGAGTAAAATCGCAACCTTTTCTAAATTGAGGTGTTCATACGCATGGGACGTGATGTAACGGCAGAACGCAATTATCTACTGGCTGAAGACACAGAGCTTGTGGAATGGGCAAAAGATGATTCGCGGGCTTTTGGCGAACTGTATGAGCGGTATGTCAAGAAAATTTACAACTATATTTATTATCGGACCGGAAATCATCATGACGCCGAAGATTTGACCTCCCGCGTTTTTTTTCGGGCTTTAGCCCATATTCGAAATTATACTGATCGCGGCGTTCCGTTTTCGGCCTGGTTGTATCGAATCGCGCACAATCTGGTGGCAAACTGGCATCGAGATCGAGGACGGCAGCGAGTAGTGCCATTGGATGATTATCTGGCGAGCGGACTGGCGTTTGATGCGCCGGAAGCTGCTGCTGAAGTCTCAGAAGAAGAGCAGCGGCTGTTGGAGTCGATCCAGGAACTGCCGGAAGAACGGCAGCAGCTTCTTATTCTTAAATTTGTAGAGCGGCTGTCGAATGCGGAAATTGGCGAAATTATGGATCGAACCGAAGGGGCAATCAAGTCACTCTACCACCGGACGCTGCTGTCGCTGCGGGGTATATTGGAGGACGAAGACCCCTCTGGGCAGGAAAAACGTCGTCGTCGTTTTGGATTGTGAGTAGGGGAAGGTGTGTATGTTGTTCTCGTTTTTCAGAAGCCAGTCCGATTCTCAAGTCGATGATTTATTGATGACGCACGCCGATGCATTGGTTCGTGATGCCGAGGAAGCCCATGCGCTGAAAGATCAGACCGACCCGGCGCTTCTGCAACAGGTCGATGACTTGCTCCAACTTGCGGAAATGATCAGCCAGGTTTTGCCGGGTGTGATACCATCGGAACAATTTATTAATGAATTGCGGCAGCAATTAATCACAGCGGGTACACTGGATGATGTGACGCTGTGGGAATGGATTCGCGGGCTGCCACCACGCACCCAACTGGCGGCCAGCATCGGCGGCGCGACGTTGACGGCTGGCGTGGTTTGGTTTGCGCGGCGTCCGGTCCGCAATGCCATTGAGGGCTGGTGGCATCGCTGGACTGCGACGGCCTAGCTGCCCATCACTATCCCCCCAAAAGTTTTTCCAGGGAAGGTTAACCATGAGTGAACGGTATGCCAAAATAACCGGATGGGGCAAGTATGTCCCGGAACACATCCTGACCAATGCTGAACTATCAAAAATGGTGGAAACCAGCGATGAGTGGATCACGACGCGCACCGGGATTCGCGAACGCCGCATTCGCACCGAAAAAGACACGACATCGAGTATGTCCGTTGCAGCCGCCCAGGAAGCATTAAAAGTCGCCGGTATCACCGCCAGCGATCTGGACCTCATTATTGTAGCGACCTCATCACCGGACTACCTGCTCCCTTCGGTTGCCAGCCAGGTGCAGCACCTGTTAGGCGCGGACTGCGGGGCATTTACGCTCGTGGCCGGATGTTCGGGGTGGGTTTATGCGCTGACAACAGCCAGCCAGTTCATTATGAGCGGCGGCTACAACCGGATTCTAGTGGTGGGCGTGGAAATTATCTCATTTGCGCTGGACTTCACGGATCGCACGACCTGTGTGCTGTTTGGTGATGCAGCGGCGGCGAGCGTGGTCGAAGCCAGCGATGAGCCGGGCGGTGTGCTGTCATATGAACTGGGGTCGGATGGCGCGGGCGCGCTGGCGCTTTATGTGCCGGATGGCGGTTCCACAAACCCGGTGTCACAGAAAACTGTGGATGAGCGTCGCAACTACATCCAGATGGACGGGCAAGAAGTCTTCAAATTTGCGGTGCGTACCCTTGCCAGCTCACTCAAACGGACTATTTATAAAGCCGGATTAACCCCTGACGATATTGACTTATTCATCCCGCATCAGGCGAATGCCCGCATTATCGAAGCGGCGGCGCGTCAGATGCGTGTTCCGGTGGAAAAATTCTATATGAACCTGGATCGCTACGGGAATACTTCGGCTGCATCGGTGCCGCTGGCACTGGTCGAAGCAATTGAAGAAGGCCGGCTGAAAGATGGCGATAAGATTGCCATGTGCGCCTTTGGCGCTGGGCTAACCTGGGCTTCGGCGGTGGTCCAGATGGGAAGTGGCGAAATCAGCGCAGCGCACAGCCTGTTCTCGGTTGGACGGGCGCGGTATCTTGCGCGGCGCACATCGGATGCGGTGTTGGATACCGCACAAGGGGCGCTGCTGCCGCTGTATGCCTTCCTCTACCAGCGCCAAAAACGCAAGAAAAAATAACACGAGTCGCAGGGGATCAAAACAGGGTCGTCAAGGGGAAACTTACATTGACGACCTTTCTCATTCATGTTACAGTCTGCCACAGGGCATATGGGAAATGTTACATAGGCTGACCATCCAACCTTTATCTGGTCTGCCTGTGTTTTTCGTTTTTGTCAATTTTCCGGCTGCTCATTTATCACTCGATCAAGGTTGTGTCTCTGCCAGAAGGCTCTCAGGCTCCCCAACAGCGCTTCTTTTATCTGGCGATGGGTGGAGAAACAACCAGGGAGGCGTTATCAAATGAGTATGGAATTTGTGCTGCGCCTGGCGGGAATGATGGTGTTTACCTTACTCGGCGCGCTCTTGGGCACCGAGTTAGCCGATGCGTTGTCGCTTCCTCCCGAAGCAACAGGATTAATCTTCTCATTGACAGGGGCACTGGCCGGGCTGATTATCACCCCCTGGATTACGACTTATCCGGCGCGTTCGGCGCGCCGCATCATCATCAACATGCCCGCCGAAAATTTAGCAACCGCGCTGCTTGGCCTCATTTTTGGCATGACGGTTTCGGCTCTGTTTGCGCTCCCGATGTCGATGCTGCCTGATCCGGTGGGGCAAACTCTGCCCACCATTGCCGCTGCGATTATCACCTATCTGAGCGTGATGATTTTTTTGCTGCGATCCCAGGATTTGCTGTCGCTGGGCAGTACCATGCTGCGAGGACACCCGTCGCTGCCGCGCCTGGTGCAGCGGATGGGTGGAACAAACAACGAAGTGCTGCTCGATACCAGCGTGATTATCGATGGGCGCATTCTGGACATCAGCCGCACAGGGTTTATCCAGAGTTCGCTGATCATTCCGCGTTTTGTGCTGCACGAGCTTCAGCATGTAGCCGACTCGGCAGATATGCTGCGCCGTAACCGGGGCAAACGCGGATTGGAGATTCTGAGCGAACTCCAACAGCACAGCGTCACGCCCGTTCGTATTATTGAGGATGATATAGACGGCGTGACAGAAGTCGATGAAAAGCTGGTGACACTGGCCCAGCAGCGCGGCGCGCCTGTGATGACCAATGACTACAATCTCAACCGGGTGGCGGAACTGCAAGGCGTGAGCGTCCTGAATATTAATGAACTGGCGAACGCACTCAAGGCGATCTTCCTGCCGGGAGAAGTGATTGACATCCACATCGTGATGGAAGGCCGGGAAGCGGATCAGGGGGTGGGCTACCTGGAAGACGGTACGATGGTGGTGGTCGAAGATGCCAAAAAACATATGGATCGCACCATTCCGGTCCAACTGACGCGCTATATTGTAACCAACGCGGGTCGCATGTACTTCGCGCAGCCCGAAGGATCACTGCGAAAGTAGAACCGGGCGGATCATGGATCCGCCCGG
>CAYYNB010000033.1:0-43371 GCA_964472565.1 uncultured Anaerolineaceae bacterium
TTTCACGACGCCTCAAGGGAAAAACCGCTCATTCTAGCGTCGCGAGACGGGAAGATTTGTGCGGAACACCTGCTCATTTGGAAACGTGCAGTGGTACTTACAAACAGGATAGCACAGACGTTCAGAGTTGTCATGGTCGTGGATGGTGAACTTGAATGGCTAACTTCGATGGTTAATAATGTGAGGGTTACAGCGACCAGGAAGACAATTCTTGTTTTGGAACGCCGGGGTGTGTTAAGCTTCGGGCTTATTTATTGAAAATCTGACGGGGGATGAACCGTTATGTTGAAGACTCAAAATTGTGGCGAACTCCGCGCGGCGGATGCAGGTAAGCGGGTTACACTGGCGGGGTGGGTTCACCGCTGGCGCGATCAGGGTGGGTTGGTTTTCCTGGATTTGCGGGACCGGTGGGGAATCACACAGGTGATATTTAACCAACAGACGACACCGGATGCACATGCATTGGCGGCTACCGTGCGCACGGAATGGGTGATTCAGATTCAGGGCACGGTGATCCGGCGGCCTGATGGGATGACGAATCCTGATCTGGCGACGGGTGAGATTGAAGTTGAGGCGGACCGGATCGAAGTGCTGAATCAGGCTAAGACGCCGCCGTTTTATATCAATAAAGATGAAAACGTGGATGAAGCGCTGCGCATGAAGTTCCGCTACCTGGACCTGCGCCGCCCCCGTATGCAGCGGAATATCGTGCTGCGGCACAACGTGATCCGGTTTATCCGTAATTATCTGGCAGAACACGGATTTGTTGAGATTGAAACGCCGATTCTGTTCAAAACGACGCCCGAAGGCGCGCGCGACTACCTGGTTCCAAGCCGGGTGCATCCGGGTAAATTCTACGCGCTGCCGCAAAGCCCACAGCAGTTGAATCAGCTTTTGATGGCGGCGGGCTACGAACGGTATTTCCAAGTGGCGCGGTGCTTCCGTGACGAGGATCAACGCGGGGACCGCCAGCCGGAGTTCACGCAACTCGACATGGAAATGAGCTTTATCACTCGCGATGACATCATGGGTCTGATCGAAGGCATGATGACGCGGGTGGTGGAAGAAGTGTCGGATCGGGAACTGGTGACAAAGCCGTTCCTGCGGCTGACCCACGCGGAAGCGCGGCGGCGGTTTGGTACGGATAAGCCGGATGTGCGGTACGGGATGGAAATTGTCGATCTCAGCGAGATTGCGGCGCAGAGTGAGTTCCGCGTTTTCAAAGAGAATGTGGCTGCGGGAAATCCGGTGCGGGCGATTTGCGCGGCGGGATGCGCGGAATACAGCCGTAAGCAGATCGGTGAACTGGAAGAGATCGCTAAAGGGCAGGGCGCTAAGGGACTGCCGACGATGGCGGTTGAAGCAGGCGGACAGGTCAAGTCGTCGATTGCCAAATTCTTTGCGCCGGAGCAACTCAGCGCGATTGTAGCAAAAATGGATGCCAAACCGGGCGATTTGATCCTGTTTGCATCAGACAGCGAGCCGGTGGTGTGCGCGGCGCTGGATGCACTGCGGCGGGAAATGGCGGATCGATTGGGATATACCGATCCGAAGAAGATCGGATTCTGCTGGGTGATCGACTTTCCGCTGTTTGAATGGAATGCGGACGAACACCGCTGGGACCCCAGTCACCATTTGTTCACCGCGCCGATGTGGGAAGACCTGGCGCTGCTGGATACTGATCCGGGCAAGGCGCGCGGCCAACAGTATGACCTGGCATGCAATGGCTATGAAATCGCCGGGGGCAGCATCCGTATTCACCGGCGCGACGTGCAAGAGAAAATCTTTGGGTTGATCGGGCTGGATGTCGAAGTTGCCAAAGAACGGTTTGGGCACATGCTGGAAGCATTCGAGTATGGCACACCACCGCACGGTGGGATCGCGCCGGGTGTGGATCGCCTGGTTATGCTGCTGGCGGGTGAACCGAATATCCGCGAAGTGATCGCCTTCCCGAAAACACAGCAGGCCGCCGATCTGATGGCCGGGGCACCGTCGGAAGCCGAACCCAAACAATTAGAGGAACTGCATATCCGGTTGGCGGACGAGTAGAAAAAGCTATACTAAATATCTATCGGATAGATACTTAGTATAGGAGCGAGAGGGATGGCGCAAGAACAAACGGGCATTCAGGCCATTGACAGCCTGTCATCAAATGAGTTCCAGGTGGAAATCGATGGCGAAGCCGCAACCGGCATTTTTGCCGTGCGCGGGCTGTGCATCCGCTGTGTTGATCTGGAAGCGGGGCGTCTGGTCAACCAGCCCCTGACGATCTGCAAAATGGTGCAGCAAGATGCCAACTTACCCTTCAACCGCTGGACCCGTGAAACACTGGCGAATCCGACGAGCAAAATTACGCGGAAGATCGCAATCGTGGCGCTGGATGACGGCGTGGAAACGCGGCGATGGGTGTACCAGGAAGCGTGGATCAGCGAAATCTCGTTCTCGGACTTCGACTCAGGGATGCAAATTCTGATCGAGGAACGACTGACTATCCATCACAGCGGGGTAGAGGAAATCTGGCCCTGATGAAAAGGCGCTCATTCGACAACCGAGTGAGCGCCTTTTTATTTTAGCTCGACACGCGCATCAGGATCATGAAGATCAGCGACACGGCGGCGATCTCAGCCATGCCGATGCCGGTGGCAATGGCGACGGCATGCACCGCCGGGACTTTGTTCATGCCTTTGGGATTGTAGCGTTCCCAGGTTTCGGAACCCAAGAGCATACTTCCGGGCAGCAGGATGATAAAAATGGTGAAGGCCAGCAATGGGCCGCTGCTCTCTTCGTCCAGGTATTGGGCACCCAGATAAAAAATGACAAAAAAGAAGAGGAAAAAGCCTACCCCGATCAAAAAAGAGATTTTGCTGTGACGGCGCAAATCCTGAAGATAGGGCGCGTTGTCAAAATAGGGCACAGACATAACCACCCAACCGCCGAGCGCCAGCGTGGTGCCCAGCGTGCTGAAGATAACCCCTAACCACGAAAATCCATTCATGAATGCTGTTTCCTTGAAAACGGTGGTGTGAACACTATGTATTATTACCTATTCAAGTATGGCATAGTTCAGTCAGTTTTCACAGATTGGTCTGAGCGTGTTATTATTGTGAACAAAATGTATGCGGCTTCGGGAGATCATTTATGGCAACCAATGCATCCACCTGGTTTTATGCAGAACCGGAACATCGCCCGTATTTTTTGGAAGAACGCGTCAACCATACTTTTTGGAGCAACCGGATTACCGCCGTTTCGTTTGATACGGTCAGCGCCGAGGCTCCCTTTCGGATGGAAGGGCAGTGGTACGATGCTGCGGTGAGCATCGAATGGGTGCCGAACGAGTATTTCATTCTAACCGCCTCCCCACGCGATAATACGGATCAACTAATTGTCGGGGTTAAGGAAATTCTGGGGTTTGCGCCCACGATTTCATATACAAATGAGCAGGGCAATGTCATTGGAGAGTGGTATACCAAACCCGCCGAAGCACGAGTCCAGGCGGTACAGACTAATACGGCTTATCACAACATCAAACTGTATAAGAAGTAGGCAGGGAAAAACAATGAGCGAAAAAACGCCGACGCTGGCATTCGATCTTGATCGAGATGTGCGGGCGTTGTCGGCCATGGCCTCTAACCTGACGCCGTATCTGTATGAAAATGAAGTATATGGTTATCTGGCAGGGGATTTGCCCCGGCTGACGTTGGGCGGGCTGCTGCTGCGACTGCACCGCCTGATCCCGTTGGAAAATCTGTTGAGCGCCGAGCAGCAAAATTCGGTCCACAACGCGCAGCTTAATTTTGAGTCGGCAGCCAGCGAATGGGCGGTGCATTACGAGTCGAAGTTGCAGCGCGAACTGCATGTGCGGCTGGATGCAATGGAGCAGTTTTTGCACGACTGCACGGAAGACCCGCAGGGCTGCGTGGCGGGGTATCCGGTGGAAGCGGAAAAACGCACGATGATCAAACATCTGCGGGATGCGGCTGAGGAACGGGATATTTTTACCGATGAGCTGCGCGGGCGGATGCGCCAGCTTGATAACAAACTGCAACGCATTTTCCACGAGGGAAAATTTATCTTCGCGGATGAGCGACTAATGGCGGTGTATCCGCGTGAAGTGTTCTGGTGGCTATACGGCATGATTGGACGCGCTTAAAACCCGCCGCCAATAGATTCAAAAAATAATGACCGGAACACCGGTCATTATTTATTTTACCAGCCGTGTTCGAGGCGGTTGATCAGGCGTTCGGGCAAGTCATATTTGCGCATTCTTTCCTGGGTGGTGCGGATGGGATAGGCCACCCGGCGATGCTCAAAAATGGCTTCGTTGACATGCAGAATCCCATAGGACGCGTCTTTGTTTGAGTCGCGGGGCTGGCCGACGCTGCCTGGATTGATGATCAGACGGTGGCCGTTGAGATACTTGGGTTCGCGGTAGGTAGGTTGAATCGCTTCGGTGTCGCCCCGGTCACTGGTCAGTTCGAAGATCACGGGGGTATGGGTGTGGCCAACCAAACAATAAGACGTTTCAAAGTGCGGGAAGTTAAGCGCCGCAATCAGCGGATCGAGAATGTATTCCCATACGGGTTCGCGCGGGCTGCCATGCGCCAATGTAAAACTGCCCAAAACAAAAGTAGTGGGCAGTGCTGATAGATACGCCGTATTTTCGGGCGATAAGGTTTCGCGGGTCCAGGTGACAGCGCGGCGGGCATCGGCGTTAAAGGTGCGAATATCCAGCCGCCCCAGCGCGGCCCAGTCGTGATTCCCGGCGAGGCAGAGATGCGGCAAAGAGCGCAGCAGATCGCAGCATTCGTTTGGGCTGGGGCCATATCCGACTACATCGCCTAAACACCAGACGTAATCCCAATCCCCTTTAGCATCGGACAATACACTCTCAAAAGCAGCTAGATTGGCGTGGATGTCGGAAATGACTAGAACGCGCATTCATTCAATTCCTACAGTGATTTTCTGAGTTAACTGTTGCAAATGATAGCACGTTTCAAAAGGGGATGCGAGTATCATCGTTCGTGGCGAAGGATCATGCTTGTATCGATTGGGGGGAACAGTATAATCTTCTACAGAGTTTCTACGCGGAGGAGCAGCGGGCATGAAGGTTGAATTCACCAGTTGCAGCGTCGAGGATACCACCCGGTTGGGGATACGCCTGGGGGAAGTGCTGCGCGCTGGGGATGTTATCTGCCTGTCCGGTGATCTGGGCGCGGGAAAAACGACGCTGACGAAAGGAATCGGGCAGGGATGGGGCGCGGAAGAAAACGTCACCAGCCCGACATTTGTGCTGATCCACGAACATCACCGCCCGCAGGATAATCAAATTTTGTATCATATCGACTGTTACCGTTTGAGCGGCAGCGGGGATGCATGGGGAATCGGGCTGGAAGAATTGATGCAGGGCAGCGGCCCGGTGATTCTGGAATGGCCGGAAAATATCGAGGATGCTTTGCCAGCCGAGCGGTTATGGGTGTCGCTGACGCTGGTAGACGATAACGCGCGGCATATTATGATGGAAGCCAACGGGGCGCGGTATGTGGAACTCGTGGGGCTTCTGAGCTAAGGAGATTTGGTTGTTACTCGCAATTGATACAGCCAGCCAATTTATGAGTCTGGCGCTGCACGACGGGCAGCAGATCTGGTACGAGGCGACGTGGCGCACGCTGAACAATCACACCGTCGAACTGACGCCCACGATCCAACAGGCGCTTGAACACAGCGGCATCACGGCGGCGAATCTCACCTGTGTAGCGGTGTCACAAGGACCGGGATCGTTCACCGGACTGCGGATCGGGATGGGCGTGGCAAAAGGATTGGCGATGGCGCGCGGGATTCCGCTGGTCGCGGTGCCGACACTGGAAATCGTCGCCGCCGGAGTTCCCCAATTCGATGGCCTATTGGTCACGACGCTGCAAGCGGGACGCGGCAGAATATGCGCGCAGCGGTTCCGGTGGCAGTTGGATAGCTGGATGCCCGCCGCCCCGGCTGAGATCACCGGATGGGCGCAACTGATCGAAGCGGTGGACGATGAAACGCTGTTTGCGGGCGAAATCGACGAAAACGGACACCAATTGCTGGATGCCACCGAACGCCCGGTGCGCATTGCCCCAGCGGCTTATGCGCTGCGCCGCGCCGGTTTTTTGGCCGAACTCGCATGGATACGGGTGGAAGCAGAAGATTTCAGCGACACAGCCACCGTAACCCCGATTTATCTACACCAACCAGGAGTACCTCATCCATGACCGCAGCGTATATTATGCGCCCCATGCGCGTTGACGATATTCCCCAGGTAGTCCAGGTCGATGAACTTGCGTTCCCGACGCCCTGGTCGGCCCGAACCTACCAGTTCGAGATTACCAATCGCACCACCTCGCATATGGTGGTGATCGAGGCTCCCAACCATGTGACGCTCTCCGTGCCGGGACTGCGCGGATTGATCCAACGGCTGCGCGGCGGTCCCAAACCAGAACCTGTGATTGCCGGGTATGGTGGGTGCTGGCTAATTGCGGGAGAAGCACATATCAGCACGATTGCGGTACACCCGGATTTTCGGGGGCGGGGATTAGGCGAGTTACTGCTCATTGGTATGTTGGGCCGCTCGATGCGCCTGGATGGGGAATATTCGGTGTTGGAAGTGCGCGTCAACAACCATACGGCCCAGCAGCTTTATCGCAAATATGAATACCAGATTGTCGGCACCCGGAAGGGCTATTACCGCGATAATGGGGAAGATGCGTATCTGATGGAAGTGCGGCCCTTTGACGCCGCGTATCGGGAGCGCTTCAAGCAGCGGGTGGCCGCACTGCATGAAAAAATCGCATTTATTGATCTATTTACAGACGGGGCAGGATAAAGGAGTTTGGCTGTGATGACTTTGGACGAACGCCGCGCTGCGCTCGATGCCATTGCTGAACCGATCCAGGTGTGTACCAAGTGTGCGCTTCACACAGGACGGACACACGCCGTACCGGGTTCTGGCCGCGCTGATGCGGATATTATGTTTATTGGCGAAGGCCCCGGCTATCATGAAGATCAGCAGGGTCTGCCATTTGTAGGCGCGTCGGGCAAATATCTGGACGATCTGCTGGCAAAGATCGGCATGACGCGGGCGGATGTGTTTATTACGAACGTGGTCAAGTGCCGCCCACCGGGCAACCGCGATCCGCTGCCTGAAGAAATCAACACCTGTGTTCCGGCGTATCTCAAGCAGCAAATTGAGATCATCCAGCCGAAGCTGATCGCGACGCTGGGGCGGTTCAGCATGGCGCTGTTCTTCCCGCCTAATTCTCGAATCACACAGATTCACGGACAGCCAAAGCGGCACGAAGGACGCATCTACTATCCGCTGTTTCACCCGGCGGCGGTGCTGCGGAATATGAATTTACAGCCTGCGATGGAAGCAGATTTTAAACGGATGCTGGAACTGATCAAGGAAATCCAGCAGGCCGAAAAGCCCGCCACTAAACCAGACGATGAACCGCCGACCTTCAAGCAGTTGAGCCTCTTCTAGAGTGCATCAGGCGAACGTACAGACAGTGCCAGGAACCAACCCTGGCGTTGTTGTGGGTGGAACGTTATACTGGCGCTGATTTGCCCGTACAATATAGGCGATGCTATGTCTATGTCCCAATTTTTCCCCGTGATGATTGCCGGTTTTGCCGCAGCCGTGGGCTTTACGCCGATTACCCGACGGCTGGCGTTTTATCTCGGCGTGCTGGATCAGCCAAGCAGCCGCAAAGTTCACCAGAAACCAACGCCGTTGATGGGCGGATTGGCAATTTATGGCGCGCTGGTGATCGCGCTTCTGCTGTTTCGACCTGAATTTTATCTGGTCGAGTTTGGCGCGATTCTGGCTGGCGCGACCTGGCTTGTGCTGCTCGGATTCGTGGATGACCGCCAAGGAATGCGCCCCCTGGTTAAAATGGGCGGGCAGACGATTGCGGCCATTGTGCTGATTGTGGCCGGGATTCATGTGCGTATTTTCGAGAATCAGATTCTCAATATAGGGCTGACGCTGTTCTGGATTGTGGGCATCACCAACGCCATGAATTTTCAGGATAACATGGATGGGCTAGCGGCTGGAATTACCGCTGTCGCGTCTATTTTCTTTTTTGTGATGGCCGTGCAAGAGGAACTGAGCCTGGTAGGAAGTCTGGCGGCTGCACTGGCGGGCGCGTCGGTGGGCTTTCTCATCTACAACTTCAACCCGGCATCGACGTTTATGGGCGATATGGGCAGCATGGTGCTGGGCTTTTTGCTGTCGGTGCTGGCGCTTAAACTTGACTTTAATGTGTCGCCAGATCGCCAGATTGTCACATGGATGGTGCCGATTGTGGTGCTGGGCTTTCCCATTTTCGATACGACATTAGTTACTTTCACCCGCCTGCGCGAACGACGATCTCCGATGCAGGGTGGCAAGGATCATACTTCGCACCGATTGGTGAGCCTGGGACTTTCGCAGCGGGCGGCGGTGCTGCTCATTTATGCACTGTGCGCTGCCTTAGGCTTCACGGCGATTGAGTTATCCACCGCAGATATTGATGAGGGTCTGTGGATCGGGTTCCGGCTGGCATTTGTCGCCATTACAGCCTTTGTGTTCCTAGAATATGTCTATGTGCGCCGCAAGCGTCGAACCGCAGAGCAAGCTAAGGCAGCTATCAGGGAGTCACATTCATAATGCAGGAAAAATACACCTATCTGGTTACGGGCGGAGCGGGCTTTATTGGCTCGCATATGGTCGAAACGCTTCTGAAACAGGGGCATTCGGTACGAGTCGTCGATAATTTTTCGACGGGCAAACGCGAAAATCTGGAGCCGATGAAGAACCAGATCGAACTGCACGAAATGAGTGTGACCGATCTGGAACCGCTCAAAGAAGTGATGCAAGGCGTGGATTATGTGTTCCACATTGCAGCGCTGCCCTCCGTGCCGCGTTCGGTGGATGATCCGGTGGGGAGCAACGATCATAACGCGAACGGGACGCTGAATGTGCTGGTCGCGGCGCGAGATGCGGGCGTCAAGCGGGTGATGTATGCGGGATCGTCGTCGGCGTATGGGAATATCGAGGGGGAATTTAAAACCGAAGATATGACGCCGCATCCCCTGTCGCCCTACGCCGTAGCCAAACTAACCGGAGAATACTACTGCCAGGTGTTTCATACTGTATATGAATTGGAAACGGTAGTTGTGCGCTACTTCAACGTGTTTGGACCGCGCCAAGACCCCGTTTCACCGTATGCGGCTGTGATCCCCAAATTTATTGCGGCGATGCTGGACGATCACCCGCCGATGGTCGAGGGTGACGGCGAGCAGTCGCGCGATTTTACCTACATTGACAACGTGGTGCATGGCAATCTGCTGGCGATGCACACGCCGGGAGTCGCCGGGGAAGTGTTTAACATTGCCTGCGGGGGACGGGTCAATTTGCTGGATATGATCAACAGCCTGAATAAAATTATGGGCAAAAATCTGGCCCCAGTGCATGTCGCACCGCGCCCAGGTGATGTCAAACATTCGCGCGCTGCAATCGACAAAGCGCAGCGCATGCTCGGCTATGAACCAGTGGTTTCGTTTGATGAAGGGCTGGCGCGGACGCTGGCCTGGCTTGAACACAACGTCCCCGCTTAGGCTGGTATGTCCATTCACCCGGTAATTCATCTTTCCAAAATGACCGGTGCAGCAGGATCAGAGGGGCATCTTCTGATCCTGCTGCCGGGTTTGCGAGCGCGCGGCGTGGATGCGCGGCTGTGGATTCTGGTTGAGCCGGATAATCCCGTTCAGGCGTATGTGGATCGGTGCGAGGCGCTGGGTATCCCTACCGAGCGCATTGTTATTCATGGGCACCTGGACCCCACTTTGTGGTGGCGGTTGGCGAAACGATTCCGGCAGGTCAAACCGGCTATTGTCCACACGCATCTGCTGCACGCGGATCTGTACGGGCTGCCTGCGGCACGATTGGCACGCGTTCCCCATATTGTGAATACCCAACATGCTGACGATCCGTTCCGGCGGAAGTGGATGATGCGGATGCTGCACCATCTGTTGTGGCGGATACCGCATGCCCGGATCGCCATTTCGGACGCGATCCGGCAGTTTGCGATAGAGATCGAAGGATCGCCGCGTGACCGGATTTCGACGGTGTATTACGGCCTTGATCTGGATCGGGTGCCGGTGCTACCAGGGGCACGAACCGAACTGTGCGAACAACTCCAACTGCCGCCAGATGCGCTGATCGTCGGATCGGTGTGCCGGTTGGTCGAGGTCAAAGCGCTGAGTGATGCGCTGCAAGGGTTCGCTCAGATTGTCGATCAAGTGCCGGAAGCGCATTATGTGATCGCCGGGGATGGTCCGCTGCGCGGGCAGTTGGAAGCGGAAGCACTGGCGCTGGGATTAGATGGGCGGGTTCACTTTTTGGGATGGCGCAGCGATCCGTATCCGGTATTTGCGGCGCTGGACGTGCTGCTGGCCCCCTCGATTCAGGAAGGGTTCGGGCTGATTTTTCTGGAAGCGATGGCGGTGGATGTGCCCGCGATAGGTACCCGTGTCAGCGCGATTCCTGAAGTGATCGCAGAGGGGGAAACGGGCTGGCTGGTGCCGCTGCACGATCCTGATGCGATTGCGGCGGCGCTGCTCGATGCGCTGACGAATCCTGAAAAAGCGCGGGCATTCGGCGCGGCAGGGCGGCAGCGGCTGGAAGCGAATTTTACGGCGGAAAAAATGATAAATCGGACGCTGGCTGTCTACCGGAGCTTAGACGGCTGATGTGCGGAATCTGCGGGATCATGAACCGGGATGGGGCACCTGTCGCGCCAGAAATTCTGGAGGCGATGAACGCAACGCTGATCCATCGCGGGCCGGATCAGGGGCGCACGACGATTCAGGACGCGTGTGGGCTGGCGAACCGGCGGCTGGCGATTCTCGATCTGTCGCCAGCGGGGGCGCTGCCGATGCAGAACGCGGCAGGCACGATTCGCATGGCGTACAATGCCGAGGTGTATAACTATCCTGATTTGCGGCGGGAACTGGAAACCCAGGGGCACGTTTTTCGTTCGGGGTCGGACGCGGAAGCGGTGATCGCGCTGTATGAGCGGGATGGGTTGGATTTTCTGAAACATATGCGCGGGATGTTCGCGCTGGCGCTGTGGGATGAGCCGAATCGCACGCTGGTATTGGCGCGGGACCGGCTGGGCAAAAAGCCGCTGTACTACTATCAGGACGACAAACGGCTGGTTTTCGCGTCGGAGATCAAGGCGCTGCTGAAACATCCCGATGTGCCGCGCTGCCCGGCCCGCGACCTGATGCCGCTGCTGCTGGCGTATGGATATGTGCCCGCGCCGCAGACGTTTTTTGAGGGAATACGAATGCTCCCGCCGGGGCATATGCTGGTTTGTAGAGATGGTGTTATCGCGGTGGAGGCCTATTGGACTCCGCCGCATTTTGCCGGGGCTGATCCAGCGGCGCGCGTCGAAGATTACCTGGATGAACTGCGCGCCACACTCGAAGAAGCGGTGCGGATGCGGCTGTTGAGTGATGTGCCGCTGGGCGCGTTTCTGAGCGGGGGGTTGGACAGCAGCCTGATCGTCGCGTACATGGCGCGGCATACGAGCGGGAAGGTCAAAACGTTTGCGATTGGGTTCACGGGCGAAGAGTCGTTTGACGAAACGGCCTATGCGCGGCAGGTAGCGGATTACCTGGATACCGATCACCAGGAATTTATGGTCGAGCCGAACGCGATTGAATTACTGCCGCAGTTGGTGTGGCACCACGATCAGCCGTTTGGCGATTCGTCCGCGATCCCGACCTATCTTGTCAGCAAAATGACGCGCGATTATGTCACAGTGGCGCTGAGCGGAGACGGCGGGGACGAACTGTTCGCGGGGTATGAGCGGTTTTATGCGGCGAACCTCGCAGAACGCTTCCGCCGTTTGCCGGGAGTTGTGTGGCGCGGTATGCAGCAGGCGGTTGATCTGCTGCCGGAAGCGACCTCATACCGGGGCGTGGCGCAGCGCGCGCGGCGGTTTGTGACCGGGGCGAACAGGCCAACATCGGACGCCTATTTTAGCTGGGTGCGGCTGTTCGATGATGAGCAGATCGCGGCGCTGATGGTTGAACCAGTCAATATGCAGCCGAACACACATTTTGCGAATCAGTTTGACGCGAATAACCAGCGCGATCTCACGGCGCGGCTGCTGGATGTGAACCTGACGACGTATCTGCCCGACGATCTGCTGATCAAAGCGGATCGGGCGAGTATGGCGGCATCGTTGGAAGCGCGCGCGCCGTTTCTCGATTACAAGCTGGTCGAACTGGCGGCGCGGATTCCGTCTAACCTGAAGCTGCACGGCAAAACGACCAAACATATTCTGAAACAGGTGGCGGCGGGAGTGCTGCCGGATGAGATCATTCACCGGGCCAAACACGGATTTGGAGTCCCGGTGGGGCGGTGGTTCCGCACGGATTTACGCGAGTATGCACGCGAGATGCTGCTTGATCCGCAGACGATCCGGCGCGGCTATTTCCGCGAAGAAGCGGTGCGCCGAGTGCTGGATGAACACAGCAGCGGGCAGCGCAATCACGGCCAACGCATCTGGCTGCTGCTCACCTTTGAATGGTGGCACCGCCTGTTCATTGACGAGGCGCTATGAACCGTCCTATTCGCGTGATGCGCATTATCGCCCGGCTGAACGTGGGCGGACCGGCAATCCATGTGGTGCTGCTGACTGAACACCTGCATCCACCGGAATTTGAAAGCACGCTGGTGGCCGGGCATATTGGGCCGCAGGAAGGCGATATGGCCTATCTCGCGGCGGCGCGCGGCATTACCCCGATCTATCTGGCTGAACTGGGACGGGAACTGTCGCCGATCCGAGATTTAAAAACGCTGTTCCAACTGTGGCGGCTCATGCGAAAACTGCGGCCCGATGTGGTGCATACGCACACGGCGAAAGCGGGCTTTGTCGGGCGGATCGCAGCGTGGCTGGCGCGGGTGCCGGTGCGGGTGCATACGTTTCACGGGCATGTGTTTCACGGCTATTTCAGCCCGACAAAAACACGGATATTTTTGTGGCTGGAGCGCTTCACAGCGAAGCTCTCACACCGATTGATCACGATCAGTCCCGGTTTGCGGGACGAACTGGTACATACCTATCATATCGCCCCGGCGGAAAAATTCGAGGTCGTGCCGCTGGGGTTAGAACTGGGCGCGTATGCGGAGACGCCCCGGCACCAGGGGGATTTCCGGCGAGATTATCAGATTCCGGCGGATGCACCTTTGATCGGGATCGTGGGGCGGTTGGTGCCGATCAAAAATCATGGGTTGTTTCTGAAAATGGCGGCTGATGTCTTGCGAAAAATGCCAGAGGCGCGATTTGTCATTATTGGGGACGGGGAATGCCGGGCCGAGATCGAGGCGCAGGCTGAGCAGTTGGGACTGCAAAAGCACGTCATTTTGACCGGGTGGCTCCAGGATTTAAAACCGGCGTACAGTGATATGGATGCACTGGTGATTTCGTCGGATAACGAGGGGACGCCTGTTTCACTGATCGAAGCGCTGGCGGCGGGCGTGCCGGTGGTATCCACAGCGGTGGGCGGCGTGCCGGACCTGCTGCGACAGGGTGAATACGGGCGGCTGGTTCCGGCGGGAGATGCCGATGAACTCGCCCGCGTGGTTATGGAGGCGGTAGGCGAAGCGGATGCACAGCGCGAAACGATCCGGCAAGCGGTGGTAGCGGCGTATGATATTAAACGGCTCGCAGATAACCTGGGAGCACTGTACCGGAAATTATTATGAAAATCAAGCTGACTCTGCCTGTGGCGCTGGTGGCTTTTTTAACCGGCGTCTACTTTTTGACGTACAACGGTTACGCTATCAGCCGCGATGAGTGGTTTTTGTTCGATGCGACGGAAAGCATGGCGCGGCGGGGAAATCTGCGCGTCAATGAAGAGTTTGATGCTTATCCGCCATTGTCTGCCGCTGAAGTTGAGCCGCCCTCCGCCGATACCGAACCGCTGCAACCGATGCTGGCAGCGCCGCTGTTCTGGATCGCGCAGGCTCTGCCAGAGATTGGCCTGGTTCACAGCGTGTGGTTATTTAATATTCTGATCACGGCGCTGACCGCAGCCGTGTTGTACGCTTATGGCATTACATTAGGATACCGCCGCGAAACGGCACTGATCGTGGCGCTCGTTTTTGGACTGGGCACGATGGCATGGCCGTACAGCCGGACGTTTTTCCGCGAACCACTGTTTACGCTGCTCGCCCTGAGCAGCACCTACCTGATTATGGGTGTGCGGCGGAAATTGGAAGTCGGACAAAAACCGCTGATCGAAAGCGCCGCATGCGGCCTGGTGTTCGTAGGGGCGCTGTTTTCTAAAGAGGCCGCGCTGATGATTCTCCCCGTGCTGCTGGTCGAAGCACTGCCTTCACGCCTGAGCCGGGTACGCTTGACGCGGACATGGGTGGTTGTGCTGCTGATCACAGGCTCATTAGTCGTGGGGGCCGGGGTGGTCGCGCTGAACGCTGATACGCTGCTGGGACTTGATCCGGGGCGGTATCAATTTTCGACGCGCTTGCAGGAAGCCCGGCGCAATCTGTCGGGCATCTGGATCGGCATTCGTGGGTATCTGTTCAGCCCGGCGCGGAGCGTGTGGTTATTTTCGCCCGTGCTGCTGCTGGGATTCTTCGGGTGGCCGCGCCTGATTCGGGAAAAACACTGGCGACAGATCGCCGGGCCGCTGGTGATGCTGGGTATGTTCGTGGTGGGCTACGCGGCGGTGCGCGGGCCGGACTCATGGTATGGCGGGTTGGGCTGGGGGCCGCGTTACCTGGTCCCGGTGATCCCGTTTCTGGCGCTGTGGCTGCTGCCGGTATTTGAGGGACTCTGGCAGGCGGCATGGTGGAAACGCGCCGCCGTGCTGGGAGTCGTGGTGATCAGCCTCATTATCCAGATTCTCGCGGCGCTGGTGCCGATTCTCCGCTACTACCAAACTGTCGAGGCGCAGGGGATTGTCTCGTTCAGCGACAACGGCGCGTGGAGTCTGCGCTGGTCACCGCTGCGAGTGTATCCAGAGTTGATCGGTGATCAAAAAATCGATATGGCCTGGACCTATGCGGTAGGAAAAGCATGGCTGCTGCCGCTGCTGAGTGTGGCGTTGGTTGTGGCTGCGTTGGGGTGGCTGGTGTGGTGGCATAACCATCCGCAGCGGTATCAATGGCTGGGCACGGGATTTCTGCTGGGGGCGGTTCCGCTGGTGCTTGCCGGCGGGCTGTATGGCATTCACTGGGATCCGCGCTATTACGGTGATTTTGAGCCGACGCGGGCACTGCTGGACGATCTCACGGCGCAGGTTCAGCCGGAGGATATTATTGTGCTGAACGATTACGAGTACAGCGAATTTTTCATGAATTACTACAAGCGCTGGGAACCGATGATTTACACGCTGCCGCAGTCGCCCGGCGAACGATTCAGCCCGGATCAAACGCCACAGGTCGAATCACCAAATCCTGAAGCACTGGTCCATTATTCGGATACGATTATTTTCGCGGACCTTGCTCAGAACTATGAGCGGCTGTGGCTGGTGACGAATAACAGCCCATTCATCGCCTGGGCCGTGCGCCCGGTAGAACATTACCTGGCGCGGCACTACTTTCCGATCCGCGAAATTAAATCCACTGATACCGCGCGGGCCGTGCTGTTCGATCTCACATCTGCGCCACCCGCGACGGCTGTTCAGTGGCCGGAACAAAACACCAGCGTGATATTTGGGGAAAGCCTGCGATTGGTGGGGTATGATGTGCCGGGGGGCCTGACGCGCCGTTCCGGTGATGTGCTGCCCGTTTCGCTGCTGTGGGAAACGCTCGCACCGCCCGAACAGGATTATAACGTGGTGCTGTTTCTGATGGACGGCGATCAAGTGAGAGCTAAAACCGTCGATTCGTTCCCGGTGGGCGGGTTTGAACATACGACGCAATGGCGGATCGGATCGCTAACCCGTGACAATCATGGGCTGGAACTCACACTGCCACCAGGGGATTACGAGCTGTGGGCAGTGGTCTATTGGTGGGGCGCACCCAATGACCGCCTGCCCGTGTCGAATGCGGATGGTGCGTTAGTTGGCGATCATGCTTTGCTCGGCACCGTGCAGATTGAACCCTAACTGCTGCAACAGGCCGATGGTGAGATCACCCTGGCTCTGAAAATTAGCGACGCGCAGGCTGTCGATAGGTATCCAGCGCGGCTTCTCTACGTCGCTGTCATCCACATCGGCATCGGGGATGAGCGCATAGGTCAGCGGCGTGCAGAGATAAAAGAAGAGAAAGCCATGAATGGCAAGGTCCAGCGGGTCATAATAAAAAAAGTTATCCGTGAACGACAAAAAACGCTCAATACGAACTTCCAGCCCTGCTTCTTCGTGGACCTCACGCTGAAGCGCCGCTTCGATCCGTTCGCCTAACTCGATCCCGCCACCGGGGAGGGCATACTTTCCGGTAAAACGCCCGCGCAGAAGCAGTATTTGCCCTGCATGGATGATCAGTGCGTAAGCGGAAGTGCGCAGCATGAGTTGATCGGCGGGAATCGATTTCTTCAGACCATACAGGGTGGTACATTCAACCATTGGCATAGAGGAAACTCCTTTTTGTAGTCCACCATAGTACACCGACAACCGACTGTTTGCGCAATTTCGCGGTGAGGCGAAGTCGGGTTTATACTCCGCTGAGAGTGATCAAATGGAGGGGGAGTCGCGTGAACGATCTTTATTTTGATGAGAAACAGATCATTGATTTTTTGACCGGCCTACTTCATACGCCCAGCCCGACGGGATATTACACGGAAGCCATCGCTTATGTGGAAAGTGCGTTTCAGTCCCTCGGAATTGAGAATTTGATCATGCAGCGGCTGCCGAAAGGCGCGTTGGTGATTACGTGGCCCGGCGAACAGGATGACGCGCCGCGCGGGTTAACGGCTCATATTGACACGCTCGGTTTTATGGTGAAAGAGATTAAGCCCAACGGGCGGCTGCGGCTGTCGATGGTGGGCAGTTATATGTGGAATGCGGTGGAGTTTGAGGGCGTCACGGTGCAGACCTATGACGGGCAGCGCTACCGGGGCACCATTTTGCCAGTCAAAGCGAGTGTTCATATTCACCGAGACGCGCGTGATCTGCCGCGCACCGATGACACAATGGAAGTGCGGCTGGATGCGCGGACATCGAATGCCGAAGAAACCCGCGCACTGGGGATTGACGTGGGGGATTTTGTGTTTGTGGATCCGCGCGTTGAAGTGACGGATACGGGCTTTATCCGTTCGCGCCACCTGGATGATAAAGCGGGTGTGGCCGCGATCTATGGCGCTTTCCTGGCGATCCAAACCACGGGACAGCGCCCGACACAAACGATTACGGTGGTGATCGCTAATTATGAAGAAGTCGGGCACGGCGCAACGGCGGGTTTTCCGGCAGATTTGCAGGAACTCGTGTCGATTGATATGGCGGCGGTGGGCAACGGGCAAAACTCGGATGAGTTCAGCGTGGGAATCTGTGTCAAAGACAGCGGCGGCCCCTATGATATTCAACTGGTACGGAAGCTGCGGACATTGGCCGATCAAGCCCAGATTCCGTATAAACTGGACATCTATCCTTTCTACGGCTCGGACGGGGAAGCCTATTGGCAGGCGGGCGGCGCGGCACAGGTGGCGCTGTTTGGTCCAGGGGTGGATGCATCGCACGCCTACGAGCGCACGCACCAGGACAGTCTGCTGCATTCGGCGCATCTGACCGCGCGTTTCCTGCTGTCGTGAATGAGGAGAACTAATGACCATACGCGGTGTTTTGTTTGATCTGGGTGGTACACTGCTGCATTACACACCTGAAGGCAAAAAATGGGAAGATGCGGAAAAAATCGGCGCATTGGGGGTGTATAAACGCTTGCTGGAACACCAGCACAGTCTGCCGCCGGAAGCCGAAGCGCTGGACAAAGCCTGGACCTATGCGTTTGCGCTGTGGAATAACCTGGATGCGTATGATGTCAAGCAATTGAAACTCAACTACCAACTGATCAAAGTCGCCGAGCAGTGGGGGATTCACAACCTCGCGCCAGAATTGGCCGAGTCGCTGGCAGATGCTTATATGGAAGCCTTCCGGTCTCATGTGCGCCCGACGGATGGCGCGCTCGAAACGCTGCAAATGTTAAAAGCGCAGGGATACCGAATTGGCCTGATTTCAAATACGATCTGGCCTGGCAAGGCACATCTTGAACACATGGATTATTTTGGGCTGCTGCCCTACTGCGATGATACCATTTTTTCGGCGGATACTGACGCCTGGAAACCTCACGCTGCTGTGTTCGAGATGGGATTAAAACATCTGAATCTACAGGCCGATGAAGCGGTCTTTGTGGGCGACAGCCTGTATTTTGATGTGTGGGGAGCCAAACAGTCGGGAATCCGCGCGGTGTGGATTGAACAGCCTGATCCCTGGCTGCCGGATGGTATTCAGGTAGTGCCGGATGCCAGCATCAAGCGACTGCCGGAATTGATTGATGTCGTGGATGGCTGGCAATGACAAAAACGGATGATCCGCTTGATCAGTTGCCCGGCATGCCGAAACGCCCCTCGGAAGTCGTGCTTCCGCGCCGGATTCCGGTCTGGTTGATTCTGGCCGTTGTCCTGGTCGTATTAGGAGCAGCGGGTGGGCTGTGGTACTTTTTCTGGCCGCTGGATGCGCCTGTTCCAGCGGGTGTCAAAACACATTATGCCAACCTGGAAAGGGGTACGACGGAAGATGGCTTTCCCCGGCTGGGATCGGCTGATGCACCGGTTGTGATCGAAAATTTTACGAGCTACGCCTGCCCGCACTGCCGCAATTTTCATGAAGAGCGGTTGGATGATCTGCTGGATGAAATCGTGGCGGGAGATGTCCAGTTTGTGTTGATCCCGATTACCACCATTGGCCCTGGCGCAGAAAACGCGGCAGAAGCAGCGATGTGTGCGGGAGAACAAGGGATGTTCTGGGAAATGAGTGATGCCCTATTCGACTGGCAGGAGCGCTATACCCTGCGGGCGTTTGATGGGCGGCGGCTGGAAAAAGGCGCAGAGAATTTAGGATTAGACCGCACAGCTTTCGCGGAATGTATGGATCAGCAAAATCCAGTGCTGGAGCGCGCTTTGACGACGTTCCGCCAGCGGGGATTGAAGGGCACCCCGACATTCTTTATTAATGGCTCAGAATTAGCCGATTTTGCCCAATTGGAGAATTTGAGCAACCTGGCAGACCAACTGCGTAAAGAGGACGAATGACCGATATTGTCGTGGATGCGCACCTCGATGTAGCCTGGAATTATTTGAATCATGGGCGCGAATTCACACGCAGCGCGTGGGATAAACGCCGCCGCGAGACAGACCCCATCCTGCTGGCGCATTACGGGTATTCGATGGTAGGGCTGCCGGAACTGCTGTTGGGACGGGTAGCGGTGTTTGGCGCGGCCATTTTTACCTCGCCCGCTGCGCATGTGATGTATCCCGACGAGCGGATTTTTTATAAAACGCCGGAAGAAGCGTATCGTCAGGGTAAGCGGCAGATGGATTTTTATCATCAACTGGCCGACGAAAACGAACAGATCCGGCTGATCCAATCCAAAGCCGATCTGGATGCGGTGTTAGCCACCTGGAAAGATGGCACACAGTTGTCTGATCACCGGGTCGGGATGATGCTGCTGCTCGAAGGAGCTGATCCGATTCTGGAACCCGCGCAAGTCGAAGAATGGTACGCGGCGGGACTGCGTATCATCGGCCCGGCGTGGAGTCAAACGCGCTACAGCGGCGGGACACTGGCGGTAGGGCCGCTGACCGACCTGGGGCGCGAACTGCTTGACGTGATGATGTCATTCGGGATGATTCTTGATCTGGCGCATATGGCCCCCGAAGCGGCATTTGAAGCGCTGGACCGGTATGAAGGGCCGCTGTTTGCCAGCCACGCCAATCCGCTGCGCTTTCGCAAAGATCGCCCGGATCGCAATTTGTCGGATGATCTCATTGGCGGCATTGCGGAACGGGATGGGGTGGTCGGAATCGTGCCGTTTAATTTGTTTTTAGCACAGGGGTGGACCAGAGGAGATCGCCGGGATGTGACCTCGATGGATACGGTGATCGCGGCGATTGATCATGTCTGTCAGGTGACGGGCAGCGCCCGGCATGTGGGGATTGGGAGCGATTTCGACGGCGGATTTGGCAGCGAATCGGTGCCGGTGGGGTTTGAAACATCAGCCGATCTGCTCCAGATTGGGCGGGCGTTGGCGGCGAAGGGGTATGCGCCGGACCATGTATCGGCTATACTGAGCGGGAATTTTCTGCGCGTGCTGCGGGCGGGACTGCCCGACAAGTGATCCTATGGAACGCTATGTACAGGTCAGTATTACGATCAGCGTGTTGGGTATTGTCATCGCGCTGATCGGATTGTTCCCCGGCATTGTTGGTCTGAACACCACCGAAGGGGTTGGCGTCTTGCAGGTGTTGGTCCTGTTGCTGGGCTTCACCCTGCTGTTCAGCGGCGCATATATCTTTGCACGGCAGGCTTTTTATCCTGGTCAGCCGAACACCCTGGCGCAGGATGTGGGTGTCCGCCTGACGCTGACCGGGCTGTTGATCGCGGCGGCAGCAGGCCTGGCCGATGTGCTCGGTTTTGGAAGCCACCCGCCTACCGAGACTGAACGGCCCTTGCTGGGCAATCTGCAAGCAGTCGCGCTAATCGGCGGGCTGGTGATCGCGTCTGCCGGAATTATCGTGTTTGCGCTGATCGGTCCTTCTACCAAAGAAGAAAAGGCGGAGGAAGCAGGCGAAATACCACCTACTCCACCGCCTGCACCCGACGAAGCGCCAATTGTTGATGTTTCGCCCGATTAAGCCTGCTGCGCGGGGGTCGTTTTTTCCTGCTGCCAGGGCTTGATCAGGGTGTAGAACACGGCAGTGCCAAAGATAATGGCATCCAGTACGATCCACAGCAACGCCCAAAACGCTGCTATACCGCCATATTCGTTTGCCATCGAAGCGGCATCGTTGTGCGGCATCATCGAGCGGGGCATGGTCACGATTCGCAGCAAAACCCACGAGTCGCTGATGGCTTGCAGGCCCGTCATAAAAGCCAGGAAATACAACACAACCAGCACGAGATCCCGCCGCGCACGGAAGCCGAGATAGGCGAGCAGTAGGGCGCTGACGAGGCCCACGATCACGGTGAGCGCGTTGTTTTCGCCGGTAAAGACCGTCAGCAGCAGGCCGCTCAAGGCCAGCACGCCAAACCCGGCATAGCGGCCATTATCGGTCTGTTGGGTGAGAATTAAATAAAGCGCACCGATAATCACAACCGCGAGAATGATCGTTTCAAAAAGGGCGAGATTGGACAGCCGGACGCCGGAATAGAGCAGGGTCAGGAAGCCGATCAAAAAGCCAAGCCCCACCGCGATAGTGCCCGGTTTGCGCGAACGGTTGGCCAGCGCCAGCAGCACCGCGCCAAAGATAGCGGTACCAAGATAGCCAGCGGGAATGATCAAAAAGCGCCAGCCGCCGGACGTCAGCGCCAAACCTGCGCCGCTGCTTTCGACACGGAACCCGCCAAAATCGCCCCCCGTAAGGACCGCTGTCGTACCGTGCCCCAATTCGTGGATCATGGTGACAAACAGACGCAGCGGATAGGTCAAAAAAGCCAGTCCGTGCATCTGCCATAAGACCAGCGCGATCACAAAGGCAATAACCGCCAGCGTCAGATCGCGGCGGGGACTCGTATCCAGTTGATCAGCCATAGCCACTCCTTGTCACAAACGCTACAATAATGCGCCGCGCTTAACCAGCGAAAGGATAACCGATGACAAGCGAAACAATCCGGTTTGGAACAGTAGGCGCGCCCCAAACCGCTCCCAAAGCCACTACGCCTGCCGCGATTGAGTATATCCGGCTGTTGGGCATGGATCATCTGGAAATCGCCTGGGTGCAAAGCGTGCGCGTGTCGGATGAAACGTGCAGCCAGATTGCGGCAACTGCGCTTAAACATCACGTGACGCTGAGCGTTCATGCGCCCTATTATATCAATCTGAACAGCCAGACTGCCGAACTGATGCAAAAAAGCGATGAGCGGCTGCTGGCCGCTGCACGCAAGGGTTGGGCGGCTGGCGCACATGATATTGTGTTTCATCCTGGATCATACCACAACCAACCTTCTGAACATGTTTACGAACGAGCGAAAGAGAAGTTGCTCGAAATTCGGGAGATTCTGGATGCTGAGGGAAATGGCGTCACGCTGCGCCCGGAAACGATGGGCAAATCGGCCATGTTTGGAGCGCTGGGCGAGGTGATCCAGTTAAGCCGCGATATTCCCGGCGTGCTGCCCTGCATCGATTTTGCACATCTGCATGCCCGCGCCGGAGATGGCACGATGAACAGCTATGATGAATTCGCGGCAGTGTTCGAGGCGGTCAAAACGCAACTTGGACAGGAAGCCCTGGAAAAAATCCATATTCACCTGTCGGGCATTGCGTACAGCGCGAAGGGCGAGCGCCATCATCTGCCGCTGAACGAGGCAGATCTACGTTACCGGGAACTGCTGCAAGCGCTGGTGGATTACGGTGTGCGGGGATCGATTGCCGTCGAAGCGCCGAATCCTTTTCATGTGGCGGATGCGCTGACACTGCAAGCTACCTACCGCCGCCTGATTGATTTGGGCCAGGACGAGGTGAGCGGCGAGGAATCGTAGGGTAAGCGTTTGGTCTTCGCCGGGGAGAACGGTATTATAGGAGCGGCTCAGGGCCGAAAAAAGAGTGAGGAGTTCGGGAATATGAAAGATAACTATGGAAGCCTGCGCCGCAAGACACGAGACTCAGGCTGGCAGTGGATGATGGTCGGCCTGGTAATAGGCTTGATGTCTGCGTTGGTTGTTTGTGTAGGATTATACGCGATGGAAGAAATCCGTTTTCCGTCGCTGGAAGATGATGATAGCTCCGATAAGGCTGCTGAGGTTCAGATTGTGCCAAATGATACCGAAATTGCGGCGGTAGGGATGCAGCAGCAGACGGCAGTCGCGCAGCAGGTCCAGGCAACGGTGGATGCGCTGGCCACATCGAACGCCGGCACGCAGAGTGCGGTAGTTCCTGTTGTGACTACCCCAGCGCCGGTAGCCGTCGATCCGACGTTGACACCTACCGGTTTGCCCGATGTCAACCAGATGCCGCAAGCCACGCCGAGTCCGACTTCAGGAGCCGCGAGTGCGCCTCAGGTCACGCCTACACCTGGCACCGATACGGGGGTACAGATGACGGCCCCGTTGACCGAGGAAACGCCGATTGCTGACATTGGCACACCAATGGAACCGTTAGGACTGCCCCAGGCGGCTGAAATTCCCGCCGTTCTGAAAGACGTAGCCACCACGATGGTGAATGTGGACGGCGGAACTTATATGATGGGAACAACCCAGGATGAGGCGCTTCAGGCCATGGACGAATGCGCCCTATATGGCAAAACCTGCGATGATTTAAGCTGGGTCCAAGACTCCACTCCCACTCACCAGGTTACAGTAAACCCCTTTCAGATCGAATTGTACGAAGTGACAGTTACTCAGTATGTGGCTTTCCTGAATTGGATGGGACCAAACAGCCATAAAACTGGCTGTCAGGGGAATCCCTGTGTGATGACAACCGCCGAGCAAGAAGGAAGCTATATCGGGTTTGATGGCACGACGTATAGTGTCGTTAATCCCACCTTCTTCAGCGATTTTCCCATTACGTTTGTGACGTGGTACGGGGCCGAAGAATACTGCTCCGCGTTGGGCCGCCGCCTGCCCACCGAGGCGGAATGGGAACGCGCCGCGCGTGGCCCTCAGAACTTTACCTATCCCTGGGGATTCGCGTTTGACACCACGCTCGCCAGTTCATCGATCACTGATCCCAAAGGCACAGTAGCCGTGGACAGTTTCGCTACCGGGATCAGCCCCTATGGGGTTTATAATATGGCGGGTAATGTGGCTGAATGGGTTGAAGACTGGTATCAATCCAATTATTACAGCGAAGCAGCTCAGGCTCCGCAGTCGAATCCGACTGGTCCGCTGGGGGGCACCGAAAAGGTGCTGCGCGGTGGTAGCTGGGACACGATCCCGCTGTTTTTGCGCGCGGTTCATCGGATGAGCGCTACGCCATCGAATCCGACGGCATCCTATGGTTTCCGCTGCGCGGCAGATGCCTCGACGACTACCCCGATTGTGCCCGCTACAACCACTGGTGGATCGGGGGGCGCAACGCCGCTGCCGGGTGGCGCGCCAACGCTTCCGGCTGTACCAACGGATTTACCCGCTCCCACAAACACACCGAGCGGCCCGACCCCGACACTCTCGCCGCAATAAAGTTCCATGAGGCCCTGTTATCAACGCAGGGCCTCACTTTATTTTAAACTCCCTTGCGCTATAATTTGCCGACAGGCAAGGCTGCAATTAAGGACGCATTGCAATGAAATTAGCTATCGGTTCTGATCATGCGGGGTTTCCCCTTAAAATAATTCTTGAGGAATACCTTCAAGGGCATGAATTGATTGATGTCGGCGTGAACACCGCCGACACCGCAGTGGATTACCCTGATTTTGCTGAAGCGGTCTGCCGCAAAGTGCTGAATGGCGAGGCAGAACGCGGTATTGTGGTCTGTGGCAGTGGCGTGGGCGCATGTATCACGGCGAACAAGATTCCCGGCATCTATGCGAGCCTGTGCCATGATACCTATTCCGCCCACCAGGGCGTGGAACATGACAATATGAACGTTATATGCCTGGGAAGCCGGATTGTGGGCGCAGCGCTGGCGCAGGAAATTGTGGATGCTTTTATCAGGGCGCGCTTTGAATCGGAACAAGAGCGGCATATGCGGCGGCACCAGAAAGTTTTGGCTATAGAACGGGCGGGGATCGCTCGTCACTAATTGGTTCTGTGGGAGAGATTTGAATGGCGGAGAATCGTCTGATTGAAGTCCGCAAATGTGGGCAAAGTATCTGGATGGACTTTATCCGGCGCAGCCTGATGACGTCGGGTAAGTTACAGAAGCTGATCGAGGATGGGGTGATGGGCATGACATCGAACCCAACCATCTTTGGCAAAGCGATTGGCGAGACAAACGAATATGACAGCACCATTGGTGAGCTGTTGGATCTCGACGCCACGCAGATTTATGAGGCGCTGGCGATAGAAGATATTCAGGCGGCGGCTGATGTGTTGTATTCGGTGTATGAGAAAACGCAGGGCGAAGATGGGTATGTCAGCCTGGAAGTATCGCCCCTGCTGGCGTATGACTCAGAAACCACGTTGAACGAAGCCCGGCGGCTTTTTGCCGCAGTGGACCGTCCAAACGTGATGATCAAAATTCCCGGCACGCCCGAAGGATTGCCCGCGATTGAGGAAGCACTGGCGGAAGGGATCAATATCAATGTCACGCTGCTCTTTGCGGTGGAAAACTATATCGAAGTTGCTGAATGTTATATCCGCGCGCTCGAACGACGCCTGGATGCCGGGCTGGATGTCTCGCAGATCGCATCCGTTGCGAGCTTCTTTCTGAGCCGGATCGATACGGTAGTGGACAACATTCTGGAAAGCAACATGCGCAGTGGGCGGATGCGTGGTGAGTTTACCCAGACCCAGCGGAGTTTGATGGGTAAAGCCGCGATTGCGAGTGCCAAACTTGCTTATTTCCATTTTCAGGAACTTTTCGACAGCGAACGGTTTGCCCGTCTGCGTGAAGCCGGGGCGCGCGTTCAGCGTCCGCTGTGGGCCAGCACCAGCACCAAGAATCCCAATCTGCCCGACACGTATTATGTGGACAGTCTGATCGGCCCGTACACCGTTAATACGCTGCCACCGCAGACCGTAGACGCCTTTAGGGATCATGGCACGGTAGCCGAAACCATCACCGAAGGACTGGATGACACGCGTGCCATCTTAAAGAAGCTGGCCGAATCCGGTGTTCGAATGGATAAGGTCACACAGCAGCTTCAGAGCGACGGCGTAGAAGCCTTTGCGAACGATTACCGCCGTTTGATCGACGCGGTGGAAGGCAAGCGGCAGGTGCTGCTTACGGGCGTCATGGCTCAGCAGGAAGTGGTGATTGCCGCTTATGAATATGGCATTCGTGAAACACTGACCCGCCTCGAAAAAGATCAGATCATCGCCCGTATCTGGAGCAAAGACCCCGCCGTATGGAAACAGGAAGCCGCTCACCAGCAGTTGATCGTGGAGCGGTTGGGCTGGCTGGATGTTGCACGCCCCGATCCGAGTTTTTATGAGCCGCTGTACGCCCTGCGCGACGAGATTGAGGCCCAGGGTTATACCCATGCGCTGCTGCTCGGTATGGGCGGGAGCAGTCTGGCTGCCGAAGTGATGCGGCAGACGTTTGGTGTGCTGCCCGGCTTCCCGAATTTGATCGTGCTTGACACCACCGATCCCCAGGCGATCCGGCTGGCAACGGAAACGGTTGATCTCGATAGAACGCTGTTTATTGTGTCTACCAAATCCGGCGGGACGATTGAAACCTTCTCACTCTACAAATACTACTACAGCCTTGTAGAAGAGCGGCGTGGCGCACAGGCAGGCGAACAGTTCTGCGCGATCACCGATGCCGGATCGGCGCTCGAAACCAGTGCGCGAGAGAAGAACTTTAAGTATATCTTCCTCAATCCGGCTGATATTGGCGGGCGCTACAGCGTATTGAGCTACTTTGGCCTGGTCCCGGCGGCGATCATGGGTCTGGACCTGGATAAACTCATCACGAGCGCGCAGCAGATGGCAACCGCGTGCGATCATAATGTTGCGCCGAGCAGCAACCCGGCGGCATGGCTGGGTGTATTGATGGGGTATCTGGCGCAGCATGGCCGGGATAAAGTATCGCTGATTGCGTCACCCCAGATTGACAGCTTTGGGTTATGGGCTGAACAGTTGATTGCCGAAAGTTCCGGCAAAGAAGGACGCGGGATCGTGCCTGTCGCGGGTGTGGTTCCAGACGATCCGCGCAATTTTGATGATGATCAGGTTTTTGTATATCTGCGCCTGGACGGGCCGATAAATGATCTGGATCACAAGGTTGACAGCTTGAAACTGGCCGGACACCCCGTGATGACGCTGCATCTGGCGGATGCATATGATCTGGGCGGCGAATTCTTCCGCTGGGAACTGGCAACCGCCGTAGCCGGACATCTGCTTCAGAGCAACCCGTTCGATCAGCCGAATGTGGGTGAGAGCAAAGATAACACCAAGCGGCTGCTCAAAGTGCTGAAAGAACGTGGTAGTTTGCCCGAAGATCAACCGGTGTTGGAAGAAGAAGGCCTGAAACTTTACGCCGATGCCAAGACCGCCGATACACTGCGGCGCGTGGGGGAACAGCGGGGGTTCAACGACGGTGCGCTGATTAATCTGCTGTTGGCTCATATTTGTCTGGCGAGTTCGGGCGACTATATTGCGCTGATGGCCTATCTCGCACCCACCGAGAAACATGATCGTCTGCTCGAAGCGATCCGCGACGAACTGCGGCATGCCACGATGCGCGCCGTCACATTGGGCTACGGCCCGCGTTTTCTGCACTCTACCGGGCAGCTTCATAAAGGTGGGGCGAATAACGGTGTGTTCATCCAGATCACGGTGGAGAACAACGAGGAAATTCAGATCCCCGGTGAACCATATGATTTCATGACGTTAAAGCGCGCGCAGGCCCAGGGCGACCTGGAAGCGCTGCAATCGAAGAACCGGCGGGTGGTACGCTTCCACCTGCCCGAAGGCAGCGTTTCAGCAGGCCTGGAGCGCGTGCTGGACGCCATTAAAACGGCGGCGGCGAAAAAACGCGGCTGGTAAATGAGACGGAAGAGACAGGGGCGAACACACCGCCCCTGTTTTCGGTTAATGGGATGATCGTGTTTTGCCGTAATCGAGATACATTTCAAGTAGCTTGACGAGAATCGAAAGCGATAAAGTCAGCACCAGATAGGTCAGCGCGACGATATTATATACCTGGAAAAACGTGAAGGTATTGGCCGCATACGTTTGTCCCCGGCGGGTAATATCCTGGACGCCTAAGACGGAAACCAGCGAACTTTCCTTCAACATGGCAATAAAATCATTGCCTAACGGCGGCAGTACCACACGGATCGCCTGGGGCAGCACGATCAGGCGCATGGTTTGCCAGCGTGTCATGCCGAGGCTGCGGGCGGCTTCGATCTGCCCGATGCCCACACTGTCGATTCCGGCGCGGAAAATTTCGGAGAGAAACGCGCTGTATGAAATTGCCAGCGCAATCATTGCCCGGTAGAGGTTATCAAAGTCACGCGGGCGATAGGTGGCTAATTCCTGGCCCAATCCCCGCAGGCTGATCTCAGTATCAATGACCGGTAACTGAATTGGATTCTTGATCAGCCAGTCCCCTAAATCGTTGCCCACACCGATCAATTGAGGGATCAGGGCGAGCGCCAGATAATACACCAGCACCAATGTGGGGATACCGCGTACGGCCTCCACAAACAGCGTCGAAAGCTGGTAGAGGATGAAATTGGACGAACGCCGCAGCAGCGCAAGAATCAGCCCCAGGACCAGCGCCAGCGCATAGGCCATCACTGATACTTTGATGGAGACTGTGATCCCTTGTTTGACCGCTTTCCACACAATAGGATAAGGATGTGTATTCTGAACATTTTGGACAAATAAAAGAATCAAAACACCTAAAATGAGCAGCCACCAGGGGGCACGCGAAAGTTTACGAATCAGATCATTGCGCTTTTGAGGATTCGGGCGGCTGTCGCTCGTTACTGTCATAGAATTACCTTCACTTCAAAAATTAGGCAGACACGCGGGTGAATTGTAGCGCTTTTGGGGCAAAAATAAGAGGGAGCTTGCGCTCCCCCTGATGTGGTTTACTGCTCAGAAATCTGGAAGTCGATAAACCATTTGTAATAGATGAAATCGAGGAAACCATCTTCCTTCATGCTGGCGATGGCAGCATTGAAGGGGGCGATGAGGTCGCTGCCTTGGGTGAAGATGATACCATACGGGTCGTCGGAGATCGGGTCGCCGATAGTTTTCACCTGATCCCCGCTGGCGCTTTTGAACCCTGCCGCCGCGGAAGCATCCGCAGGCAACGCATCGATGTCACCAATGATCAGGGCCTGCACCAAGGCACCGAATTCGTTGTAGACGACGCGGCGGTCTTCGGGCACCACACCTTCGGTCACATAGAAGCCCGCCGATCCCTGCTGCACGCCCATGATCAGGTCATCATTGGCGACGAACTCATCCAGTGTCGTGAAGCGGTCTTCATCGGCACGCACCAGCAGGTACTGCCCCACATTGATGTACGGATCGCTGAAGTCCACGACTTCCTTGCGTTCGTCGGTGATGCTGATCCCATTCACCGCCAGATCGAACTGCCCTTCGGCGACAGCCTGGATCGTTACGTCCCAACTGGCATTCTGATAGCTCAGTGTGCAGTTCAGCCGCGCGCAAATCTCATTCAGCATGTCGTACTCATATCCCATCGCCTCGCCTGTTGTTGCTTCTTCAAACTGGAAGGGAGGGAAGAGGTTTTCAATTGCTACAGCCACTTCACGCCCACCCAGATCGGGCATATCGCTGTAACGTATTCCTGTCTCGATTGAATAGTCGATAAACCATTTGTAGTAGATGAAATCGAGGAACCCATCTTCCTGCATGCTGGCGATGGCGGCATTGAAGGGGGCGATGAGGTCGCTGCCTTGGGTGAAGATGATACCATACGGGTCGTCGGAGATCGGATCGCCGACGGTTTTCACCTGATCCCCGCTGGCGCTCTTGAACCCGGCGGCGGCGGAAGCATCGGCGGGAAGCGCATCGATGTCACCAATGATCAGGGCTTGCACCAATGCTCCGAATTCGTTGTAGACAACCCGGCGTTCTTCCGGCACAACGCCTTCGGTTACATAGAAGCCTGCCGACCCCTGCTGCACACCGATGATCAGGTCGTCATTGGCGACGAACTCATCCAGTGTCGTGAAGCGGTCTTCGTCCGCGCGCACCAGCAGGTACTGCCCCACATTGATGTACGGATCACTGAAGTCCACCACTTCCTTGCGCTCGTCGGTGATGCTGATCCCGTTCACCGCCAGATCGAACTGCCCTTCGGCAACCGCCTGGATCGTCACATCCCAACTCGCATTCTGATAGCTGAGCTGGCAGTTCAGCCGCGCGCAAATCTCATTCAGCATGTCATACTCAAAACCCATTGCTTCGCTTGTGTTTGGGTTTTCAAACTGGAAGGGGGGGAAGAGGTTTTCAATTGCTACAGCCACTTCACGCCCACCCAGATCGGGCAAATCTTTGTAGATGGGTCCAGCCGCTGCGACCGGGTAGAAAGACCCCAACAGAATAACAGTTAGAACGCTCAAAACAAGGAATTTCCTGAACATTGAGTCCCTCCTAGAATGCAGCCAATTGTTACTGGCGAAACCTGCAAGCAAATAGTTTAGTGAGGCAAACCCCATTCCGCAACAAAAATCGCGGTTTTGCTGCCTAGCGTGTGGGATGATCCTGATCTTCCTCTGGATCCCAGCGCTGCGTTTCCTGATTATCTATCCAATTTTCGGGACGGTCACTCAGGATGATCGGTGGCGGCACATTATCGCTGATGATAATCGGCGGCGGCACATATTCGTCGTGGCGCAGTGGTGGCGGCGGCGGAGCAGCCGCAGGGCGCGGCGGCTTCTGAGATTGGGGCGCAGGGGGGGGCGGCGGGGCAGCAGGGCGCGGCGGCACCGGTTGCGCAGGACGGGCTAACGGCGGAGGCTGTTGTTGGTAAGGAGGATAGGACTGCTGGCTGGGATAGTTAGGCGGCGCGCCATAACCGTAACCTGGCGGTGGATAGGCGGGCTGCGGTTCTTCGGGGGCCGGATTCAGCACGCGGAAATAGAACCAGGCAAACGCCGTAACCAGGGTGAGCACCGTGACGATTACGGTCAATACCTGGACATTGGTATGCTGGAAAGCGTCGAGATAATCACTGTTCGGGTTGAGCAGCGTATGTATAAAGGCGAAGGTGACGGGCACAAAAGCCGCAAACCACGAGAAAATATTCCACCGGAAAATTTCGCTGCCCATGGTTGCTGTCAGCGGCACCATTTCAAAAAAGGCGGTTTCAACCGCGACCAAAAACAGCCCCAATCCGATGCTCAATCCAAGTTGAGCTAATCCCCCGGCAAATTCGGCTTGATCGGCGGTCAGCATCCGATCCCCTGCTGTATTGATAGCCGAAGCTGCCAGCCAGCCTAAACCGCCCAACACCACCACCACCGTGAGCGTTGTAAAGGCCAGAATCACGTTGTGGAAACGCGTCTCGTCTTTCATATCCACATCTACCCCGCCCGGCACCCCGAACACAATGCCCGGTGAGAGGTGGAACATCCGCGAGAAGACGGTAGTCAGGACGGCCAACAGGGTATTGGCCGGATAGATACCAAAACGCGAGGTGCGCCGCCAGAACATGGCGATTCGGCGCTGCGCTACATCTCCCGCAAGGCTGATCAGCCCTACACTCAGTGCCATCACAATCGCAAGCTGGATACCTTCGGGAGAAAAAATATTCAGGCCACCTTCCAAAAAAGCGAAGATGACACCATACAGGGCGAAAATCAGCGCGACAAGCGGCAGCGTCAAACAGCCGCGCCGGATATTCTGCTCGGCTCCAAATTTAAAAAGCCCGAAAAAGGTGCGCAGTCCGGGGATCGAGAACCAGCGCTCAAACCGTGCTTCTTCCTGGCGCAGCAGATTATTCAGGATGGTGGAGTCGATGCCAAAGATGATCGCCAGCAGAATCGCTAAACTGAGATTGGTACCGACCACGCTTGGTTCGGTTGAGATTTCACTGGGCAGCGGCACCGCTTCAAACACGGGGCGCTTTTCGACCACCTCATTCAGCCGGACTTCCGGTTCGGGGGCAGTTGCTCCAGCAGGCGTAGTAAACTGTGGAATGTCGAGCAGTTCGGTGCTGCCCAATCCCCCGGTTGCCATCACGATAAGGCCTACCATGGCGGCAGTACCACCGCCAAACAGCAGAATCATCAACCAGGCAAGGCGGTTAAACATTTTGAACGGATTGAGCATGGCCGTCTCCTAATCATTCATTCGATGTTGCAGCATTCGGAGTTTGTGCAGGTCGCAGTGTATTCGTGGCCGGAATGGTTGGCTCCAAACCCGCCCGGATTGCATCACGCGTGGCTGTCATCTTATAAACCGCCGTCGCTTCATAATCGACCAGCGCCGGTGTTTCGGTGGTGACATCGCTTGAATCCATAATGTAATAAATAGCAAGTACCACACTTGCCAGCAACACCCCGCTGGTGAAAACAGCGAGAACGGTCCATGTAACCCACGATCTCAGATCGAGCTTTTTCTTCTTACGCCGCCGGATCACAACCGGCCCGGTGAAAGCACGTGACTGGGATGGTTCATAAGCGGGCATCACCTGCAAATTCGGGGCGGGCTGGCGAACGGGCATGATGGGTCGCGACGAGGACAGGGGGGGATGTGCAAGCGGCGGCTGAACATCAATGCGCCGGATTGCCCCGGAACGTAAGGCCTCATTCAACGACGGTTCAGTTTCGATCATCCCTTCGGGCGTATTGTTCTGAAGTGTGGCCGTTTTCAGGGCATGCGCGAGATCAACCGCCGTTGCATAACGCGCATCCCGTGATTTTGCCAGCGCCTTCAGCAGCACCTGCTCGATTGCTCGCGACAGCTTGGGGTTGATACCGCAGGGTGAAGGGGGCGGCTCGGTGACATGTTTCACCGCGATATTATAGGGGGTTTCGCCCTCAAAAGGCCGCACGCCTGCCAGCATTTCATACAAAACCACACCCAGGGCATAAATATCGCTGCGCCCATCCAGATCATGACCCTGAGCCTGTTCCGGTGACATATACGAGGGTGTTCCGACAACCCCGCTGGTAGTCAGCTTATTGTTTGATCCCAGGATACGCGCAATCCCAAAATCGGTGATATACGCATCGCCATTCGAATCGAGCAGAATATTGCTCGGCTTGAGATCGCGGTGCAGCACGCCTTCACGGTGAGCATAGTCCAGTGCGGGCGCGATTTGTTCCAGAATTTGCACGGTAATTTCGGGTGAAATTGGTCCTTTGGTCAGGAGTTCATCTACCGAACCGCCATCCATGTAGCGCATCACAATGTAGGGAATGCCTTCGTACTCGCCGTAATCATGTACCGGAACAATCGCGCGATGTTCCAGCCGGGATACAATGTTGGCTTCCTGCTTAAAACGTTCCAAAGAGGCTGTCTGCCGGACAAAATGAGGCGGCAGGACTTTGATCGCCACATCTCGATTCATTGACAGTTGGTGGGCGCGATAGACTGTTGCCATTCCGCCTTGACCAATTTCCTGCACAATTTCATAACCGCCCAGAATCGTACCAATCAAAGAATCGTTCATCGAAAACCCACTCATTCCACCTGACCTACTGCCAGTGTACATCAATCTGGAAAGGTTGCCACTTATCTATTAAGACGAATCAAAACGGCCCCGCAGTTCCGCGAGGCCGTTGAAAGTGCTAAAAAATGTCCCGATTTAGTACTCAGGCATGGGGGGAGCAGCAGGAGCCTTTTCTTCGGGCAGATCAGTGATCAGCGCTTCGGTGGTCAGGATCATGGCCGCGATGCTGGCCGCGTTTTCGAGCGCGCCGCGCGTAACCTTCGCCGGGTCAATGATGCCCGCTTTGATCATGTCCACGAATTCGCCCGTAATGACATCGTAGCCAACGTTGGTGTTCTTCTGTTCGGTCTGCTTGGAGAACACCTGCTGCTGGACGACACCACCATCCAGGCCCGCGTTCGCCACAATGCGGCGCATGGGGGCTTCGAGGGAACGGCGAACGATCTGGATACCGGTATTTTCGTCATCATAGGCCAGCTTGAAGCCATCGAGCACTTTCACCGCGTTGATGAGGGCCACACCACCACCGGGGACAATGCCTTCTTCCACGGCAGCACGCGTCGCGCTCAGGGCATCTTCGACGCGGTGCTTCTTTTCCTTCAGTTCGACTTCCGTTGCCGCGCCGACACCGATCACCGCCACGCCGCCGGACAGCTTCGCCAGCCGTTCTTGCAGCTTCTCGCGATCATAATCGCTGGTCGAGTTGTCGATTTCGTTGCGGATCTCCTGCACGCGCCCCTGGATCGCCGCTGGATCGCCTGCGCCGTCCACAATCGTGGTGTCGTTTTTCGTGCAGACGACCTTCCCCGCGCGTCCCAGGTCATCGAGGCGAACCGAGTCGAGCTTGCGCCCCAGTTCTTCCGTGATAACCGTGCCGCCCGTCAGGATGGCAATGTCTTGCAGCATCGCTTTGCGGCGATCACCGAAGCCCGGCGCTTTCACCGCGACGACGTTCAGCATGCCGCGCAGTTTATTGAGTACCAGTGTCGCCAGCGCTTCGCCGTCCACGTCTTCCGCGATGATCACCAGTTCCCGCTTGCCGATTTGCAGCAGTTTTTCCAGAATCGGCACAAGGTCTTGCGCGGCGGAAATCTTCTTGTCGTGGATCAGGATATGCGCATCGTTGATCACAGCTTCCATCGTATCGGGCGTGGTGACGAAATACGGCGAAATGTAGCCGCGATCAAACTGCATGCCCTCGACATACGTAGTTTCGAATTCGAGGCCCTTGCTTTCCTCAACCGTGATCACGCCGTCTTTCCCGACTTTGTCCATCACATCCGCGATCAGCGCGCCGATTTCTTTGTCCTGCGCGCTGATAGCCGCCACCGAAGCGATTTCTTCTTTGGTGCTGATGGGGTGGGCCATGCGGCGGATTTCTTCGGCTACACGGTTGGCAGCGGCTTCAATACCGTGCTTCAGCAGCATCGGGTTCGCGCCCGCCGCAACGTTCTTCAGTCCTTCGTTGACAATGGTCTGCGCCAGCACGGTGGCGGTTGTGGTGCCGTCGCCCGCGATGTCGTTGGTCTTGGTGGCGGCTTCCTTTAGAAGCTGCGCGCCCATGTTTTCATAGGGGTCTTCGAGTTCGATTTCTTTGGCAACCGTCACACCGTCGTGGGTAATCGTCGGCGCGCCGAATTTTTTGTCGATGGCAACGTTCCGACCCTTCGGGCCGAGGGTGGTTGCAACAGCCTGTGCCAGGGTATCAATACCCGTCTTCAGACGACGGCGGGAGTCTTCACTGAAAACCAGTTGTTTAGGCATAGCTCACATTTCTCCTTTAAATAGAATTCCGGGGCATTAGCCCTCGACTACCGCCAAAATATCGGACTCTTTGAGGATCAGCAGTTTTTTGTTGTCGAGTTTGATTTCGGTGCCCGAATACTTGGCAAAGAGGACGATGTCACCATCTTTAACGTCTACGACGAGGCGCTTGCCATTGTCATCTAAACGGCCAGGGCCAACGGCCAAAATTTTGCCCTGCTGCGGTTTTTCTTTGGCGGTTTCGGGCAGCACCAGCGCACCACCCGCAAAAGTCTCTTCACGTTCCAGCGGTTCGACCACAACACGATCACCCAGAGGACGCAGTTTAAGACTCATTTTCAAGCCTCCTGATTGGCACAGTTTGGTTGGATTTTAGAACACCATAATTAGCACTCAAAGAGATGAGTGCTAATTTCAAACTCAATAGTAGCAAGGGTTGGACAGAGTGTCAAGTAGAATTTTAGCAGTCGCGCCGTCGAGTGCTAAAAGCCATCTTAGGGCTGGGGAGTAGCCTCAATGGTTGGTGCTGGCGTTGCGGTGGCCGGACTGGTACTGTAGAGGGTCAGGTTGCACGACTGGGCATGGGTGAGGAACTGGGCCTGCTTATTCGTTAACTGGCGTTCGAGCGCAATGTTATAACCTTGCTGTAAATAACTGGTTGCCAGATCGCAGCGCCCCTGGGCAATATAGGCATGTCCGATCTGAAGGAAATCGTCGGGATCGGTTGAGCCTAGTTCAATCGCGCGTTCCAGATTTGAAATGGCCGTCACATAATCGCCATCCAGATATTGCAGCCCACCCAGCCACGAAAGGCAGGGTACATAGTCGGGGGATGCTTCCAGGCAGCGCCGTAAATATTCATAGGCGCGCTCTGGATTACCGTTGTTCATATAGGTGCGTCCCATTTCAAACAGGATCGAGGGGTCTTGAGGATTCTGTTCGGCGGCAGTGGTTAAAACCTGCACCGCATTATCGGGCTGTTGCAGCGAACGGTAATTCATCGCCAGTTCCACCGCCCAATAAGTATCGCTGGGCGCTAATTCAATCGCGCGCTGATAGTAATCGACGGCGCTGGTATAGTCACCCAGATCGGAAAATATTTTACCTTGCACACGGAACGTATAAGCCAGCATCCGGTTGGCGACATTGGTCCGGCTTGCTTCCAGCAGCGCTACGGCGCGTTCCAAATAGGTATTTGCCAGTTCATCCTGGGCCAGATCGTGATAAATTTCACCCAGAACGGCATCGGTAAAACCAAATGTCTCATCCAGCGATTTGGCATGGAGGGCTGGCGCTAGAGCAGCGGCAGGATCACCGTTCCAATCCAGCGCCATCGCTTGAATCGCCCAACCATGTGGTGCTTCAGGGTTGGCATTCACCGTCATCGCTGAAAATTCGAGCGCATCTTGCAGCCGCCAGTTGATCACCAACATATAAGCAATTTCGAAATGCAACTCACTGTCGTTGGGGTTGTTTTGGCCGAGGATCAAACACTGCTCAACTGCTTGATCCAGGTTGCCCTGCCGGAAGCCATTAATGCAGCCGGCTCGCGCTTCTTCAATATCCGGCGTGGCAGTGGGTGTGGGGGGCGGCGCGACTTTGGTTTTCGCGCTCGAAATCCCCCCCTCAATCTGATCGACAATGGCTGGTGCAATATCACGCCGCACCATGTCCTGGTTCATCCATACGAACCAACCTAACGCGGCTAACACGCCGATCACGAGGAGCAGGGTGATCGTCCGGCGCGAGATGAGATTCAGATGGCGGCGGCGGCGTTTAGGTTGGTAGCGTTTAGGTGTGCGCAGATACATGGTTAATAAATACCTATCGGTTCGGGTGGTACAGGCGTCGGTGGGATGGGCGTCGGAATCTGATCGGCAGAGAACTGGTCTTCTTCCGTTCCCACGCACGATTGCAGCCCGGTATTGATGAAGCCCTTGACGGTTTCCGATGGATTCATCGTCAGCGCGGTTTGCAGATTTGGCCACGCCTTTTCACAGTGGGCCAATAACGCCCAGGACAGCCCCTGGATGTAATAACACTCAATTTCCTGCTTCTCTAACGGAATCCCCTGCTCGGTTTGCAGATTAATGCAGGTCTGGAAGGACTCAATCGCGCCTTCATAGTTACGCTTGGCATACTGTACCATGCCAAGCTGACGCCACGCTTCAGGGTACGTCTTATCTAACTCAGTCGCTTGTTCGCAGGCTTCCTGGGCACGGCTGTCATCGCGCTGGCGAAAATAGGTTTCACATTTGCGTGTGTAGGCTTTGACGTTGTTCGGCTCCATCGCCAACACACGGTCAAAGGCTGCAATCGCCGCATCATAGTTATCCTGGATGATATAGTAGGGCGCTAATTCAAAATACAGCGCATACAGGCGGGGATGGATTTGGATCGCCATTTCATACTGTTGAATGGCCGCGTTCCATTCCCCGACAAACGACAAACTGAGCGCAAGCGCGCGCCGCGCATCGACGCTGTTGGGATTTTTCTGGACGGCAAGATCGCCCTCATCAAACGCCTGACGTGGACGGCCCGCCTGAAAATAGGCCATCGATAGGTAGGCATGCGCCTCGGCATAGTTAACATCGAGTTGGGTCGCGCGCAGCCCGGCTTGAATCGCTTCTTCATAGCGGCCATTTTCGAGCAGCGCAAACGCAAGAATAGCTTGCGCGCGGGTATTGTCGGGGGCAATTTCGACCGCTCGTTGGGCCACCTGGAGTGCTTCTTCGGCCAGGTACTCATAGCTGCGGCCCCCATAGCTGCGATAGATCAGCACCCGTCCATATTCAAATTGAATGTCAATGTTGTTGGGTTCCAGTCGGGCGGCCTGCCCATAATAGTCAATGGCCGTTTCCAGATCGCCCTGCCAATAGGCGCGTTCGCCCAACTGGGCCAGTGTTACAGCATCTGGTGTGGCCGTGGAACTACCATTGACACTGGCAAGCACCCAGGACTGAACACTGTTAAAACGCCAGATAATAGCGATGGCTATTCCCATCGTGATGAGCCAGACAATGAATAACGTTTTGCCACCACGACGACGCCCTTGACGACCAAAGTGTAAGTTTGACTGATCGCGCCGAATATACATTTTCCGATAACCTCAACCTAGCCTGCGATAGACAAACAAATGACCAGCGAGTGCAGAATCACCCCCCAGTCCCACTTAGACCATTCCTCTGAATTATCACGCGTCGTGTTAATCGTATCATCCTGCAAGGGTGCTGTCAAAAGGTGATTTCCCTACGGCACGCTGTATACTACACCTGTTTGACTGAAAATCGTGCTGAATCAAGGGAGAAGTCCTATGCCGTATCATCTAGGGAATTTTTCTGTCTGGCGTTTGTCGGAATGGGAAGGCCCAACGATTCCGTTAAAAGATATGCTCACGGGCGTCACGGATGAACAGCTAGAAGCCCACCGTGACTGGCTGCAACCTCATTTTTTGCGGCCTGATAACGTGATGCTCATAGGGACGCAGAGCTTTATTGTCCGCACCCCACAGCACACCATCCTGATTGATGCCTGCGTGGGGAATGACAAACCCCGCGCTTCCGAACACTATAATCGTCTGCAAACGCCATTTTTGGAGAACATGGCAAAACTCGGTTTTTCACCAGCAGACTTTGATAGGGTGATCATCACCCATTTTCATATTGATCATGTTGGCTGGTGTACGCGGCTGGTGGACGGCCAATGGATGCCCACCTTTCCGAATGCCCGTTATATTTTTGTACAGGACGAATGGGATTATTGGAAGAATCTGCCAACCGATGATCCCGACAGCCAGCAATGTATCCGTGACAGCGTGATGCCTATTGTCGCTGCCGGAAAAGCGGATCTGGTACCCGCCGATGTCCGGATTGCAGACGGCGTTTGGCTGGAAGCGCTACCCGGCCATACGCCCGGTCATGTAGGCGTACATTTACGTTCGGGGGATCAAGAGCTGATCATCATCGGGGACCTGATGCACCATCCGATCCAGGTGGCTGAACCCCAGGTCGGGATTCCTGCGTTTGATTTTGACTTTCAACAGGCGATGCAGACACGTCAGGCGTTTTTACAACGGTATGCCGGTCTGCCAGTATGGATCGCGGGGATTCATTTTCCATCCCCAGCGATTGGGCGGCTTGTTTACGAGGGTCAACAACTGCGGTTCGACGTGCTCACCGGGCATGATGGATGAAAAAATCGGGTAGTGGTAAGTCGCCACTACCCGAAGCACGGCTTGTTATTCGGCGGGAACAGGCACCCACCCTTGCCAGCTTCGCGCCTGCCACGCGGCATAGAGTGCAATCGATCCGGCGGTTGCCACATTCAGGCTTTGGACGTGCCCGCGCATCGGCAGCGTGATCCGCATGTCGCAGGTTTCGCGCACCAAGCGCCGCAATCCCTCACCCTCGCTGCCCATCACCAGCGCAATCGAACGGTCCAGATCAACCTGATCAAGCGTTTGGGTTTCCGGCCCAATATCCAGCCCCACCAGCCAGACATCCTCTTCTTTCAGGCGACGCATGGCCGTAACCAGATTATTGACAATGGACACGTTCAGATGTTCCACCGCGCCCGACGAGGCATTGACTACCGCTGGTGTGACATCGACCCCGCGCCGCTCTTGCAGCAGAATGCCATGGATACCTACCGCATCGGATACACGCAGCAGCGCACCGACATTTTGCGGGTCTTTCAGCAGATCGAGGACGAGCAAAAAGGGTTTTTCCCCTTTGTCAGCCGCATAAGCCAGAATCGCGTCCAGTTCCACATAGGGATACCCACCCACTCGTAGCGCGACTCCCTGGTGGTTGGCGTCCTTCGAGAGATCATCGATTACCCGGCGCGGCACCCGGCGCAGGTTGATATTACGCTGCTTGACCAGATTCAGGATCGTTTCGATATTGCCTTTTTCATCCACCCCTTCGGCCAGCAGCAGTTGTTCAACACTGCGCCGCCCGGCTTGCAGACATTCCAGGACCGACCACCGTCCGTAAAGATATTCACTCATCGTCGTACCTTTCGTGATGCGCGTTTTTGACTACTGTAACACAGGGAAGTGTTTTTAGTTGTGATGCTGCCTAATTTGTCCGGTACACCGTGCCATCCGCGCGATCTTCCAGCGTGACGCCCAGTGCTGCCAGTTGATCCCGAATCTGATCCGCTTCCGCGAAGTTTTTGTTCTGCCGCGCTTTGGATCGCAGATCGATCAGCAGCCGGATCAGCCCGTCTTCACGCTCGGCATTATGCGTTCCGGCGCTCACTTCATCCCGCACGATCCCCAGCACCTGACCGCCCAATTCACGGTAGGCCGTCCCAATCGCATCCAGCACCAGCTTGCCCACCATTTGATCGCTGTTGAGCAGGGTATTCACTTCGCGCGTCAAATCGAACAGCGCCGCCAGCGCACCCGGCCCATTAAAATCGTCGTCCATGGCATCGATGAATTGTTTTTTCGCGTTGGCGACGGTATCCAGGAAGCCGATTCCCGCATCCCCATCGGGCGCGCTGCGCTGTTTTTCGCGCACCAGCCGCACTGCGCCATCAATTCGTTCCCAACCTTTGCGCGCCTGATCCAGCGCCTCTTCACTGAACACCACCGGGCTGCGATAGTGACTGTTCAGGATAAACAGGCGCAGCACTTCAGGACGGTGCAGCTTAAGCGCGTCTTTGATGGTATAGAAGTTACCCAGACTCTTTGACATCTTCACCGGAATCCCGAATTCATCCGGCACCAGCAGCGTGCCCACCAACGTCCAGTAGCGAGCGAATTCGACATGATTGGCCGCTTCACTTTGTGCGACTTCGCATTCATTGTGTGGGAAGATGTTATCTACCCCGCCGCCATGAATATCGAAGGTTTCACCCAGGTATTTGCGAGACATGGCCGAGCATTCGATATGCCAACCCGGATACCCTTCGCCCCAGGGGCTGTTCCAGCGCAAAATATGCTCCGGCTGTGCGATTTTCCACAGCGCAAAATCTTCTGGATTCCGCTTATCTTCGCGGACTTCTTCACGGGTTCCGGCTTCCAGTTCTTCCAAGCGGCGGTTGGACAGCTTGCCATAGTCCGGCCAGCTTCGCACGTCAAAATAAACGTTGCCGTCATCCGACACATACGCATGCCCCTGTTGAAGCAGCGTTTCGATCATTTCGATCTGTTCGGGGATATGCGCGCTGGCGCGCGGGCTGATGTCGGGGCGCTGCACGCCGAGCGCGTCCATATCGCTAAAGTAGCTCCGGGCGTATGTTTCCACAATCTTCATCGGCGTTGATTGCGACTGCCGCGCCTTTTTGAGGATGCGATCTTCGCCCGTGTCGAGCAGGTGCCCAACGTCCGTCAGATTCTGAACATACAGCACATCATAGCCGCTGTAGCGCAGATAACGAACCATAATATCGAACGATACATACGTTTTGGCATGCCCCACGTGGGCATGGTCATAGACGGTTGGACCGCAGACATATAAATTTACTTTGCCTTCTTGCAGCGGTACAAAAGGTTCTTTTTCCCGGTGTAAAACGTTAAAGATCTGCAAGCTCATGATTAGCGCCTCCGCGTGTGGATTTGCGGCTCATTGTAACGTAAAGCACAACCGGCGTTAAGGTTAACATTGGCGTTCGCCCGCGAAGTTTGTACAATGCCGGATCAAAGCGTTTTTTCAAGGAGAAGTCTATGAGTTCCATTTGGATCAAACACGCCGATATTGTCACCCTGGACCCCCAGGGTACTATTCTGCGCAACACCGACCTGTACATCGAAAATGGCCGTATCAAACACATGGGCACGCTGCCAGTGGATATCCGCGCCGACGAAATCATCGACGCCAGCGGCTCGGCAGTGCTGCCCGGATTTTTCAACGCACACTGCCATTCGCCGATGACCTTTGAGCGCGGATGGGCTGAAGACCTGGATTTTCCGCGCTGGCTCAACGAAAAAATCTGGGTAGCCGAAAGCGCCCTCACTTCGGATGATGTGTATTGGGGGGCGGCGTTGGCTGCCTGCGAAATGATCCGCAGCGGAACCGCTGCCTTTAACGATCATTATTTTTACATGGATCGCGTGGCCCAGGTAGTCGAACAGAGTGGTATGAAAGCCATGCTCGCGTGGTGTACGTTTGGCACGGGCGATGATAAAGAAGTCGGTCCCGGCGCGGAACAGCAGCTTGATTTCAGCCTCCAATACCGGAATGCGTTTGATGAGCGGCTGCATACCTGCCTCGGTCCCCATTCACCCTATGTCTGCCCGCCCGAATTTTTGCGCCGTGTGGTCGAACTGGCCGATCAGCATAACATGGCGATTCATCTGCATGTCGCGGAGTCAAAAGAGCAGGTAGAAAATTCGCTCCAGCGCTACGGCATGACTCCGGTTGAGCAGTTGAATGATCTCGGTGTTTTTAACCATCCTACCATCGCCGCCCATGCGCTCAATCTCACGCCTGATGAAATGGCACTGATGGCGGAAAAAAGTGTTTTCGTGGCCCGCGCTCCGATCACCTATATGAAACTCGCCATGCCTTCTAATTCCGTCACCGCCATGCAAAAAGCAGGGATGACTCTGGCGATGGCGTCCGATGGTCCCGCCTCGAATGCTACACTGGATATGTGGGAAATTTTGCGAACGCAGGTCTGGTTGGAAAAATACCAGCAGCGCGATCCTGAAGCTATACCCGGCGATATGGTGCTGCGCTGGGCCACACAGAACGGCGCGCGGGCAATGGGCTTTGACGAGAGCGGGGTAGTGGCCGAGGGCCGCCCCGCCGACCTGATCATCGTCGATATGGACAAGCCGCATTTCCGCCCCCGCCACGATCTGATCGCCAGCCTTGTTCACACGGGCAAGGGTGCGGATGTCACCCATGTGATTGTCGATGGTAAGCTGTTGATGCGGAACCGCGAACTGCTCACCCTCGATGAAGAAAAAATCCTCTACGAAGCTGAACGACATGCTTTCCGTATGGTCAATCAGAATATGAATCAGGTGCGGGAATATCAGGGGTAGTTCAAAGAACCGGGCGGATCCATGATCCGCCCGGTTCTACTTTCGCAGTGATCCTTCGGGCTGGGCGTAGTACATGCGCCCCGCGTTGGGTACAATTTAGCGCGTGAGTTGGCCCGGAATGGTGCGATGCATATGTTTTTTG
>CAYYNB010000034.1:0-43219 GCA_964472565.1 uncultured Anaerolineaceae bacterium
ACCTGATGGTGGAACTGATCAACCCGGTCGCCCTCGAAAAAGGGTCCAAGTTCGCCATCCGCGAAGGTGGACTTACCGTTGGCGCGGGTGTCATCACTGATATCCTGGACTAAGATGTTATTGGGTCGGGATTATCCTTCCCGACCCTTTCACCCGTTTAACGGGGTTGGTGAGTTATGGCAAAGAAGAAAGATGTTCGTCTGGTAATTCACCTCGCTTGTACAGAGTGCAAAGAGCGGAATTACACGTCGGAGAAAAACCGGCGCAACGATCAGCAGCGTCTCGAATTGCAGAAATATTGCTCGCGCTGCCGGAAGCACACTTTACATCGGGAAACCAAGTAGTTACAATAGTGGGGCAGTAGTGTCCCGCCATTTAGGGGAGTAGCTCAATTGGCAGAGCGGCGGTCTCCAAAACCGTAGGTTGTGGGTTCGATTCCTGCCTCCCCTGTCAACTTCTTTTTGCCGACACCGTCCTTGCGACGGTGTCTTGGATATAGGCAATAGTAATTAGATCGAGGAGTCTATAGTGGCACGCACTCGAGTTCAAAATCCAGAATCGGACGAGATGGACGATATCGTTGAAGAAGTCGATGAAGAAGAGGAAGAGGCAGTCGAGTCTGCTGAACCAATTTCTGACCGTCGCCGTCGCCGTCAACGTAACATGGAAGGCACAACCGCAGCGCCAACGACCCGTAAGGATCGCCCCACTCCCAGTACCCGCGAGAAACAAAAACGCGGTGTGGGTTCCACTGGGATTGTAAATCGTATCCCTGTGGTGCGTGGCATTGTTGCTTATTTTCGCGGTGTTTCTTCTGAAATGCGGAAAGTAACTTGGCCTTCCCGCGAAGATACCTATCGGTTGACGGGCATCGTGTTGGCCGTTACCATCGCATTTGCGGTGGCTTTAGGCGCACTCGATACCTTCTTCTCCTGGTGGTTCCGTCAGGCCTTCGATACCGATACTGAAACGATCTTCCTGGCGGTTGCCTTTGTGCTGGCGGTTGTGCTTGGGGGAACGTATACTCTATTCCGCAACCGGATTTAACCATCCATTCGGATCGGTAATGTTGGCCCTACGTCCATGGGCGATAGGTGTATAAGGTGTGACGATGTTTGACGATGAGTACCACGACGAGGACGTAGACTTCGATCCTGAGCCTATTTATTTAGACGAAGAGATCGAAGAACAAGCAGCCGACGAACCAGAAGAGAATCTGGGGAACTTTACCGCAGTTCTTAGCTCCGGGCTGGGCACGGAAACCGATCAGCCGGTATCTGAAGAAACCAGCGACGAATCGCGCAAATGGTACGTGGTGCATTGTTACTCCGGTCAGGAGAACAAAGTGCATCATGCGATTATGCAGCGTATCGAAACCATGGGCATGCAAGACAAAATTTTTGATGTCGTTGTTCCCACGGAAGAAGAAATCGAAGTCCGCGAGGGCAAGCGCCGCACCGTAGAACGTCGTGTCTTCCCAGGTTATATCCTGGTCCAGATGGTGATGGACGAAGACTCCTGGTATGTGGTGCGCAATACCCCTGGTGTTACGGGTTTTGTGGGCATGGGCAACGAACCCACCCCGCTGCGTCCTGAAGAAGTCAACCAGATCATGCGCCGGATGGAAGCTGAAGCGCCCAAAATTAAAGTCACCTTCCGCCCCGGTCAGAAAGTACGTATCATCGATGGTCCATTTAACGAATTTATTGGGACTGTGGGTGATATCGATATGGAAAAAGCGAAAGTCCGCGTGTTAGTGTCCTTCTTTGGGCGCGAAACACCGGTTGAATTGGACTTTTTGCAAGTCGAAAAAGCCTAGCAGCGACTGTGTCGCACTATCGATAGACCGTCAGCCGCTCCCGTAACGGGAGCGTGCTCTGTGTGCAAGGAACAAAAAAGTCATGGCAAAGAAAGTCAAAGCAGTTGTTACGCTCCAGATTTCGGCTGGCAAGGCCAATCCTGCCCCGCCAATTGGTCCGGCGCTGGCGCAGCATGGTATCAACCTGATGGCCTTCTGCAAGGAATACAACGCCCGTACCAGCAATCGTATCGGCGAAGTGATTCCCGCAGAAATCACCATCTTCACTGACAGCTCGTTTAAATTTATTCTCAAGAGTCCGCCTACTGCCTTTTTGCTTCGTCGCGCAGCCGGTCTGGACAAGGGGTCTTCGGAACCCAATCGGAATAAAGTGGGCAAGCTGACTCGCCAGCAAATTCAGGAAATCGCTGAGATCAAAATGAAAGACCTCAACGCGATTGATCTCGAAGGTGCAATGCACCAGGTCGAAGGCACTGCCCGCAGTATGGGCATCACTGTTGAAGGTTAAGCGTCCCGCACAAAGTGGGAGGGCTTTAGCCCATTAATACCACGAGGAGATTAGAATGACTCAACACGGTAAAAAATTCTTGGCGGCCCTGGAAAAAATAGACCGTCAAAAACTCTACAGCCCCATTGATGCAATTACTCTTACCAAAGAAATTGCACCGGCCAAGTTCGACGAAACTGTCGAAGTTCACCTGCGTCTCGGTATCGACCCCCGCCACAGCGATCAGCAGATTCGCACCACCGTGATCTTGCCTCATGGTTTGGGTAAGACCGTGCGCGTCTTGGTCTTTGCTGAAGGTGAAGGCGCTCGTATCGCTCAGGAAGCTGGTGCAGATTACGTGGCCGACGACGAAATGATCGCGCGGATTGCGAACGAGGGCTGGACTGATTTCGATGTCGCGCTTGCGGTGCCCGACATGATGCGTAAGATTGGCCGCTTGGGTAAGGTGCTGGGTCGTAAGGGCCTGATGCCAAATCCCAAAGGTGGCACCCTGATCCCGCCGGAAGACATTCCGCGCGCCATTCAGGAAGCACGCGCAGGCCGTATCGAGTTCCGTAACGACAAGACGGCCAATATTCATGTCCCGATTGGCAAGAAGAGCTTTACGGCAGAGCAGTTGAGCGACAATATGGCGGCGGTAATGGATGCTCTTCGTCGCGCACGCCCTGCTGCGGCGAAAGGTACCTATATTCGCCGCGTCGTCTTGACCACCACCATGGGGCCGGGCGTCCGCGTTGACCCCAACGAAGCGCAGGCAATGACGGTCGGAGCGTAAAAACGGCTGCTGATCTATCGAATGCGACAGGCTTTTAACCGGAGACATTGGCTCTCCGGTTTTTTGTTTTCTCGCCCTGTATCCGGGCGTTAGAACCTCAAGTTAGTCTTCCAAGTTAGTCACTCAAGTTAGTCTGTCACGACCATGACAACGCGCCATATCCGTGTTATGCTGCTAATGAAGATGCACCTTGACAGTTTTTCTCCGATTCACATGGGATGCAAATCCACCATTCGCTGTCTCATTCGTGACACGAAACGCCCATTTCCTGTCACGAATGCGTAGATTTTCCCAACATCTTTCCGCGTCTTTCCCTCAGACAGCTCGAAACCGGACCTAAAGGGGGGGCGGGGAGCTGTTCATTGTCAGAATGTTTTGAGGCCTTAAATGACTATTCAGGTTGTCCAGGGCGACATTTTTTTAACCCGGATGCAAGCTCTGTTGATCGGCTTAAATGCAGCCGGACGAACGGACATCACGCCGGTTTTTACAGCGTTACAGGATCAATATCCTGTTTTCATCAGCGATTACCGGAAGCGTATCTCCGCCGGAAAAAACAGGCCCGGTGACGTTTGGATGTGGCGCAGCGGTGAACGGTGGATACTCGGAAGCATTGTGCAAGAGACGCCTCAAGGCGCAATGCGGCTGCGTTATGTCGAAACAATGCTGTTGAATTTATATAAAAGTGTTGAGCAGGAAAGCTTGCGCAGTTTAGCCGTTTATCTGCCGGTAGAACCACCGGAACGGGCAGCGATCCACGATTTGCTTAACCATTACTTGCCGCTGCTGGACCTACCCGTTACTGTGTATGAAACTTACCAGCGCCATATTTGCGCAGAATGCGAAAGTTCTTAAGGCGCGGTCTGGTTTTGTAATGCATTTGTGCAGAGCGGTTGCCCATAGGTTAACCATTCTTCCAGTGTGGCGCTTGTCTCGCTTCCATTCATTACATCTTGCCACAACCCGGTTCCCCAATAGTAATAGCGTTGTGTTTCGTTTGCCCATTGCGAAGGTGCCACAAAACCACCGTTGTAACACGCCAGCGCGCCGCCCATATCCCAATCGGCAAATGCCAGGCAGCTTTCGAGATGTGCCATGCCGCGCCGGACATTGGTATCCGGATCGAGCATATTATCACCGTTCTGGAAATTGAATGGCATGACCTGCATAATGCCAATCGCACCAGCGCCGGAGATCGCTAATGGATCGCCACACGACTCCATTTGCATAATGATCGCGATGACATTCGGGTTCAGATCATATTCCTGCGCCCATTGCTGAATACGGTTTTGCCAGTACATGACACCGGGAGCATAAAAAGTCGCCAATGGCGCTTCGGGGTTTTTGATGTCTTGTGGCGTTTTTGATCTGCTAAACGGAATTTTTCCCGAACTGATAATGCTGAACACAATAATTACAATTCCAATCAGCCCGACAATACCTGCTCCCTGGCGAAATGTAAGCCGATGAGCGTTTTTTTTCGGAGTGGATTTCGGTGGTATTTTTTTGACCATACCGTTTTAGGGAGTGATCAGTTGGAGCGGATTCGGGACAAAAACCAGCACGAAAATGATCAATGCCGCATAGCCCACTCTGCGTCGGCGATTATCCAGCGGTGTAACACTGTCTAATGGCACGGCGTAAAAGCGCCCCACAACCAGCAAAATGAGCGTCCAGAATAGCCAGTTGGGGTTGAATAACGACAGAATCATAAACCCCGTAACCACGGGAATATAGAGGCGTCGCGCTTGTTGCCCAAACAGGGTAAAAGTGACATGTCCGCCATCTAACTGCCCTAATGGGATCAGGTTGAGTGCTGTAACGAATAACCCTGTCCAGCCCGCTTTCGCGAGTTGGTTGATAAACACATCCTCTTCCCCATTCGGCAGAAATTCACCAAAGATGAGTGCTTTAGCACCCGTGTAGATCAGCGAGTCACCTTCCAGGATATATGGATCATCCGGCAGCGGTTCGACCTTCGATGTTGCAAGCCCGATAATCAGAATGGGAATGGCAACAACGAGTCCGGCTAACGGCCCAGCGGCCCCCACATCAAACAGTACTTTACGATTGCGCATCGGTGCCCGCAGTTGAATAAATGCACCAAGCGTCCCAAATCCACTGAGTGGCATCGGAATAAAATACGGCAGCGTAACATTTACCTTGTGATAGCGTGCCGCAAAATAGTGCCCCAGTTCATGTGTTCCCAAAATGAGAAGCAGGCTTAAAGCATAGGGCCAACCCCGCCAGATTTCACTCAGAGGTGGCGCTTCCGTCTCGTTTTGCAGTCCGGCCTGATGCAGCGCCCCCACATAGAGCAGGCTAAACGCCGTCAGCACAAACAGCAGTGCGTTCGGCCACCAGGAACGCGGTGGTGGATGGATTCGGCCTTTGAGCGCCAGAATAACATGCTGCCCCTCTTCATTGGTCGATAACAGCGGATGATAGTCCAATGGCGCAAAGTTCGCTTCCAGCCGCTCATAAGCCATTTCACTGTCGATACGCAGCCGTCCCGTGAATGCCAGGCTGATCGGGTGGGCCTGATTCGTGTCAACTTTATAAATGTCCATCACAGAAGCAACTGTTGTTTCAAGTTGTTCCATGTCAGGATTTTTGGGTTTTTCAACCGTTGGAATAGCAGGTGCAGGCGAGTGATGATTGCCACCCGCCATTGTCGATGGTTCATTCAGCATAGATCAATTCCATTACCCTGGTGGTATCTCGGCAGGCGGCGGAAGCATTTCCCACTCTCTCGATTCAGCATTGAGCGCCACGATACCACCATTCAACGTTCGTAAATAGAGTGTAGCAATACTTGGTTCTGCCGAGTCAGATTGGTACATGCCTTCATAAGAAACTTCCGGTCCTGTTGCCCATCCCAACCGGTTTCGCACGTTTTCGTTTTCACGCCATACTTTACCAAATCCGCGCATGGGTTGCAGCAAATCGCTGGGCGGAACCAGGCTTTCGTCACTTTCGGGCTGACCATCTTCAAAGTTATCTGGATATTGCGCCCACTGTGGCGACCTGTCATCGTCGAAAATAACATAAATCCGATCTTCAGTGGCGACCCAGATCATACGGCCATGCTCAAAATTTTGCTCGACCTGGTTAGAAATCTGGGGATCGGTGGCCGAGCAGGTTTCGGGTGCAGGCTCAAAAAACCAGACATCGGCGCAGCGCAGCGGAATGAGAAGTTCCTGTTCCACATTCGTTCCAGGCATATCGGCAGTCAGCACAAACCGCGCGGCATCTCGATCACTGGCGCGTGTGCCGACTGTAATTTTCCCTTGTGCTTCCACATCCCACCGGTAAATGCGCTCTCCATCATCATTGACTCGATAGATTTGAGCTTGATCAGCACCTTTCACGCTCCAGAACAATGTAACATTATCACCGGGTGTGACAGCTTCACTGTCTGTGGTGAAATATTCAACCGTTAGACCTGCCAGTGTCGGTTCACGCGTAGCTGTCAACGTTGCCGGAGCCGGTGTACGTGTGGGTGCGAGCAGATTAGTGGGTGAAGGACCAAAAGTTGGTGTGGTCGCGGGTTGGAATGTTGATGTATAAACAGGAACCAGCGCTGCACTGATAGCTGCCGTCGGTGTTTCAGATGGAACAGGAACTGGCGTTGTTGGCTCAAGTGTAAACACAACAGGTTGCGCATTTCCTCCACAAGCGGCAAGAGCAACAACTAATCCCAGCATGAAAATAAAGGCTAAACGATGCATCAAAACTGAACCTTGCCCAACAATGGTAGTTCTTGAGTCGCAGGGGCTTCTACTGGAAGCGCGAAGGTAAAGGTAGACCCGCTGCTCCCTTCACTCCGAACCCAAATTCGCCCGCCATGAGCCTCAACTGCCAGTTTGCAGAAAGCTAATCCTAATCCAGCTCCATTGGGCATATTTCGCTGCTTGACCCGCCAGAACTTATCAAAGACCATATTCTGAGCATCTGGCGGGATTCCAGGGCCAGTATCTTTAATACGGATATAAACCTCAGTTCCCCCCGAAGCACTGCTCACAATAATCGTATCATTATCCGAAGAGTATTTAATCGCATTGTCGAGCAGATTCAGGATTACGCGCGCAATCATATCCTGATCAAGGTACAGCACTGGCAAATCATCCGCCAGCGCTAACCGAATGTGCATATTTTTGTCTTCAAGCATCGGTTGAACCTGCTCAACCGCGCTGGTAATCACGGTATTGATCACTGAGTTCGTCCGATTCAGCAACCGGCTGCCTTCTTCAAGTCGCTGGACATCTAACAACGAGTCGATCATACGCCGGACTTGTTCCTCGCTGCGAATCGCAACAGATAAGAGATTCCTCACGTTCGTATTTTCTTGATCGATGAGCTTATTAAGAGCCTGCAAGCTCGTATAAACATTCCCCAGTGGACCACGCATATCGTGATACACCATAGAGCTTAAGTCTTGCCGGAGTTGCTCTAAGGCCAGTTGCGATGTCAGATCATATTCGATCCATTGAATCAAGTCGCTATCTGCACCCATGCTGATCCGTTTGGCATAAACCTGGACATTCCGGCTGGTACCATCTTTGCACCACACCACCGATTGGAAGCGAACTTCCAGCCCTAATTTGAGGTTATCAAAACGATCCGCTCCGATTGGGCCGGTTCCCATACGGTGAACGGCCATAATACTGAGGTGGAGTAACTCATCGCGCCCATACCCCAAAAACTCACTCGTGCGCCGGTTGACAGCATGGATGTTTCCCTGCAAATCTGTAATGATAATAGGCACGATCACATCATCGAACAGCGAGGCATAACGTTGTTCCGCCTGTCGTGAGGCTTCAAGAAGCATCGCGCTGGCAAGTGCAGAAGCCCCCATTTCGCTGATGGTCGAAGTCAGGTTAACTGCATCGGATGTAAAGTAATTGCTTGCCGGGTGAGCAAGGGTCATCACACCGACCACATCCCCAGCATGGATCAACGGTACACACAGCGCAGAACCTTGTTGCGGCGAGAGCGGCTCATTCGGCATGGGCAGCCAGAGCGGATTGTTTTCAATATCATTGATCACAACGGTGCGGTAATTGTGCATGACAAACCCGGCCAGCCCGTTTGCCAACACACATTGTATAACCGGCGTTGGGTCTACTTCCCCCCCGCCAAGCGCATAAACATTAACCTGCTCTTTATTTTTGACGGCTACAATGCTCGCATGCGGCGTTCCGAGCGCTTCAGCAGTCGCATTAAGCACGCGACGCAAAACTTCGGTAGACCGCAGTTCGGCGTTTAATTCGCTTGCAAGCCGATAAAGCAATGTTAACCGTAAAGTTTCACTGAGTCGCGCTTGAAGGCCGCGTGATACATTCATTATGCTGAACCCCTCATTATGTCCGCCCATATTATTGTAGCATAGGCTTGTATATTATGTTGTTTTAGCAGGCCGCTTCAAATAACGAATTGATGCGGGTTTTAGATTGTCACGTACCCCATTAATAATTAACTGCCGTGCTTCCAGATCCCGTTGGAAATCCATTTCATGGGCAGGAATAATTAGCACAGGACAATAATCCCAGCGTTCAATCCAGCGATCATAGAGGATATTCAATCGATGGAGGTAATCGGGCGATATATCCCGTTCGAAATCCCGACCCCGTAATTTGATTCGGGCGAGCAGGGTGTTAACGTCGCTTTTGAGATACACAAGCAGGTCCGGCGGCGGCAGAAACGACCGGATACCATCGTATAGATCACGATAAGCCTGATAATCGCGTGGATTCATTTGGCCTTGTTCATATAGATTCTGCGCGAAAATTTCGGCATCTTCATACACACTGCGATCTTGCACTACTGATCCCGGATCATCGACCAATTGGCGGTGATGCTGTAAACGGCGAGACAGGAAAAAGACCTGTGAATGAAAGCTCCAGCGCCTCATATCGGCGTAAAAGTCAGCCAGATAGGGATTCTCGTCAACAGCCTCATAAAAAGGATTCCAGCCGAAAGCTCCAGCTAAAATTCCGGTCAGCGTGGATTTTCCTACACCAATATTGCCAGCAATGGCGACAAAGTATTTGTTTGGGTTGGGCGGCTGAATCATTTGCTTAATCCTCTACCCCTGGGTTTAAACGCCATTGGCGATGCTGATTAATACGCATTTTTTCAAGATAAGCCTCTTCAAGATCCACGCCTGCATAGTTCGCCAGCTTGACGATATAGGCCAATACATCGGCTAATTCGTCCCGAATATCGGCTAATGAGTGATCCTGATGCCCCATTGTCTGGGAAATCCAGCGTTTCGCAAATGCACTGGCTAATTCACCTACTTCTTCTTGCAACAAAAGGAAATTAAAGTAGGGATCGGTAGGGAAATGTTTATCATGATCAAGTTGGCGGTGAAAACGTTGGAAGTCACCCAACCGCCGTGCCGTATCTTCCAGCGCGGGTTGATCGGGTTGGATAGTGGTAGGAACAACCGTTTGCTCGGTACCCATACCCGGCAGCGACTGCTGGTGTGGACCTGACCCTAAAGCGCCGCGTATCAGTTGAAAAATGCTCTCGCGATCTTCTTCGTTTCGCACAAAATCCATATTATTGGTATCAATGGTCAGGATTGGCGATTTATCATATGCACCGAAAAACTGTTCGTAAGCGATGCGCAGGCTGTCAATATAAGCCGCCTCCATATTGCGCTCATAGGGACGGTCACGGGCAGTAATCCGGTTCATGAGAGTCGTCGTGTCTGCTTTTAGGAATACAACCAGATCAGGGAGGACGATATTTTCAGCCAGTGCTTCCTGCACGCTATAGTAAGTTTTTAGTTCATCTCCGCCCAGGTTCACCTGAGCAAAAAGGCGATCTTTGTCAAACATATAATCGCTGATTAAGGGATGAGGGATCGCAGCCAGTTGGCGCTGCTGATGATAACGACTGAGAAGAAAAAAGATTTGTGTCTGGAAGGCATAGCGAGAACGATCCGTGTAAAAATCGGAAAGGAACGGGTTTTCTTCAAAAACTTCTAGGACTAATTGGGCACCCAGTTCTTTTTGTAAAATACGGGACAGCGTAGTTTTGCCAACACCGATTACACCTTCAACAGTGATATAAGCTGAGGTTTTATCCATGATCTTTACCTGAAAGTAGAGGTAATGCAGAGAAATACTGGCTTCGGCCCCACATTACCGAAGCCTAATGCCCAAAAGTATACGCCGCCAAATACGGGCTGTCCACCGTTATAACCTGCGATTGCGTTAAAATCGGCTATAGGTAGGGTTAGAATGATGAAGATTTGTCTAACATGGATGATGGTTCTGGTCGTTATGCTGGCGGCGTGCAATTTGAGCATCGAGGCCAAACCACCCAAAATTACGCAAACCCCGGTACCAACCGCACTGGAAGCAACGCTGGTATCTCCCGCTTTTCCTACACTAGAGCCATTCACCGGACCCTATGGAGATGCAACGCCGGTGGTGAGCGGGGTGTGCTTTGAGTATCTAAGCACGCTGGATGGCACAATTTGGGCATGGACCAGTTCGAGTGATTTAGACAGCTTTTATAATCAAGTGGATGCGGAAGACCTGTGTGCAAAACCTGTCGCGCGGTGGCCGTTCGACTTTAGCGACCAGGTGTTGGCTGGGGCTGTGAATACCGCAACCGGATGCGATGCAGCCCATCGTTTTCTTGATCTTCTCCAGGATGATGCAGCGAAAACTGTGACACTGCGGCTTCGGTTCGAGGTGTTGCCAGGCTGTGATTATGAACTGGCTCAACCCTTCCTGATCGTGCTGCCCCGCCCTCCCGACGGTTATACACTCAGCGTTCAAGTGGAGTAGAATTGACCCTCACACAGCTACGGCCTATAATCGAGACCAGAGTTCTCATGCTGCGCGATGAGGAATAAACAAGCCCATGTTGCAGATTGCCTGTCATGCGTGGTCATTTAATAATCTCAGCCTGGAAGATGCAATAGGTACCATCGCTCGTCTTGGCTTCCGATATATTGATCTCGGAACCGGGCCACATCTCAACGTGGACAGCGCGGCGGAAAATCCCCAAGCGGAAGCCAGCAAAATTCTCCGGCTGCTTGATCAACTTCACTTGACTCTGACCGATCTATACTTGATGCTGCCCTTCATCAATTCGGCTGATCCCGAAGCTCGCGAAACCCAACTCCACCTATTCGAACAATTGATCCCCTTCGCGACAGCGCTTGGCACGCCAGGAATCACTATTTCGCCGGGAATTGTGCAAAAAGACGGCTTTGATCACAGCCTGGCGCGATCTGTTCCGGCATTGATGCGGATGCTGCAAGCTGCCGAAGATACCGACTTGCGCATCTCTTTTGAACCACACATGGACTCGGTTGCACAGAAACCTGAACATGCGTTACTGCTGCTGGAAGCCGTTCCTGGCTTGAGCATTACACTCGACTATGCCCACTTCGTGTTCCAAGACCTGGAGCGGCGCGAGATTCAGCCGCTGATGGAGCATGTCGCGCATGTGCAGATTCGGCAGGCGAAAAAGGGAAGCCTGCAAACCGCCCATGATGAAGGCACCCTGAATATCCAAGAGCTGCTGCATGACCTGCATGAAGCGGACTACCGTGGGTCTGTGTGCGTCGAATACATGACAACTTTCGGCTGGCACGGGATGAAAAAGCTGAGCATCAGCCACGAGACGGTGCGGACACGCGATGCAATCCGAGCGGCACGATCACGCATCGAAGCAGCGCCCACCGCACGCTGACCATAAAAGATACGACTCTGGCATTGCAACGATTTTCAAACCGCCTGTGAGTTAGGAACCGGTATAAGTAACCTACTTTTATAACCTACTTTGGGATAAAAGTAGGTTACTTTGGGATAAAATGTGGGATAAAGTAGGCTAAATAGGGTAGAAAGCAGGTTATTTGAAGCACAAAAATACTATTTGATCGACTAGCAGTCGCCCCGTGACGTTTTTTCCACCGCATACATTTTGTCCAATTTTTGGCCGAAAAATGGCCGTAAAGCCTCGATAAAGAGACTTCGATTCTGGCATTCTAGTGATCAGAGTAGTGATGCGCATCACGCTTCCTGAAACCGGACCTAGATAAAGAGGAAAACACGATCATGAAGCGTAAGATGGTAATTCTGACCCTATTGGTGCTCTTTGCCCTGTCGCTGACGGCATCGGTTGTGATGCCCGCCCCTACACAAGCCGCTGCCAAAAGCGGTGTAACGACGCTGGCCTCGCTGCGCTTTACTGAATATGATTGGCTGAATCCGCCTGAATGTCCGAGTCCGATTGATCCGGGGTGCTAATCGGATGGGTGGGGCGAGCGGGATCGCCCCACTACTTTTTAAACGGAAACCTGTGCCAAATTACGATGGGCTGCCTCAATATCAGCCTGAATATCGGCAATGAGCTGTTCGCGTACGGCTCGTTCCTCGATTTGTCTCGCAAACGGTAGAACCGCTTCTAACTGGCTCACAGCGGCTTCAAAATCCTGTTTTTCAAATGAGAGATAAGCACGTGCATATCGGGCCTGGACACCTTTTACCTGATTTCCGAGCTTGTGATAGCGCTTTATCGCGGTGGTAAAAAACTGCTCGGCAAGCAGCCAGTTTTTTCGCTTGCTCTCGATCATGCCCAGCATGTGAATCTCGATAGCGCAATTAAAATGCTGGCGCAGAGAGCGCTGTTTGCTCCACGCTCGAATGATATAACTTCTAGCCTGTTTGTAGTCCTGCTTTTGGAAGCACAAAAAACCCTGGTAATGATAAAAATTGGCTTGAAAGTGAGGACTGGCGCTGTTCTTCGCAACCACCCGATAGACATGCAGCAGGTGCTTCTTGTAATGCGGTGAGTAGGTATCCTGATACTGGTAACTGAGAGCCGAAATCATCTGGTTGAGCGCAGAGAGAACATACTCTGAATTACCCGCCTTAGCAAAGTACAAAAAGGCTTGCTGAGCGGCCATAAAATTTTCGGTATACAAATTCTGATGGGCATAAGCACGGGCTAAGGTCAGATAAACACGCCCCATCACAAAAACATTTTTTTGCCCTCTGGCCTTGTCCAAAATGGCTGATGCCTGGGTTTCTGCTTCTGAGCGGGATAGATAGGCAGCCTGGGCATTAAAACGTTCAGCGTGTGCCATTAGAACTAACCGGGGGTCTTTGGATGTTTCAGCATATTCGATGGCCGCATTGAACGCTTGCTGTGAACCATCCTGGGCCGAGGATAGATACAAAAAAATACCCCATTGACGGTAGGCTTCCGCAACCAGTTCATAGTTTGGGAAAGACAGCGCGATCTTGAGAACGGGCATCAACGTATCGCGCCAGGGTTTCCACATCCCACGTGACAACCAATAATCGGAACGGAGCGATAAACCCAAACGGACGATTTTCTCCTGATGGTCGCCCGGTGTATTTACGGAAGCGATCACATAATCGGAGATGGTTTCTAGCAGATTAAGAATTTTTTGGGGCGACTGTCGGTTCCTAGAAATAAAGGACAGCCACTCATCATAAATGTTATCTGCAACTTGGGCAAGCTGCTCATCATGGGGGATTTGAGCGGGATCGTAGCCGGGGAATAATCCCAAGTCCCGCAGAAAATCGGTTTTGTCCTCATCCGATGCCCCGTCATCATCAAACACCCAATCATTCGATGCCTCGTTGTCCATGATGTTTTCCTTAATTTTTGGGATAGAACAGATTACTGATCTAGTTCATTATAGCTTGCAAATGACAACTGACGGAACACAAAAATGTTCCGTCAGGAAAACAGACTGCGTTTTCTGTACGAGTTGGTTACTCAGCCGCACCTGAAGTTGGGCGTTCATCGGGAGGAACCCAAGCGCCTACCCGGAAATGGATACGCTCAGTTGTCAGTGTACTGCCGTCGTTCAGAGTGACAACGGCATAGAGGTCATGTTCACCCGGCTGAAGTGTCCACCAATGATCGAATGGGGATTGGGAGGTTGTGGCTAATTCAGCGTCATCCAACCAATAGGTGACGGCCCGGGTGTGAGTCGGAACGGCAATGGTCAGGCGGATACGCTGCTGATCGGGCGGTAACAAAGGAGTCAACCGGAAAACTGTATAGGGATCAGGGGAAAGCAAACGAGCTGGAACTTGTTCGCCACCGACAATTTTAGCCCCGACTGGAGGCTGGGGAATTCCCTGGCGGATGGCCCAATCGTGAGCTTCGGGCGGCAGCACAAGGTAGACCTGATCGACCTGTTCCTGCGGCGGCGTTGTTTCGTCTGCTAACAGCCCGGTGCGCTTATCGAGGGTATAGGTTTGATAGAGATTGTCGTATTCAGTCGGAATGGTACCGTCGATAAACCACTCCCAACGGGTCTTAGGGCAAACCTCGGTGGGCAACAAGCCGGAGGTGGCACAGACTTCAGCCCGCGCCACGCCTTCGGGAACCGCGAATTCCAATTCGGGCTGTCCAACCAGCGCCCGCCGCATAAATTCGTTCCAGATTGGCCCGGCCCCGCTGATACCACTGACCTCGACCATTGGCGTGTTATCGGCATTACCAACCCATACCCCTACTACCAGATTGGGCGTATAACCGATGGTCCAATTGTCGCGGAAATCGGTTGTCGTGCCCGTTTTGGCCGCCGCAGGGCGACCAATATTGAGCGGGCTGGCGGAGCCAAAGGAGGGGATGCGAGCGGAATTATCGCTCAGAATATCGGTGATCAGATAGGCGACACGCGGATCGAGTACCGGCTGGTGATAGGCTGGCTGGTTCCACTGATAGAGTACATTCCCGTTACGATCACGCACTTCTAGAATTGTGACCGGATCGAGACGATAACCGCCATTTGCAAACCCACCATACGCCCCCGTTAGCTCTACTAACCGAACTTCCCCCCCCCCCTAAAGTCAGCGAGAGATCAAAGCGGCTGGAATCGGTGAGGGTGCTGATCCCCAGGCGGGTTGTCAAGCGGATCAGCGCATCCATGCCGATGTGATCCAGCGTAACAACAGCGGGAATGTTATAGGACGAGGCCAGTGCTTCACGGATCAAAACCGGCCCATGTTCGACCAACCCATAATTGGCAGGGGTGTAACTTTCCAGGCGGCGTGTCACAAAGGGTGTGCCGATGTCGAGGATTATCGTTGCCGGAGTCCAGGGTTCAGACTGAGCCGGATCAAAAGCGGCGGCATAGGTGAAAGGTTTGAGCGCTGAACCGGGCTGGCGAGGCATCAACGCAGCATTAACGGCCCCATCAATACGCTCATTGAAATAATCCGGGCTGCCCAACATGGCAAGCACCTGACCGGTATAAGGATCAAGGGCTACCAGCGCCGCGTTGTTTGCATTATGAGACGGTTCACCTTCGGGCGGGTTGTTGAGCCAGTCAAGATGGTGGGTAGTTGCTTCCTGAGCCGCATATTGCCAGTCCAAATCGAGCGTCGTGGTAACTTCCAAACCGCCTTCCAGCAGCTTCTCAGGGTAATCCTGTTCCAACTGCGCCCAGACCATGGAGACAAAATGCGGGGCCTCAATGGGGTAGGGAGCAGCCGCATATTGCAAGGCTTCTTCAAACGCCTGATCCGCCTGATCCTGGGTAATATAGTCCTGTTTGACCATCAAATTAAGAACTATTTCCTGACGGTCTTTCGCTGCTTCGGGGTTGGTCAAGGGATCGTATTGAGATGGTGCCTGGGGAAGTCCAGCGAGCATCGCACATTCAGCCAGGGTGAGTTCGGCTGCGCCTTTGCCAAAATAGGCGCGCGAAGCCGCCTCGATGCCGTAAGCCATATTGCCGTAGTACGTCTGGTTCAGATAAATTTCGAGAATCTGGTCACGCGAATAGCGGCGGGTTAACTGGAGCGCCAGCACACTTTCGCGGAGTTTGCGCTGTAAAGTACGCTCGGAACGCTGGTCGGGATCGAGAAGGAGATTGCGGGCAACCTGCTGAGTGATTGTGCTGCCGCCGGCAACCACCTCTCCACCAGATACATTGATCCAGAGCGCCCGCATGACACCTTCTATGTCTACCCCCGGATGGCTGTAAAAGTTGGCATCTTCAGTAGCAACGGTGGCCTGGGCCATGCAAGCAGGCAGATCATTGAGCGCAACCAGTTCATTTACTCCGGTTTCAGGATCGGTGATGGCATAGAGCAGACGGCCCTGGCGATCATAGATACGTGTACTAGGCAGCGCCATACCGGAGGTGAGCGCATCGATACTCGGCAAACCGGAGAATATCCACTCATAAAAAGCAAGCCCGCCAAGCGCCAGCAAAAACAGCAGGGACAACAGAATCAGCTTAACCTTTTGGCGACGGCGACTTGTTTTCCAGGCATGCCAGAAGCGTTTCATAGTCCGAATTCCTCTCTGGATTTCATTGTAGGAAGTTACGGCGCGGCGCGATAGGCGGTGAGGTTACGATTAACCCACGTTTAGCCTGTGATCAGCCGGATGCCTCGTCGTCTCCCGGTTGAGTGACCTCCAGATCCCCGGTACCCGTATCGTAGGTGATGCTCCACCCCGTGATGGTGGCGGTTGGTTCCAGCCCGGCATCGGCCAAAATGGTAGCCCACAGATCGGAATCCAGTTCGATACCGCGCGGGCCATATTCGGTATCGACAATAAGCGTAATGTCTGAGCGACTCCTGATGATGCGGGTTACAGTGCCAGTGTACTGCATTCGTTTCTCCTTTTGGGTGTAGTGTAACGCACTGCCGCTTTTACGCATATAAGCGCAGCCGGTATAATAGCCCTAAAAATTTGCTAATGGATCGGATTATCTGCATGAAAGTCGATCAACTGGTGCGGTGCAGCCGGGAACTGTTAGGGCTAGAGCTTGGCCCGGACGTTCAACGGGCCTTTAGTATTTATGCTGATGAACTCCTAACATGGAATGAGAAGTTCAATTTGACGGCTATCACCGAGCCGGATGCGATTGAAATGCGGCATTTCCTCGATTCACTCACCGTAATCAAAGCTATTCCAATGACGGCGGGCCAGCGGGTAATCGATGTAGGAACTGGCGCAGGATTCCCCGGTCTACCACTGCGGTTGATGTTTCCATCCATCGAACTCACCCTGCTTGAAGCTACGGCCAAAAAAACCAGCTTTTTAGAACATATCAAAGCCCGGCTGAACTTGAACAATGTGCGAATCGTCACGGCGCGGGCGGAGGAGGCAGGCCAAGATTCCGCTCATCGCGAACAGTTCGATGTGGTGCTGGCGCGGGCGGTGGCACAGATGCCCGTGTTGGGAGAATATTTGCTGCCGCTGTGCAAGGTCGGCGGCAAGTGTGTGGCGCTGAAAGGCGAAAATGCCGTCTCGGAAGCGCGACAGGCAGAACAGGCGCTTAAGATTCTGGGCGGGCATGTGAGTAAAGTGGTGGAGATGGAACTGCCACAGGTGCCGGAGACGCACCATCTGGTGGTGATTCAAAAGGTGGCGGCGACTCCCCCTCAATATCCTCGACGGGCGGGCATTCCGGCCAAAAGGCCGCTAACTTAAGTTTGCGCTGCTAATAGAAATCACCTGCCCCTGGTGAATTTCCCAGCGAGTCGCATGGGATAGAAAGTCGGGGGTGAAAATGTCGGGTTCGGTGGTCGTCAGCAAGACCTGTGTAGCGCCCTGAATCCGATTGAGAAGATAGGCGCGGCGTGATGCATCCAGTTCGGCCACAACCTCATCGAGCAGCAGGATCGGCCATTCGCCCAGCGTATCATGCATCCATTCGAGTTCGGCTAACTTGAGCGCCATCACTCCCGTGCGGGCTTGCCCCCGCGAGCCATATAACCCTAAGTCGCGCCCATTCACCATCAGGCGGAGTTCATCACGCTGGGGACCGAGAAGCGTCATCCCACGTTCAATTTCTTCGCGCTGCATGGCGGTCAATCGTTCCTGGAATTGGGCGGCAATATCTTTGGCATCAAGCTGGCGGTGAAGATCCAAACCCAACACGCCGAATGACATTTGGCCGCTTGGATTAGCTGCGGGTAGGAAACCCGGCTGGTACTGTAATTCGAGGTCTTCGTTACCGCCTGACAGATCCCTGTGTACCGCGCGAGCTTTTACTTCCAATTCGCGGAGAAGCCGCTGACGACCGGCAACGAGAACCGCCCCAGATGAAGTTAACTGGTCGTTCCAGTAATCCAATTGATCAGGGGAGGCACGCTTTTCGGCTATCTGTTTAAGCAGCGCATTGCGCTGTGTCAGCACTTTCTCAAAAACATTCAGCGCCTGGGCGTATTCGGCGTCGGTCTGGCAGAGGGTCACATTCATATAGCGGCGACGTTCGGCAGGTGGACCCTCGATCAGGGCAAGGTCTTGGGGCAGAAACATGACCACATTGATCTGCCCAATAAGGTCCATCACACGGCGCGCCACACCGTTCACCCGAATATCCTTATGAAAACGCGAGCCATTTGAGGCATCGGGCATTTCGGTTAAAGTTACTTCGATACGATTATAGGTGCGCCTAGTGCTAACAACCTCAGCGCCAATTTTAGCAAAAGGGAGCATGTCCCGATCCGCATCCCAGTTAATGAGCTGGCGATCTGACGTGGTATAGGGCGAACGCGAGGTTGCCAGATAATAGACTGCTTCAAGCAGACTGGTTTTGCCCTGGGCATTGGAGCCATAGAGCAAAATTGGGCCGGTGGGGAACGGTATTTCTAGCCGGGCGTAGTTGCGGAAATTTTGCAGGGACAGATATTCAATGTGCATCGTTTTCTTCCAAGAACTGGATGACAATTATACCGCACACGAGAGCGGAATCCCACCCGGCTTTGCTTTTCGATCCAAACGCCGATAACATCCTGACTTATTTTCTGGCGAGATGGAGAGTTATACAGTGCTTCACTGGTTGATTGGAATTATTGGTGTGGCTGTTGTGCTGTTTATACTCGATAGAGAAATTTATTTTTATGAAGCCGTCCATCTAGGGCCACGCGTACAGGGTTGGCTTTACGATAGATGGGCAAAAAAGTATGATCAGGGCAAACACGAGAGCCAAGCCCAGGACAGTGAGCTACTGGCTCGCCCCTTACTGGAAGCGTTGGCGAATGTACCTGAACCCTTTGTGCTGGATATTGCCACCGGGACAGGACGACTTCCCGCTGTGCTGCTAAAAGAGCCAGCTTTCACCGGGCATGTCATCGCGCTGGATATTTCGCGGGAGATGCTGGTTCAGGCGGCGGAAAAACTCAAACCTTTTGAAAATCGGTTTACGCTGATACGTCATACTGCGACGACCCTGCCGTTTCCCGATCAGTGCTTTGACGTGGTAAGCTGCATGGAAGCGCTGGAATTGATGCCGGAGATGGAAGAACCGCTGGCTGAATTCGCGCGGGTGCTGCGTCCCGGCGGCGTACTGCTGACGACACGGGGCACCGAAGCTTCGGGACGAGTCCGCAAGATTGTGAGCGCTGAAAAGCTTGCTGACTTGTTACAAACCGTAGGGTTTGAGCAGATTGAGATTATCTCCTGGTGGAAGTGTTTTGATCGGGTATGGGCGCGCAAAACCGGGGAATCGGCACCTGCGGGTGTTAAGCCGCTGATGGATGTGTTTAAGTGTCCGAAGTGTAGAACAGCAGCGCTGACCCGCAGTTCTTCTCATTCTCTTCAATGTAACCAGTGCCAAGCAGAGTTCACAATCTCATCCGGCGGGATCATTCTGGCCTAGATTGGCATGCGAAAGTATTTGATTGTTTGGATTGGCGAAGTCGCTTCGACGGTTGGTTCAGCACTGACGAGCTTCGCGCTGGGTGTGTGGATTCTCGAAAAAACCGACTCCGTAAGCCTGTACAGTTTCAATTTGCTGCTTTATGCCGTGTGCGGGCTGCTGGTTATGCCCTTTGCCGGAGTAGCGGCGGATCGATGGAACCGCAAAACGGTGATCATATTGGGAGACGCGGGCGCAGGTATCAACTCGCTCGTCGTTTTCTGGCTGGCAACCAGCAATCAGCTTGAGGTCTGGCATGTGTACATTCTGACCGGCATCGGTGCGGCACTGGGCACATTCCAATGGCCGGCCTACAAAGCGATGATTCCGATGATTGTATCGGACAAAAACCTGGGACGTGCCAGCGCCCTGTCCCAAGTGGGCGATGCGTTAGCGGAATTACTCGGCCCAATCATCGCCGGGGCTTTATATGTGATGTCTGACATGGGATTAAGGGGAATTCTTTTCATTGATTTTGCTACTTTTGTGTTGGCAACTGGTATCTTGATCTGCATCCCTATTCCTCGGCATAGTCCAGCGGTCACAGAAATACACTCTTCGGTGATGGATGACCTGCGAGCAGGATGGCAGTATATCACCCAGCATCCGGGATTGGTGGGGTTGTTAGTGTACTTTGTGGTCTTTAATTTTTTCCTCGAATTGATCTATCCACTGGCTTTACCGCTAATTTACCAGATTGCCGAGCCGGATGCTGCCGGACAAGCCATGTCGAAAATGGCTGTCGGGATGTTTGTGGGGATCGCAGTGCTGGGGATTTGGGGTGGACCCAAGCGACGGATTCATGCTATCCTGATTCCCGGCATCCTGTCGGGATTGTCGATTGCACTGGCTGGACTGCGTCCCTCGCTCACACTGATCACTGTAGGCGGATTTGGATATTATGCGCTCCTGCCGATTATCCAGGGGGCGGATCAGGCACTGTGGCAGTCTAAGGTTATACCGGCCATGCAGGGACGTGTTTTTGCGATTCGAAGCGCAATCTCATATTCGGTAAGGCCGATCACATTGTTGCTGGCCGGACCATTAGCGGATCGCATTTTTGAACCGCTTATGAGCGAAGGAGGAGCATTAGCCGGCAGCGTGGGAGAAATTTTTGGCGTAGGACCAGGGCGTGGAATCGGACTACTCATTACCGTATCAGGACTACTGTCTTCAGTAGCCGCATTTACGGTATATTTGTATCCGCAGGTACGAAAAGTGGAAGAAGAAATACCCGATACATTGATAGTATAGGTTCACTGGAAGGAAAAATATTATGACACAACCTATTTTGCAAAATAGCGATGATTACGTCTGTGATCTTGCTGAATTTAAGCAAAATTATCCTTTTTACAATATCGAGGAACTTGAAGCCCTGCGTGAGCGCGAATATGGCCGCCTGGACCGGTTGGGGCACGTCTATCTGGATTATACCGGGGGCGGATTATATGCCGAGAGCCAACTGGAAGCGCATATGCGAATGCTTCGGGATGGTGTGTATGGCAATCCGCATTCAAGCAACCCAACTTCGCAGCGCATGACCGATCTGGCAGAACACGCGCGGGCTTATGTACTTGACTATTTTAATGCGTTGCCGGATGAGTATACGGTTATTTTTACGCAGAATGCCAGTGGGGCGCTTAAACTGGTCGGGGAGTCGTATCCATTTGGTCCCGGTGATCGCTATGTGCTGACTTTTGATAATCACAACTCGGTCAATGGGATTCGGGAGTTTGCGCGGGCCAAAGGCGCGACGTTCACCTATGCCCCCGTTATGCCGCCAGAACTTCGGATTGACGAGGCGCGGTTGCTGGCACAGCTTGACCAGGCCGAGCCGAGCGCAAATAACTTGTTCGCGTACCCGGCACAGTCGAATTTTTCGGGTGTGCAGCATTCGCTGGAATGGATCATGCGGGCGCAGGAAAAAGGATGGGATGTGCTGCTGGATGCCGCAGCTTTTGCGCCATCCAATCAGCTTGATCTGAGCCGGTGGCATCCTGATTTTGTGTCGCTGTCATTCTACAAAATTTTCGGTTATCCCACCGGCGTCGGATGTCTGATCGCGCGGCGGGATAAACTCAACAAGCTGCGCCGCCCCTGGTTCGCCGGGGGGACGATCACCATTGCATCGGTCCAGGGTGACGGATATTACCTGCGCGAGGGAGAAGCGGCTTTTGAGGACGGCACAATTGATTATTTGAATATTCCGGCGGTAGAGATCGGGCTGCGGCATATTGCATCGGTGGGAATCGAGACGATACATTATCGAGTGATGTGCCTGACCGACTGGCTGATCCGGCATCTGCTCGATTTGCGGCATGAAAACGGCATGCCGCTAATTCATTTTTACGGGCCAACACATACCCAGATGCGTGGGGGAACGGTCACAATCAATATGTTTGATGCGGCGGGCAAGCTGTTTGATTACCGCGATGTGGAGGCCAAAGCAAATCAGGTCAATATTTCACTGCGAACGGGCTGCTTTTGTAATCCGGGCGCAGGCGAGCAGGCACATGGCTTGAGCCGGGAAGACCTGGCCGCCTGTTTTGGCAAGGCCGAGCGTATGACGTTTGAAAGCTTTATTCAAGCGATGAGCGGACGGATCAAGGATGCGGTAGGGGCAATCCGTGTTTCAGTGGGGATTGCCTCTAATTTTTCAGATGTCTACCGTTTTATCGAATTTGCGCGCACATTCTTAAACCGCCCCGCTTAGACATCAAGTAAAACGGGCACATCTAAGCGGTAGGCCAGATAGAGCGCCTGGAAAAACTGTTTCAGCGACACAATCGACGCATCATCGCCCGCGGCTACCCGGTGCAGGAAGGGAACATGATCGTTGATCCAGTCCTGGGAAGGTGGCGTGGCAAGCTGCATCATCACATCGGCATCCAGATTGGGCGAGATGCCGCCGAAAAATTGCAGCAGCAGAGCAGCATGGGCCGGTTTGATTGGGCCGGAGAGAAACAGTAATTCAAAAACCTGATTACCGGAGATGGAAAAGTCACCTATGCGGCGTTCAAGCGAAACCGGTGATTCAAGGAATACGCCTTGCTGAACACGGAGCGGGGAGGCGGCATCACCCGTGTAGCCCATTTCGCGCACCGCTTTTTGCAACAGCATGAATGTGAGTGGATGACTGTTATCGGGCAATTGATCGAGCAGCCAACGTTCAGACTCAGCGGACAGCGGATAATTGATTGAACCGATGCAGCCAAAGGATGTCTCTGAACGGTTGGCCGGGCATCCCACGCAATACGACTCATAGGGTTTCAGCTCTTCAGCCAGATCGAGCAAATCCTGGATCACGATGGTTTCGGTTTCTTCAGTGCCGTCAGCAGTATGACGCACCATTTCAAAGCCCATAAACTCTGGTGAGCGCATGTCCCCCTGGCGTCGATAGAGTTCAATGATGGTTTGCGCCCGTTCGCGGCTTTTGAGGCGGCCCATCAGTCCGGCAATGGTGAAGGCGCGTTTGGGTTCGCTGTCGTAGCCGATCATGTAGTCAATGCCCATAGTCAATCTCACTGTTGGTAACAAAAACTGCCTCACACGTGGTGCGAGGCAGTTGGCTATCAAAACACATGCTTATTAACGGATTGGCAGATCGCTCGGTGTACCCTCGGTGAGCGTGACATAGGGTGAACTGACCCAGCCCTGCTGACCGTTATACGTCACCAAGTACCACGCGCCGTTCCGATTGCGGCCCTCGATCACGAGTTCGGTATCCTGCGGAATGCTGCCGATTTCATCCGACTGGAGGCTGGCATTATTGCGCAGTTTGATCGTGCTCAGTGTGCGTCCACGAACAGTCACTGCTGGCTTGCCGGACTCGGTTTCGGGTACGAAGACGGACCCGGCAGGCGGAGAAGGTACCACTTCGGCACTGACCAACAGATCATAGGGATCGCCGACAACCCGAACATACAAGGCTGATACCCAGCCGCGAATGCCCTGGTAGCTCACCAGATACCATGCGCCGTTCCGGTTGCGCGCCTGGACTTCTACGATGGCATTTTGTGGCAGGCTGCCAATGACATTGGCACCATACAGACTGGGACCGTTGCGCAAATTGATCGTGTCGGTGGTGCTGCCGCTCAGGATGATCGGCGTCACATTTTCCGGCGGAACCGCAGCGGGAGGCGCTACATCAATGCCTACGCGCGGAATATAATCTACGAAGTCGGGTTGTCCGCCGCCCGTCGTGTCTTTGTTAAATTCGTCGGGGCGAGCAAAGAGATAAACCCAATCATTACTGACCCAACCCTGCGAGCCATTCCCCATGTCGATAAGCAACCAGGACAGATCAGCGACGCCACCTACAACCACATAGTTATCGGGATAGAAAATCTGGCCGACGCGCGGATAACCCAAACCTGGGCCGCTGCGGATATTCACAAAGTCGCCCGTGGTCGCTGCATAAACGGTTGGGCCGGGTTTTGCCGTTGGGACCGGGGTTGCCCCAGTCGCCGCGCCAGTTGTGGCATCGACGGCCCACCACTTGACCTTGATCACCGCGCCGCCTGTCGCATCATAATATTCGACTCTAAGATCGTGATTGCCTGCGGTCAATGCATAAACATCGACTTCATAGGTTGCCACACCAGACGAGGAACCATGCCACTCATTCACAATCTGGGTGACATCGATCCACATCTTCGCGCCATCATCTACTGTCACCTGGAAACGCCAACGTCCCGGTGTAGGGAAGTTAAACGTGGTGGTGAAGACGGCGCTAAAATTGTCGGCATTAACGCCGCTGGTGGGTGCATTGGTGCCCCAGTCAAAATCGAGAGCATTCACGGTGGTTGATGCCACTACCGGATCGGTTACAGTTGTGTTGTTATAGAACTTGGCGGCCCAGTTGGACCCTGTATAGACCTGCCCCGACGTGCTGGTGCTTGTTGTGCCGGAGCCACCCGCGCCAACATAGTTCCACGATACCTGTACGCCCGCATTACCCGTGGCTTCGTAGTATTCCACTTTCAGGTCGTGATTACCGGCAGTCAACTGATCAAGATCAACCTCATAAACGGCAAAACCACTTGCCGAACCATGCCATTGATCGACAATGGCGGTGGTATCGATCCACATGCGGATACCATCATCGGCACCCACCCGGAAATGCCATTTACCCGCATTCGGGAAGTTGACGGTTTTGGTCCAGCGAACGCTGAAGTTATCCGCCGGAACCGTGCCATCGGGCGACCCTGTTGCCCAGTTGAAGCTAATCTGATCATCGGTGCGGGTCATCACCAGATTCCCGGCAATGCCGCTGGCATTCCAGCTATTAAAGTATTCGCCTTTCCACTGGGTGCCGGGGTTGGCTGCAACGGTGCGAACCGGAGCCAATGAAAGGGTTCCCACCAGCAGAACCGCTATCATGACGGCGACCAAGCCGCAGATGATTAATTTACGCATAACGTTTTTCCCCAAGTGTGTTTTATTTACCAAATCGGTGGGACGGATTATAAAAAGTCCCCTACTATCGCGCAAACTCTGTTATCCTGACATTTTGCTGATGACGATTAATGCTTTTTCGCGGCCAATTCCAGGGCATGCAGCGTTTGTTCAGCCGCTCGCTTCCAGGTAAACCGCTTGACCTGTTCATAACCTTTGGCGATCAGATTTTGGCGCAAGTTCTGATCGGTCAAAATCTGGTCGATAGCATCGCGAATGGCATCAACATCCCGCGCATTGATTAGCAGCGCAGCCTCGCCTGCGACTTCGGGCAGGGATGAGGTATTGCTGGTGATAACCGGAATGCCACAGCGCATGGCTTCGAGTACGGGAAAACCAAACCCTTCATGAAGGGATGGAAAGAGTAACGCCTCAGCCGCACTATACAACCCTGGCATATCTTCATCGGCAATATAACCCGGCATGACAATTCCTTCAATACCGCGTGTCCAGGCGGGATCGTAAAGCCAACCTTCTGGACCAGCTAAGACCAGGGATACATCGGGGTTGGCTTGTTTAGCACGCCAATGCGCATAACCTTGCACGATGCGGACAATATTTTTGCGCGGTTGAAGTGTGCCCACAAACAAGAGATAACGAGCAGGCAAATTATAACGAGCGCGCACCGCATCACGTGTAGCGGGATCGTCTTCGCGGTGGAGGGTTTCGTTAACACCCGGATAAACCAGCGCAATTTTGTTTTGGGAAATGCCATAGTGAGCCGAGAGATCGCGGACAGTGGCAAGCGAATCAGCGATGATACGCGTGGCATGTTCAGCGCTGTGTTTGGTGGACCATTCCAGGTAGTGGCGGGCAAACCCCGGATGCGCATTCGGGAAATAAATGTAACCTAGATCATGCACGGTCACGACAGATGGGCCGGGAAAGAACAGCGGGAGCACATGGGCCGGCACAAATGTCACATCGGGGCGGTCTCGCCACAACGCCCAGGCAAAACGGATATGGGTCCACATCCGCCGCCAGGGAATAACCCGATATTTGACGCGCGGATTGGCGGGCAGCAGATTGGCCGGCGGGGTATCACGGAAATAAAGCAGATACTGGTGTTTGTTGTCAAGTTCCAACAGCGCGCGGAGCAATTGCAGGGCGTAGTTTTCGGTACCTGTACGTCTCGCCGCTGTAATTCTGCTCGCGTCGATGGCAATCTTTAACATGGTTATCTCTGTCCTGTGCGACGAAAAATGAGCGGCAACAAACCGATTCCCGCTACGGTAAGCAGCAGAGGCCAATAATCGGTGGCATCGCTCAAGTACTGTTCGGCAATTTGTCCACTGGTAATCCAATAGGCAGTCACGGCGGCGACGAGGATCATAATACTCAAAAGTACAAGGCGGGCGTCATGGGTGCGCTCGATCAAAAATGTAACCAACAGAGTCACCCCCAACGATGCGATAAGAAGCGGCCACCATTCAGCCGGATCGGGATGATCTTCGATAGCATAGACAAGTCCCACTAGCAATCCCGCTGTTACCCAGATATACAGCCCCACAAACAACAGCCCGCGTTCCCGGCGACCAGACAACATCGAATGGAAAAGCGCCGTGAATGCGACGGCCAACACCATGAATCCGACTAATTCGGCGCTTGAAAAGTCCGGTAAATCCGCGATATGCTGCTCATTCACAAACAAGTAGATGCCCAACGCGAGCAAAAACAAAGCGAGAGGCAGCATACCAAGCTGGTTACGCAGCCGCCGCCGGAAAGACAGGGCGCGCGGTTGGCGCAGGCGTTCGGTTTCACCAAACACGGTATCCGTCATTGAAACGGTGCGCTGCGCGGTGATCGTAGAATCACCCTCATCAAGTTCCATTTGAGTTTCAGATTCGGTACCAGGTAGCAAGCGATCAAGTTCATCTTCGGTCATGAGTTGATACCTCCGTCACTTTTAATTGTAACGACGCCGCGCCTGATGGCAACTTATGCTGGGCAGTGCTAAAAGCACACGGTACAATGCGAACATGAACAGGTTATGTGAGAAGGGGATTATGGCAGAGCGGGTCACTATTCTTGGTGTGCCTATCGATCCAGTAACATTTGAAGAAATGATCGATACTATAGCCGGGTGGATTAGTCAGGGAGATCGTGTGTACCAAATTTGCACGGCCAGCCCTGAATTTGTGATGATTGCGCAGGACAATGCAGATTTTATGCAAGTGCTACAAGAAACAGATTTGTGTGTAGCGGACGGGGTGGGACTACTGTTTGCTGCGCGTTATTTAGGAAAACGACTACCGGAGCGTGTAACCGGATCGGATGGGGTGCCGTTGATTGCCCGGCGCGCGGCACGGGAAGGTTGGAAATTATTTTTACTGGGCGCAGCCCCTGGTGTCGCGGAAAAAACAGCGGAACGAATGATCGCAGAAAATCCAGGCCTGGAGATTGTCGGAACCTATGCGGGAAGCCCGGCTCCAGAAGAAGCAGCCGCCATTGTAGCGCGAGTCAATGCGAGCGACGCGGATATTCTGATGGTCGCGTATGGCGCACCCCGGCAAGATTTGTGGATCAAACGTAACCGTGAGCAGTTAAACGTTCGGGTTGCGATTGGTGTGGGGGGAACATTTGATTTTATAGCGGGCATGGTGCCTCGTGCGCCGCATTGGATGCGCCGCTGGGCGCTGGAATGGCTGTATCGACTATATAAGCAGCCCTGGCGCTGGCGGCGGATGCTGCGGCTGCCGCGATTTGTATGGGCTGTGATGCGGTATCGCGAAAAAGCTGTGTCATAAGGGGAGTTCCGACGGTGACAATGTATATTGATGTCTCAGCAGCGATTAACAGCCAGGCTGGATTAGGGCGTTATACACGCTCCATCACCCAAGCGCTGATCGAAGAGTTAGAACAACCGCCCACGCTGTTTTATAACCGTACCAGCCGCGCGCAGACAATCCCGATGTGGGCGAATTTACCACAACGCTCTGTCCGGTTGGGATATAAGCCCTGGCGAATGCTGGTTTATCAAGGACAGTTGCTGCGGCGCAATTTTGGCCGATTGGTTCCAGGGGCCACGTTGTTTCATGCGACGGAACATTTGCTGCTTCCGCTGCCTGACACACCTACTGTGATGACCGTGCATGATCTGATCTTTAAACTGTTTCCGCAGCATCACAAAAAACTCAACTATATTTTTCTTAACGCGGCCATGCCGCTGTTTGTGCGCCGGGCCAATGCGATTATTGCCATCTCACAGGCAACTAAAAATGATCTGATCCGCTACTATAAGACGCCGGACCAGAAAATTACTGTCGTGCATGAGGCGGCGGCACCTCATTTTCACGTGGTATCTCAATCCGAAGTGGCACGCGTGCGTGAGAAATATAATCTTCCGCCGCGCTTTCTGCTGGCAGTGGGAACCATTGAACCACGCAAAAATCTATCGCGCCTGGTCGAAAGTCTGGTTCAACTCCGCAAGCATGATCACCGGCTACAGCTTATTGTGGTAGGGGCCAAAGGCTGGTTATATGATGACTTTTTCCGGCGGGTGGATGAATTAGGGCTGCGCGACAGCGTCCGTTTGCTCGGTTACGTTCCTGATGAAGATTTGCCCGGAGTCTTCCGAGCCGCAACCATATATGTGATGGCGTCCATTTATGAGGGCGCGGGGCTGCCGGTTTTGGAGGCAATGGCGTGCGGCGTGGCGGTGGTAAGCAGCCGCGAGTCGAGTATGCCAGAGTTGGGAGCCGACGTCCCCCGGTACTTTAATCCTTACGATGTTAATCACATGACCAGCGTGTTACAGTCCGTGCTGGATGATGATCAACTCCGCGCTGAGATGGCGGCGGCTGGCCCTGAACGTGCAGCCCGCTTCTCGTGGCAGCGGGCTGCACGTGAAACACTAGCAGTCTACCGGAGCGTGATGAAATGAGCGGAGCATCCCGCATTGGTCTAAGTACAGGCGCGCTTTATCCTGATTACACGACTGAAGATGCATTGAATGTGGCGGCTGAATATGGTTATTGCTGTGTCGAGCTTTACATCCAGACGCGAGGCGAGTATGCACCGTCATTTGTGAGCGATGTGAAACAGCGGATGAACGCCCTGGAGCTGCGCATTCACTCCTTACACAACGATACACGCCACTTCGATCTGTGGTCGCCTTACAAACGCCGCGCGGCTGAAAGTTATGCTTTGTTCGAGCGGTTGATTGATATGGCGGCAGAACTCGGTGCCCAAGCCATTACGTGGCATGGGTATGATAAGAACTTCGACGATGACCGGATGTTTGATCGATTTGCCGAAACAGCCCACTATCTGGGAGGGCGCGCCCGTCAAGCTGGCATCACGGTGACGATTGAAAATGTGAGTTGGTGTTATGTCCGGCGAGTTGAGCACATCTACCGCATACGCGAGGCTAATTTACCCCTGGGTTTTACCTTTGATCCCTTTCAGGCAATGGAAGCAGAGCAGATTCCAACCGAGATTATCCGGGCGATGGGAGATCGTTTAACGACAGTCCATTTGTCCGATTTCGGTCTTGGCCCTATTCGGCATATGGCATTAGGCGAGGGGATGATCAATTGGCGATCTATTTTTCGCACGCTCGATGAAGTGGATTATCGGGGACCGTTGATTATGGAAGCCCCCTACCGGGGCAACCTGGATGTGGTTGCAAGCGGCAGGCGTTTTGTGGAGCAGCAGCTTGCGAACCTCCAAAGGAGCGAAGGATGATCGTGCGAGATGTAATGACTTCTAACCCGGTAACAGTTAAGCACACAGACAGTCTGCGCACGGCTGTAGACCGCATGAATCAGATTGGGGCGCGGCGTGTGATTGTAGTGGACGATCAAGGGCGGGTTTGTGGCATTCTAACTGATCGAGATGTACGTCTGGCGGCTAATTCTCCCCTGGTGCTGCGCGAACGCTGGCAGGATGATATGCTGATGGATCACACTGAGATTGATGCCTGCATGACGCCTGATCCTGTCTGTATCGAACCGGATGCACCACTGGCAGAAGCCGTTCATATTCTATTAGAACGTAAGATTAGCGGATTACCTGTGGTCGAGGGTACACAGTTGGTCGGGATTGTCACGGTCACAGATATGCTGCGCGCGCTGCAAACCTTACTCAGCACACAGTAAGACGTTATTCTCTTTCTTGCAGCCCTAATTTGCGGGCTAAACGTGCTAATTCTTCCTGCTCGGCAGCAGTCAACACTCTCATTTCCTCAACAATGCCGCGCACATGTTCGTCCAAAATTTGCTCAATAAGTTGTTCGCCTTTGATGGTTATATTGACGCGCATAAAGCGATTGTCGTGGCTGTCCCGAACACGCTGAATTAATTCATCACGCTCCAGATTCTTGAGAACAGTAGTCATATTACCTGTGCTGGTCAGCAATTTGGCAGCGAGATCACGCTGGGAAAGCGTGCCGAGATGATAGAGTGCTTCTAATACAGCAAACTGGCTGACAGTCAAATGACAGTGATCCAGATGAGCAGACGTGCGCTTCATTGATGAAAGGGCAGCCCGCTGGAGCTTTATATAAGCATCCAGGGCGCGCTGTTCTTCGACAGTCCCATCGTATTTTGTCCCCATTTTTTATATATCTCTTATGGTTAATTCCTTGACAGAGATATTGTACTCGCCTAAACTCTTTAATGTCAAATAGTTCGATATTAAACTATCGAAGATAGGAACAGAACAATGCAGCTTCATGGAATCCACCACGTGACCGCCGTAACGGCTAATGTAAATCAGAATCTGGACTTTTTCACCCGTGTACTGGGACTTCGACTGGTGAAAAAAACAGTCAATCAAGATGATGTATCGGCCTATCATCTGTTTTATGCAGACAAGCTGGGCAGTCCCGGAACCGATATGACCTTCTTTGACTGGCCGGGAATGGGACCTAATCGACGGGGAACGGACAGCATCACGACAACGCTCTTCCGAGTCGATGGGCGGGCGGCGCTCGACTATTGGAAGGCTCGATTCGATGAATATGGCGTGCCTCATTGGGGGATTGAAACCATAGGCGGGCGGGATGGCCTGCGATTTGAAGATCCCGAAGGACAACGCCTCGCGCTGGTGGATGATGGCGGCGCAGCAATAGAGGGGGAAATCTGGGATGGGGCGGGAATTCCTACCGCATACGCCATTCGAGGCTTTTATGCTGTCATGCTGTCTACGCCTCGCCTCGCCCTTGTAGAACCTATCCTGACAACGATATTGGGGTTTGAGCAACAGTCAAATCCTGATAACGAGGCAGTTGTTATTTATACAATGGATGGCGGCGGCCCTGGGCGCGAAGTTCATGTTATTGAACAGCCAAATGAACGGCCTGCCCAACTTGGCGCTGGCGGTGTGCATCACGTCGCCTTTCGAGTTCAAGATAACACAGAGCAGCAATACTGGCGGCAGAAGCTTGTCCAATCAGGACTACGCGTTTCTGACCTGATCGACCGGTTTTACTTCCGTTCGATTTACTTCCGCATTTCGCATGGAATTCTGTTCGAGATAGCCACCGATGGACCAGGCTTTGCGGCTGATGAAGCGCTGGATGAATTAGGCGAAACACTTGCGCTCCCACCGTTTCTCGAATCTTACCGGGAACAGATCGAAGCCGGGCTGCGCCCCATTGGCATATAACGCGGAGCCAACCCGATGAATGATATTCGTGATCCGCACCGTGAGAGTAGACTGCTGCATGCAGGCAGTCCGCTCTCAGAAGCACAAGCTGTGATGGTGATGCTGCATGGGCGGGGCGCTACCGCAGAGAATATTCTGACTCTGGCGGAGGAGTTTGCTGTTCCTGGGGTGGCCTATCTTGCACCGCAAGCCGCCGGGTATACATGGTACCCCTATTCGTTTTTATACCCGCTAGAGGATAACGAACCATACCTGTCATCAGCATTGAAGGTGGTTAGCCGGGTGATCGAAAAATCGGGCCAATCTCCCGAACAAATCGTGCTGCTTGGATTTTCACAGGGGGCATGTCTGGCCCTGGAATTTGCGGCACGCCATACACAACGTTATGGCGGCGTGATTGGGTTAAGCGGAGGATTGATCGGTCCAGAGGGTATGTCACGGCAGGATACAGGATCGTTGGAAGGAACATCCGTGTTTCTTGGTTGCAGCGATCCTGATCCACACATTCCGGTAGCTCGTGTGCATTACACGACTGATATTTTGCGGAAGCTCGGTGCAGAAGTCACTGAGCAGATTTATCCGCACATGGGACATACTATCAATCAGGATGAGATCAATTCTGTGAAGATGCTCATCCAGCATGTCGTTAAAAAAATCACGTAATACTCCGTATAGGGCGAGAATGCCGATTTTTCTCGCCCCACCTCAGTTTAACTCCTCGCTATGCAAATCATGACGATTATGCTGCTAATATCTCCATAAAGGTTGGGTTTGCTACCTACTGAGTCCTATGCTAGATTTTTAGAAGATAACTCATATATAAAATGACTTAATTTATTGCGCGGCAGCATTATTGCACTCTTCCACAAGTATTCTTGGCGGTGTCTTTTCATCTGGATGTCGCTAGAAGCAGGAGAACAGTCATGACAAACGTGATCGTGTTAGGTGGTGGCCCTGCCGGAGTCACAGCAGCGCTGCGCGCGCGCGAATTAGGTGCGGATGTCACATTGGTTGAACGGCATCATTTGGGTGGAACCTGTACCAACGATGGGTGTGTGCCTACTCGTGCATTAGCAAAAGCGGCTCGCTTGCTACGAGACACGGGGCAGTTTGCCGATTATGGCCTCATCGCTGAACCTCCTCAAGTGGACTTTGAGAAGTTGATGGCACGCACTCAGCAGATTGTGTATGCCATCCATGAAAAAAAACAGCTTATCAGCCATCTACAGGAGCACGGCGTTCAGGTTTATACCGGCGCTGGCGATGCTCATTTTGTCAATTCATCCAGCATTATGCTGGCAAATGGCACTCAACTAGAAGCTGATCGTTTTATTGTGTGCGTCGGCGGACATGCGCGACGGCTCACCTTTCCCGGAGCGGAATATGCCCTCACCCACAGCGATATTTGGGGACTCAAACAACTCCCTAAGTCGGTTGCCATCGTGGGAGCATCGGCGACCGGCTGCCAGTTAGCATCCATTTTCAGCACCTTTGGCAGCAAAATTCATCTGGTTGAATTAGCTCCTCGCATCTTACCAGGAGAAGATGAACTGGTTTCCCAGACCATGCACCGGGCATTCGAAGCCCGTAACATTTCCATTTCGGCGGGTATCAGCAGTGTCGAACGAATCGAAAAACGAGAGGGCGGCGTTCGCCTAGTGTATAAGGAACAGGAGCAAATCCAGACATTGGATGTCGAAGCGGCAGTACTGGCGGTGGGCTGGCCAGGAAACCTGGAAAATCTGAACCTGAACGCGGCTGGCGTCGAAATTTCGGCGCGCGGCTATATTCCCGTGGATGATTATCTCCGCACCAATGTTCCGCATATTTTCGCCGCGGGGGACATTACCGGACGAATGATGCTGGTACAAAGCGCCAGCTACGACGCACGAGTCGCGGCGGAAAATGCCGTGTTGGGGATTGGCAACCCATACCAGCATAAACTCGTCCCGCGCGGCAGTTTTACTGATCCCGAATATGCCGGGGTTGGCTTAACCGAAGCCCAGGCGCGTGCGAATCGGGATTTTGTCGTTACGGTGGTGCCTTTCGCGGAAATGGATCGCGCGCTGATCGATGGACATACTGAGGGATTCCTCAAGATGATCGTGGATCGAGAGACGCACCGGATATTAGGTGCGCATATCGTGGGCGAAGAGGCAGTTGAGATTGTGCAATTTATTGCCGCTGGCATGGCCGCTGATATTTGGGTCGAACAGATCGCTGAGGTTGAAATTGCGTACCCGACCTATATCGCGATTGTCGGCCTTGCTGCGCGGCGGATTGTGCGCGATTTGGGTGTGATGCCATTGGCTGTCGAGTGGCGCATCTTAGGCAAGCCACATGCGGCTGAATGGGAACGCGGAAATCACTAACCGGCATGAGACTTAGAAAACTTCACGCTGGATGGCTGCGCCGCGCCGACAACCAAACTGCACTAACGATGCCGACGGCGAAGTATCAATCCGTTGCGGTACCTGTTGATCTGGCTGAGTATGCTTCCCTGCTTGCGTACCTGGAAGAAGCATCCGAGGTTGTAGAGGTTGATCATATTCCGTTGGTATCACCGGGAGTGGAGGTGCTCCAAGCGGCAGGGGTCAAACTGGTGGTGCCGCTGATTGCTCAGGGGCAGTTAATTGGTGTGCTTAGCCTGGGCGAACGGCAAAGTGGAGCGGATTATTCTACCGATGACCGGCACTTACTCGACAACTTATCGACAGATGCGGCGTCAGCGCTGCGAGTAGCACAACTGGTTCAGCAGCAGGAAGTTCATGCACGCGAAAGGGAGCGGATCGATCAGGAACTCAAGATTGCACGCCTGATCCAGCAAACGCTGTTGCCTAAAGAACTACCAGCTCTGGATGGTTGGCGGATGGCGGCTTACTACCAACCAGCACGCGAGGTCGGCGGTGATTTCTACGATTTGCTGGCGCTAAAGGATGGTCGTTTAGGGATCGTCATTGGAGATGTCACGGATAAGGGTATTCCGGCGGCGCTGGTCATGGCTACAACACGCGCCATTTTACGCATGATGGGCCAGCAGTGCTCGTCGCCGGGTGAAGTTCTATCGAATGCCAACAATGCGCTTTGCCCGGATATGCCCCGAAATATGTTTGTGACATGTCTGTATGCGATCCTGAATCCGATTACAGGGCAGCTTTGTTATGCGAATGCTGGTCATGGCGCACCTTATCGCCGGAGCAAACACGGCGTGGATGAACTGATGGCGCGGGGGATGCCGTTGGGGTTGATGCCTGAAATGCAGTATGAAGAACAGGAAACGACGCTCAAACCAGGCGAAACCGTTTTATTTTATAGCGATGGGCTGATAGAAGCGCATAACCCACAAGGTCAAATGCTGGGGTTTGAAGGGCTTCAAACACTTTTGGCAACGTATGATGATAAGGGTAAGGGACAAATTGATTTTCTGTTGAATGAGATGACACGGTTTATTGGACCGAACTGGGAACAAGAAGATGATATTACGCTCTTATCGCTTCAGCGGTTTGGCACTTCATCCTTTATCTCGATCTCACACCGTGCCACACAGGAGATTCGGCTTGCTACGCTGGAGTACCGGATAAAAAACCGGATTCCTTTGGGTGAATATATTCTTTCCAGCGAACCCGGAAATGAGCGGCTGGCGATGGAGTATGTCGCCAAAGCGGTGGCTCAGTTTAACCTCCCTGAAGATCGGCTGGAAAATCTGAAAACGGCAGTCGCGGAAGCAACCACGAATGCGATGGAACATGGCAGCGGTTATGGATCGGGCAAACCTGTTACGCTCCGCGTTCGGGCCGCAAAGAATTCGATCAGCGTGCAAATATTGGATTATGGGAAAGGGATGGCTTCATCAGTTCCCACAGTCCCTGATCTGGATGCTAAATTGGCGGGAACAGAGACACCGCGCGGGTGGGGATTGTTTCTGATCAGGAATTTGGTTGATGATTTGAAGCTGAGCCAAGAAGGCGATATGAATTCAACTGAATTGATTCTATATCTGTAACAAGGAGACTCGAATGCCGACGCCACAAGTATCAATCGCGGTACGAAAGCCCAATGATCGGGTTGCGCTGATCGATATAACCGGAGAATTCACCGGCGGGGCCGAAGCCGCGCTGATGGATGCCTATACCCAAGCGGATGAGGTACGCGCCATTGTGTTGAACTTCAGCGGACTGGAGTATATGAACAGTTCCGGGATCGGACTGCTCATTACCCTGATGATCCGTATTAACCGGAACAAGCAGAAACTGTTCGTGTTCGGACTGAAGGAACACTATCGCCAGATTTTCAAGCTCACACGGTTGGATGAAGCTGTTGTCATTTATGACAGCGAGGCTGATGCTGTCTCTGCTGCGCAGGAATTGTAGGAGTACCTAGCATGTCGCAAAATTCTCCTTCACCCACTCAAACTCAGACGGACGTTCCGCGAGATGCCGCCTATTGGGCCAAACGCCGTCTGACCATTGAAATCAACGATCTGCCACCTGATTTGAGGGGAGTGAACGTTAAAGGTCGTCATGTCAACGGGCCGCTGCAAGGCTTCGGGCAGATGTGGCTGAAAACCTACCGGATCACCCTCAAGGGGGCAGCCATCAAACCCGCTAAGGCGATCCAGGCATGGAAGGAGAATTTTGGGAAGTTTTGGCCTGCTGGCAACCTGTTTCATGCGCCATTGACAGGCATTATGCCTGGTGAGGTCGGGATTCTGGATCTCCCCACACCAGGCGGCATGCGGCTGTCAACCGGAGTCATGGTGCTGTTTGCGGATGAGGAATCGTTCGCTTTTATGACGCCTGAGGGGCATATGTTTGCGGCCTTTATCACGTTCAGCGCGTATGAGGAGGCAGGAACGACGATCCTCCAGATTCAACCCTTGCTACGGGCGAACGATCCACTGTGGGAAGTGGTTATGCGCCTCTATGGATTTCGGAAGGAAGATCAGTTCTGGCTGACCACGCTCCGCAAATTGGCGGCCCATTTTGGTGTATATGACCAGGAACCGGCACTGAAAGCGACGCTGATCGATCCACAGCGGCAATGGGGACAGGCCCAAAATATCTGGCATAACGCGGCTGTACGAAGCTCGCTGTACAGTATTTTGTCTTTCCCCCAACGCCTGAGAGGTAAAACCAGCCGGCCTTCAACGACCAAACGGCAGACGATCACGGCGACGATGGTTACAACCCCGCGCGATGCGCCGTATTGGGCGGAACCCACCGACAAGCTGACGGTATCCAGCATCCCGGACGGTGCCATTAATCTGAATGTTGAAGGGCGTGTCGTCATCAGCCCACTTCAGGGATTTGGTCAGCTATGGCAGAAAACCTACCGGGTTCAACTCAAAGGTGTAAACTCCAATACTGCCGAGGTCATGGAGGTCTGGAAAAAACATTTTGCTGAATTCCAGCCACCGGAAAACCACTTTTATCCTCCCATGACCGGAATTAAACCGGGGGACATTTTGTTCATTGATACGCGCTTGCCCGCGATGCCGCACACGCCCGGGTTGATTCCCCTGGCAAGCGGCGTGTTGGTGTTGTACAGCGATGCGGAATCCTTCATGGTCATGACTCCACAGGGTTTTCCTGAGGCGGGATGGAACACCTTCAGCGTCTATGAAGACAATGGTATAAAAGTGGCACAGGTTCAATCCCTGGCCCGTGCAACTGATCCTGTTTATGAATTGGGGCTGCGATTTATGGGCGGCGCGTCGAAACAGGAAAACACCTGGACCTATGTTCTGAGCCAACTGGCGGCTTACTTCGCCATCGAGAATCCAATCGTGGAGGTCAACAAAACCTGTCTGGATCGGCGCGTTCAGTGGCGGCAGTCGAAAAATGTCTGGCAAAATGCTGCGCTGCGTTCGACAGTAAGCTGGCCCTGGCAACATGTTCGAAGGCTGAGAAACCACTAACCACATATGAAAGTGATGTCGAACAGACGACCTATCGGGTGGCTCTGGTCCATCATTATGGGCCTGGTTGTGCTGTCGCTGCTGCTGCGTTTGTGGAACACCTTCGAGATCAATTCGATGTCGGGATGGCCCCTGATTGAGGAAATTGTCATCTGGATCATCTTGTTCCCCTTAGCGGCACCCGTATTTGCAACAGTCGGCGCTGTCATTCTGGCCCGGCGACCAGGGAATCTGATCGCGTGGTTATGCATCACGACCAGCCTGATCATTGTGAGCCAGGATCTATTCTGGCAGTATACGCTGCGGGCTGGCGCGCGTGATTGGCCGACTGTCGTACCCAGCGCACTGCTGACAGTCTGGCTGTCTGCGCCCAATATTCCACCGCTGCCGTTCACCTTTTTGCTCTTACGGTTTCCCGATGGACATCTGCTCTCCACGCGCTGGCGGTGGGTAGAGGGATTAGCGGTCATCAGTGCGGTTGCACAGGGCATCGCGGGGACTTTTTATCCTCAACTTCGCGTCGGACTGGAAGATCCGATCTCCAATCCACTTGGCATTCAGGCGGAAGAAACGTTTCTCGACCGCTTAGGCTTCGGTAGTTTTCTGTTCTCCCTGCTGCTGGTCGGATTCGCGGTGATTGCGATGCTGTTGCGACGGCATCGTGCGACAGGACAAACCCGCCAGCAATTAAAATGGCTGGCCTTTACCAGTGAAGTGCTGCTGGTCCTGCTCGCCTGTGCCGTTGGGTTTGCTCATATCGTCCCGCTTGGATCGCTCTTTTATATGGCGGCAGTCGCTACCGGTACAATTGGTATCCCTGTGGCGATTGGAATAGCAATGCTGCGCTACCGGCTATATGATGTCGATTGGGTGATTAATCGAGCGGTGGTTTACGGCTTGTTGACCGCTCTGTTGGTGCTGCTTTATGTGAGCAGTGTCGCCGTTTTACAAGGCACCTTCCGGCTTGTTACAGGACACCAATCCAATTTAGCAGTCGTGACATCGTCGCTTATTATCGCTGCCCTGTTTAATCCGCTGCGACATCGGATACAAAATGAGATTGACCGCCGCTTCTATCGACGGCGGTATGATGCGGTCCAGGTTTTAGCTGCATTCAGCGCGATTGCACGGGATGAGGTGGACCTGGAGCGGTTAGAAACACGACTGCTGGAAGTTATTGCAGAGACGATGCAGCCGACTCATGTTTCGCTCTGGCTGCGCGATGGTCCAGATCGTGTCATCCGCAGTTAACTTTGACATCAATCCGTTACATCGTCGTCAAGAATGCGGCGAATTTCGTCTTCCCATACGTCGGCGAGCGGATCAAATGTCACTTCATTAAAATCCTCAGTTAAGCGGCTAAAGTACTCCTGGATATTCAATTCGGGATCGGCCTGTTCGAATTCTTCCATTTTGGCGTCCATGACTTCAATGAGTTGGCGACTTCGGTACTCTAAATCGGCGAGGTCAAAATTCGTCTTCAACATATAGTTGATACGGCGCATTACACCCAGCCAAGCCATAAAGTCGTTCTCAATACGAATAGCACTCTCGATTTCGCTAATCTTGGAAAAATCGTAGGTTGGCACAAACGCGTAAAATCCAACCATCTCAATCCCTTTTTCGCTGGCACGGCGGCAGAGATAGGAACCGATGCTGGCTCCACCCTGATAGTCGGTGAGGGTGACAGCCAGTGATTTTACTTCTTCCTTTAATTTAGGAAGGCTGTACATGGCTGAGATCATACGCTCTTTGTTGTAGGGCAGTTCCCCATAAACGCCACCTAAACTGATGATGCGTGTGACTCCTAACGCCTGGGCAAGATCAAGAATGGCGCTGGTATAACGTTCGATATCCAGATGAGGTTCATCACCTAGAAAGATCAAGCCATCAGCCCCGGTAAAAAACAATTCATTACGTGGGGCATCCAGGGATAGCGGGTATCCCTGGTCGAACTTCACCACAGGACGGACCAGATCATGAGTGCCGGGAATTTGGAAGAGATAAAAACCATGCGACGAAAGCGTTCCAATTTTTCGCGCGTTGGATTGTTGGACCAGATAATAAGGAAGCCCGGAAGATACAGAGCCAGCATCTGCCCACTGCCGCCAACCCACGATCATATACCTGGCCTGGGGACGCTCGGACAATTCAAAATAATCGACCATCACAAAGTCTCCTGTTTAGTCCCTTTAATCTTAACCTGCTATCCGGCAGAGTGGTAGGAAATTCTCTCAAGAACGGTTAAAATACAAAATCATTCGCAGACCATCTGGCAACTCGAATGCATAGTCTTATCGCCCATTTGCACTCAAATCCGTGGAGAAGTTTAGATGCCCGATTCGGTAGATCAGATCATATCGGATTATTCCGATAACTTGAATCATCTGGTAGGACGCATCAGCCAACTTGAGATCGTGTTAGGGCGAACTGTGCAAGCCTTAAATCGACACGGTGTGCAGTTATCTGTTGATCTCGACGGCATGATGCAAGAGATACAGCAGGATTTAAATGCATCTCAGAAAAACAACCGGGTGGTAATCGATCATTTCCAACAACTTCAGAATTTGGTGCGCACCTTTGCCCTGATCACGTCTTCGCTCGAATTGGATCAGGTGTTGGCGGAAGTGATGGACACCGTGATTCAACTCACCGGGGCTGAGCGCGCCTATCTGATGCTGCGCAGCCAAAACAGCGATGAATTAACTATTCGAGCAGCGCGAAATTGGGACAAGGAAACTTTATCGGAACAAGATGTCGTTTTTAGCCGGAGTATTGTGGCAACCGCCGTTGAACAAATGGAGCCGATCATCACGACTAATGCATTAGGGGACAGTCGTTTTCTGCAATCGGAAAGTATTGTCGAACACGGACTGCGATCCATTTTGTGCATTCCGCTGGCGCTGCGCAAACAGACGGTAGGGGTGCTGTATGCGGATAATCGGATTGAGCAGGGGATTTTTAAACAAACCAGCATCCCGCTGCTGACTGCATTTGGGACGCAAGCCGCTATCGCCATTGAAAACGCTCGACAATATGGGCAGGTTAAAGATGATCTGCGAGAAGCACAACGGGAGTTGGCGCATCTACAGATTCAGTTGGATCAACATCAGATTGAACGGCAGGTGAGTGAGATCACCGAAAGTGAGTATTTTCAGAAACTAACGTCAGCCGCACGCGGCATGCGGGCCGCGCACCGTCGAAGACCTGATTAGGAGGGGAATATGAAAGCAGTACGTGTGTTATTGATCTGCCTGATCATATTTGTTTTTGTCTCGTCCTACACTGAACTCCCTGCAACCTCGGCATCCTCTCCACGAATACACGGTACACCGACAACAAGTGAAAATGCACAAGCCGCGACAGCCGCCTGGACTGTCATGATTTATCTTGCGGCGGATAATGATCTGGAAGCGTTTGCGCTGGCGGATCTGAACGAAATGGAATTTGTCGGCAGCACGACGGATGTGAATGTCGTCGCTCAGATTGATAGAGCGGAGAACTACGACAGTTCCAACGGCGATTGGATGGACGCACGGCGTTTGTTTATTAACCGGGATACCAATCTGAGCGATGTTGTATCTGAACAAGTGGAGATCGTGGGGGAAACGAACACCGGCGACCCCGATACCCTATCTGATTTTGCCATCTGGGCGATGACCACCTATCCGGCTGAACGGTATGCGCTCGTGGTGTGGGATCACGGCGGGTCATGGTTGGGCGTGGCAACGGATGAATCGGCTGATTTTGACGATCTCACGCTGCCGGAACTGGGACAGGCGCTCGAGCAAATCACCACAACAACCGGCGTTTCACAACTGGATGTGGTGGGATTTGATGCGTGTTTGATGGGAGCGTTTGAGGTCTATAACACGATTGCGCCCTATGCCAGGTATGGAATTGGCAGCCCAGAGTTGATCCCTGGAAATGGGTGGGATTATCTGGGTGCGTTGGATGCCTTGGCGGCGAATCCAGCAATGGATGGCGGCGAATTTGGTCGTGCGACAGTTGACAGCTTTATCGAATTTTATACCGAGATTGTAAGCACCTACAGTATTTTTAACCTCGGTGTGGTGGACCTCAGCAAAATCACGGATGTCATCCGCAGCATGGAAGCATTTAGCGATGTGGTCAACACCGATCCCAGTGCGGTATTGGATGCGGTCAGCGAAGCCCGCAATGAAACGCCGCTATTTGGCGCGTTTGATGATCCGCAATATACCGATTACTGGGCGGCGGCAGACTTGTTCGGATTTATGCAACTGCTGGCAGAACTGCTGCCGGATACGGAAGTGGGGCTGGCGGCGGCAGATGTATCTAATGCCGGGAAAGATATGATCCTGTATTACCAGGGCAGCGAAGCATCCATCAACGTGAGCGGTATCTCGATTTTCTTCCCGCGCAGTCTGTATGATTACCAGGGAGAAAATCGGGCGACACGCTATGTGACCGAAGCCCCATCCAGCCTGACACCCTGGCAAACCTTCCTCGATTCGTTCTATAACAGCGCGCTGCTCGTCGCAAATGCAGCGGAACTTCAAGGCGACGTTAAAAATATTGCGATTGACGCCGGACAAGTTGTGCTCGAACTGGGTTTGGGCAGCAGTGTGATCCAGACAAGCGTCCTGGTAACACTAGATATTGGCGGCGGCGAAAGCATTATCATTGACTATATCCGGCCTGATACCATCACAAAAGGGCTACCGCGAGAATTAACATGGTCGGGGCAGGTTCCGTGGTTATCAAACGGCCTGACACGCGTGCCTGTTTTGATTATCAAAAGCCGGTATAACCCGGAATTGGGGATCATCAACGGCACATTTCATCCGCAAAATGGCCTGCCCGTCAAAGCCCAACTCGTGGTCGATTTGAAGACCAACCTGATCACCACCGTATGGGGTGTGCGTGAGAGCGCCGGCAGCTTGATGCCGTTTGAAATTCATCCGCAAGCGGGAGATCTATTCCATCCGACGTGGTTCACGCTGGATGAGGATGGAAAACTCGTTGCAAAACCTGCAACCTCACGACTTATTTTCCCCGAAGCACCTTCGAGTGCCAAAGCGGGCGATCTCCGATTGGCGCTCGATACGCAGCCTCAGCCATTTTATGTGACATGGAATACCGCACCGTCAGGGTCTTATACGTTCACAACGGCAGTTGAAGATGTGGCCGGAAACACGGAACAGGGGTATATGCCTGTGGTGGTCGATACGGGGGATGGTGGGCTGGATGTTGAACCGCTCGACCCGGATGATCCAGACATTGATGACGATGGACTTGGGAACGGGGAAGATAACTGTCCGGCGGTGGATAATCCCGATCAGACGGACAGCGACGGCGATGGAATTGGGGATGTCTGCGATCTGACCGATGATCGTGACCCAGATCAAGACGAAATCACGGAAGATAACTGTCCCGATGTTGCAAACTTCGATCAAGCGGATACTGATGGCGACGGT
>CAYYNB010000035.1:0-42873 GCA_964472565.1 uncultured Anaerolineaceae bacterium
GGGGTACAGGGCGCAGGCTATCGGTGACGATGCCTCCCTGCAACAGTGCGTGTTCGATTTTTGTCCGAACGGTTTCCACGTTTCCATTTTCTGAACGGGTCAGAATGTTCAGTGTGTCGCCGTAAGGCTGCACATCGATAACACAGGGTAAGGACTTGAGCAGGGTTTCGGCCCGGTTCAGATCATCGGCACGTAAGCCTAATACGATACCGGGCAGCCGGCGTTTGATCGCCGCAGGGGTGTCACACATCATCAGTTCGCCGTTATACATCAGGCCCACACGGTTACAGCGCTCGGCTTCATCCATATAGGGCGTGCTGACCACGACGGTGGCTCCCTCTGCGTGCAGGGTCGAGAGGATGTCCCAGAATTCCCGGCGTGCTACGGGATCGACACCGGTGGTCGGTTCGTCGAGCAGCAGCAGTTTGGGATGGTGGATTAGCGCGGCGGCTAACGACAGCTTTTTCTGCATGCCCCCAGAAAGTGCCCCCCCACGTCTGCTGCGAAAATCTCCCAGGCCCGTGAAGTCGATCTGTTCTTTGATGCGTTGCCCGCGCTCCGGACCTACGACGTTGAACACATCACATACAAAGTTCATGTTTTCATCAACGGTCAGGTCTCCATACAGTCCGAATTGTTGGGGCATATAACCTAACGTTTGTTTGATCGCTTCAGCTTCTTTATCGACATCAAACCCGTTGACGGTAGCCTGCCCACCGGTCGGTTTGAGAATTCCGGCCAGCATCCGCAGTGTAGTCGTTTTGCCGGCTCCATCCGGTCCAACTAACCCGAATAATTCACCCTGGGCGATACTCAGATTCAAATTCTGAACCGCAGAAACAGATTTTTGCCGAAATCGGCTTCTAAACACTCGTTCCAGGTTATGCGTTTGGATCATCAGTCGGTGGCTCCTTCATAAACCCTTTCAGCACCGCGTGAATAAATGCCTCCATAATGGGAGCAACTTCCCAAGGCGGGTTCAGCAGGCTGTGGAAGGCGATACCGTCTCCCCCTGCCATCAGGGCTATAGCGACTTTACGCGTATCCATAGGATAAAATTCTCCTCGCTCGATCCCCTGTTGAAGCGCGGCGTCAACCATCGCGATGTACTGCTCATACATATCCAACAAGACATGCCGGGCTTCACCGCTTTGGGCGGATAGAAAAAAGGCACTGGCGACCAGGCGGGTCCAACGTGGATCTGAGGTAAAAACCTGGGTTGCCAGGAGAAACATCTCACGCAGCCGGTCGGCGACTGGACGATCCACTTGCTGCATGGCCGCGGTGATGTTTTCATCCAGGCCCTTCATACCCCAGTTGAGAGTCTCCACAAACAGGTCATGTTTGTTGGTAAAATGCCAGTAGAGCGTACCCTTACTCAATCCGCTGCGTTGGACGATATCATCCATACTGGTACCGTCGTAGCCCTTTTCGGCAAAGGCGTCAAACGCGGCCTGGAGAATGAGACTCCGGCTGTCTTCTTTTGAGCTTTTGGCGCTCATAGCTATTCTCCTTTATCGATCGATCAGTCTAGACCGACTGGTCAGTCAATCATAGAATACAAACAACACCGCGATTTGTCAACCACAAGATCGCGACCTTGCGCGCCATTCTACACGATTACAGCGCCCTGATTGCTGCCCCCTCAATACGCAGAAGCCTTCCACATGATCGATGCAGAAGGCTCCTTTTTTCACTTTTAGAAATCCTTTCAGCGATTCGCTGTTTTCAGTGCGTATCACACTTGTCTGCTCGCCAGCCACTGGTCAAGTGTCGTCGTTGGCTTACCAAAGACATCGTTCACCTTCGGCTGTGCGTTCCCTTCGCCGACCTTCTCGAAATAGGCCATCATCTCCCCAACAGACTTGAGTTCCGAGTTGCGGGTGAGCGTGGCCAGCAGCTTAACCAGCCAGAAGGGCATCGTCGAAACCTGCTTGATTTCGGGATGGAACATAGCACAATAGCGACGCAGAGCATCGTGCATAGAGATGGCCTCTGGACCAAACACAATGACTCGTCCACTCTCCCCTGCCGCCTGCTGGTAAGCCGCCGAGACCATCTGAGCCAGGTCGTCCGCCGCAACCCAATGGTAGGGGGTGGGCTGCTTTCCAAGCACGCTGGCCCGTCCCTGGACGACAAAGAGAGGCAGACTTTCCATCAGCCAGGTGGGGCCAAAGATCGTATACGGGACTCCGGACGCCTGGATTGCGGCTTCAGCCCGAAACTTCCGGTCGACCATCGCAAACCAGCGCCTCTCCTCGGCCACCGATGCCCCTGAAATATAGGTGATCCGCTTCACGCCATGCCGGGGAGCCGCCCGTGCAATCCGCTCGGCGGTGGGCTGTTCCACCTCACCGGGCAGGCTGATGTGAACGCCGTAACACCCTTTTAGGGCGTTGTCCAGACAGTTCGCATCGAGGGGGTCTCCCTCGACCACCTGAAAGGAGTCATCCAATAATGCCTGTGCCTTTTGCCGATCTCTTGTCAGAATCCGCACCTGGAAACCTGCCTTGTTCAAGCCGTGAGACACCGGCAGCCCCAACAGCCCCGTTCCACCCAAAACCAGGATCGTCGTATTCATGATCTCATTTCTCCTCAGCACTAACCCTGACGAGCCGTAGACTGGGCCGCGCCACACCCTGGCATTGGAACCTGCAACTCACGGGGACGTCGTAGGGTCGTGAAAACCAACCAGGAGCGCAGCGTCACCCAGAAAGCCGCGAAGCCGCCGCAGATCAGGCTGATCCAGGTGAAGTCGGGCATGAAAAACAGCATAAATCTGAGCAGGCCGCCGGCCAACAGGGAAAGAGGCAGGGCCACCAGTGCCAGATTGGGGATCAGCGGCAGCAGGATATGCAGCACCCACTTTCGCACACCGCTTGGGCGGCGGTCTATGTCCTGACGCCAGCGGCGAATCCGACGTAGGGTAAACGCAACGCCCACAACTTGCAGCACAGGAATGAGCAGCAGGCCGCGCAGCGCCCAGGGGACCACGCCATACCAGCCCGTGGATGGAGCTTTTTCCCCGGCAAGCTGCAGCGCCACGCCCAAGCCCATATCCGTGAACGGCAGCTTGTCCATGATCAGGTGGTTGGCATTGATGAGCAGGACTAGGCCCTTGTTTTGCCCCGGTACCAGGGCCATAAAGGCAAAAAAGTCAGGGACGGTGCCAGGATGCGTGAGAATTGTGGACTCCCCGTGTTCCTCCACAAACCAGCCCATAGCGTAGTGGCCCATCGAGATGCCCATCGCGCTGGCCTCCGCTGCCGGGCGATGCAGCTCGTCAACGCCTTCAGCCGAGAGGACTTGCACATCCCCATAACGGCCCGCGTTCAGGTGCGCGATGAGGTAGTGACCCATATCCTCCGCGCTGGCAATCAACTGACCGGAAGGCAGCGAGCCGCTGGCGAGGGGCAGATCACGTTCCGCGCGGGGGAAACCGAACCAGTAGCGGTGGCCGATGGCAAGGTTGTCTTCCCGTGCGGCTGCCTGCGAGGTATAACTGTGGTGCATGTCCAGCGGATCGAAGATATGCTGCTGGATGTAGTCGGCATAGGTCTCCTCGCTGACGGCCTCGATGATCAGGCCGAGGATATTGAAGTTCAGATTGCTGTACTCGAACTCAGCGCCAACTGGGCGGCTAATCTCAAGCGTGGAGAGGTCCCGCACCTGGCGCTCAACTTCGTCAGAGTGGTTGTCGAAGTTGGTCAGGCCGACCATGCCGGGTAGCTGCGGCAGGCCGCTCGTCTGGTTGAGCAGGTGGCGCACCGTGATCTGGGCGGATGCCTGCGGATCGGCAATACGGAACCAGGGCAGGTAGCGCTGCACAGACGCATTCAGTTCGATCTGCCCGTCCTCCACAAGCTGCATGATCGCCAGGGCGGTGAAGGACTTAGTCAGTGAGCCGATGACGAAGGGCGTTTGGGCAGTCGGTGTCTCACCGTCGGGGCGAGCCTTACCGAAACCACGAAAGTGTACGATCTCGTTGCCTTCGACAATGACCAGCGCTGCGCCGGGGACATTTAGACGATCCATCTCCCGTTTGAGGAAAGTGTCGATTTCGTCGTATGGCTCGCCATTAGAAACAGGCTGGGCCGACGTGATTTGATTAAAAAGCCGAGGCATCAGGGTCAGCACGATGCAAACCGCCAGTGATGGAATGATGATTTTTTTGATGTTCACAGGTTTGTCTCCTTGGTATCCTTATCGAAAGAGGGAGCACCGCCGCAGATCACTGAGATCAAGGTCAGATTGAGATCGCGGATGCGTTCGAGCAGGCCGTGGAGTGCCGCCTGATCGGGCAGCGAACCGGCGAGCAGGGTTTCGTCTCCTTCCAGGTGCGTCAACGTCAAACCTGCAAACCACTCCGACCACCCGGCATCCAGATGGCCCTTGATTCTGATCGTATAGTATTCCGACATAGCGGGTCTCTTTTATGCCAGCATTTTCCGAATAGTGGGTGCCATTGCGTCGAAGAGGTAACCGGCGGCCTTCTTCAGCGGGCCGAGGCGAGTGGGATAGTAGTAATCCGATTCGAGCCAGCCCTTCTCCGCGTAGTAACTGTAGTCACGGCTGCTGTTGTCAAGCATCTGCTTCATCGTGGTTCGGCCCATCCTGAAGCCCATGAGCATGAACCATGACGGAACGGGATAGGCGGGTTTCATCAGACTGGCGTAGAAACGTTTGCTCTGCGCCGCCAGAATCCGGTCGACTTTCCGCTGTTCCTTTTCCGTCCTCGGATCAAGCGCCGTGATGCAGCTCCCCTTCACCGTATTGAATCCCAGGATTCTGCCCAGAAAATCGAAGTACTGGACGATCTTGCCGCCGCCACCGATACCTTGCGTGACGATACAGGTGGAGGCTTTCCCGAAGTGACGCGGGCGGTGACAGGCGAAACCGAATCGGTCGAGGAACGTTTTCATGATCCCAGACATGTCCCAGGTGTAGTTTGGGGTTGCGAAGACGACCCCATCGGACGCCGTGATCTTGTCCAGCAGCACGTCCCGGTCATCCCGCAGCGGGCAGAATTCCTCGCCCTTTTCAAAGCACACGCGGCAGCCTCGGCAGGGTTTGAGGGCGTAATCGCTCAGGGTGACAATTTCGGTCTCCACGTCGCCGAGCGCCTGTAGATTGTCCAGGAATTGCATAACGGCCTTGTAGGTGTTTCCTTTGTGGGCGCTTCCCACAAATGCAGTGACTCTCTTCACGTTTTTCCTCTCTGTCTGCGCTGAACGTTTGATGGCTACAACGTAACACGCAGAGACAGATCGGATCATCCGCCAGAGGGTATATTCGGGGGTTTATTTGTGGGTTTAGCTGTTGACGTAGAAGATGGTTTAGGGAAGAATGCCGAGCGCCCTGGCGCGAGCGACCGCTTCAGTCCGGTTGGCCACATCCAGCTTACGATAAATGCTGGCGGTGTGCGCTTTGACGGTGCCGCGTGCAATAACGAGCTGTTCGGCGATTTCTTCGTTCGTCTTTCCCAGGGCCATGATGTGGAGAACTTCCAGTTCACGCTCGCTCAATGGATCAACCAGATTGTCGTTCGGGGAGTTTTTTTCTTGCGCCGCTGTAACTTCAGCTTCGAATTCGGAGAGCAGCTGTCTGGCAAAATCTCGTAAGGGATTCGTACCGGCACGGGCCAGCCACTGGGTGAGCAGCATCTGCATGGGCGGCCCCTCATCCAGAAAGACCCGGCTGTATCCCTCTGGTTCTGCCAGAGCGAGTGCGCGTTCCAGGTCCGCGACGGCTTCCCGTGTATCCCCCCGCCGCGCCAACGCCAGGGCACGCAGAACGAGCAGTTCGATCACCACGCCCCAACGACCGCCGCGCTCGGCATCCACGAGGGATGACGTCAAATGGTCAATGGCTTCGGCGGGCCTGCACTGAGCAGCCAGTACTCTGGAGACAGCCAGCGCCACGATCTGGCCGGTTTGCCCCCGATCTTCGCCGACCAGTTGCACCGCTTCCCAAGCGCACTGTGCCGCCTCGTTCAGGCTCCCCTGACGGACCAGTATTCGGGTCTTGAACGCGAGCAGCTCGGCTTTTGCCAGGGGATAGGGCCGCTCGCCAAGCGCTGCCTCTGCCTCCTGAATAGCGGCCAGCGCACCATGCGTATCCTGCCGCGCCTGCCTGAGCCGTGACAGCGCATAGGCAGCATTCTTTACGGCGTCCAGCCGACCGCTTCCCTTCCCTAGCTCGATTCCCCGTGCAAGGTGTGCCTCTGCCGCCTCTAATTCATTCCGCTCGACCAACACCTCACTCATCGCGATGTGCAGGATGCCGGTCGCTGGCAGACGGGTCATTCCCTGCGCCTGGACGTATTCCAGCGCTTCACGACACGCCGCATATGCTGCGCGCAAACGTCCCAATAAGCGCAGACTCCCGACCAGGCGGTAGGTGATTCCGGTGACCCCGGCGGCGTTTGTGCCCACCTGATTCCAGCGGATCGCTTCGGCATATGCACGGGCCGCCTTGTCCAGATCGCCTGCCCCATCACAGCCCGATGCCAGCACCATGAAGACCAACCCATGTAATTGGGCGCTGGCCTGGGGTAGGAGCTTTTGGGGTATCAGGTCGAGCGCGCGCTCGGCCAGTGTGACAGCGGTTTCAAAATCGTTGTGGTAACGCGCGACAATCGAGCGCAGCGCCGCAAGTTCCGCGTGCAGTCCGGCATGGGTCTCCTCATTCACGCCGGTAACACCCATATCATGCACCACGCGCTCCGCATCCAGCAAGTGCGCCTCGACCTCGCCAGTTCTGCCCTGGAACCAGATCAGCCAGCAATACGTCACACTGAGCGGCGCGCTGTTCCGGATCGTGTTTTCTGGCAGGGCGCACAACCAGGACCACACGGTTTCGATCTCACCTTCGCCCGCCGCCTGATCCCAATATCGCTCAATCAGACCGGCGGCCCGTTCAAAATCCTGGGCTGCGAACGCATAGTCTACCGCCTCAACGATCTGGCCACTGTGCGCGCACCACTCAGCAGCACGCGACAATAACTGCCGAACCCGTTCCGGACCCGACTGGTACAGCCGTGCTTGCAGCAGATCGGCAAAGAGATGGTGATAGCGGTACCAAATCCGCTCATCATCCAGGGGCACCACAAAGAGATTACGTCGCTCCAGGCTTTCGAGTATGACCTGACTGTCCGAAGCGCCCGTCACCGCGTCACACAGCGGTCCGGTGAGTCGGGTGAGGACGGCGGTCTGGAGAAGAAAAGCCTGGACCGCTTCCGGCTCGCGCGTCAGCACTTCCTCCAGCAGGTAGTCCAGCACATGGCGGTTTGTACCTGAGAAGTCTTCAATGAATCCACGCACATCCTCGCGATCCCGCATGGAGAGCGCGGCCATCTGCAAGCCTGCAATCCAGCCTTCGGTCCGCGCTTCGAGCACGGCGATTGAGGCGGCGTCCAGGTGCAGCCCCATGAGGTCGTTCAGGAACTGAGCAGCCTCAGGTTCAGTGAAGCTGAGATCCGCCGCCCGGAGTTCAACCATCTGGCCACGAGCGCGCAGACGACCCAGAGGCAGTGGGGGATCCGAGCGGCTGACAATCACCAGGTGAAATGTTGTGGGACAATACTCAAGCAAAAATGCCACGGCAGCATGTACCGCCTGGCTGCTGATGATGTGGTAATCATCCAACACCAGGGTTATCTCGCCGCCGAAGGTATCCAGGTCATTAGCCAGGCTGGTTACGACCGCTTCAGATGGCACTTGATGTGAGGCCGTCATGAATTGTGCGGCCTCATTCCCAATGGTAGGCTCGACTGCTTGCAAGGCAGCAATCACATACTTCAGAAACCGTCCCTCTCGATTGTCATCCTTATCGAGAGAAAGCCAGGCGATGGGGTGCTCATAATTGGCGACGGAGGAGACTATCAGGGTGGTCTTGCCAAAACCAGCAGGGGCGGTAATCAGGGTAAGCGGCCCCCGCAGCCCTTCTCCGATCTGTCTCTGGAACCGGGGACGCGGAACCAGTTCTGGCCGGGTGTAGGGCTGGCACAGCTTCGTTCTAATCAATGGATCTGTCATTGGGTTACAGTAATCTCAGCAAGGCAGAACATCTGCCTGCTCTTCAATTCAATTCACATATTGAACCTAACATGACGGAGTATAGTCCGAAAATCGCCCCCTGAAAAACAGCAACCACCGTCAACGGATTCTCACCAACATAAGCACCTCTGAGTTACAATGAGTTGCGAGAATAGCACGAAGTTTGGGAGTACAGATTATCCTGCTCACGAAGGCAACTCACTGAAGCAGTATCCGTAGTATGAAGTATATCGCGAGAGTTGATGTCGTTTTTGGCCTGCCGCCAGATACGTACCAATACTGGCAGTCAATATCACCGAAGACGCAAAAGGGGTATTGATCAATGAATGAAGAAATAAAGACAGCTTTGAGTAGAGATCGAACCATTGACATCATAACCAAAGGTGCAAAAACAGGATTACCTCGGAAAACGGAAATCTGGTTTAGTAATATCGGTGGACGTATTATTATTTGTGGAACACCTGACGCCGAAGGTAAAAATAACCCACGTGCACGTCGCGACTGGCTAGCGAATCTCAAAGCCAATCCAGAGTTTTTGTTCTGTCTAAAAGAGTCGCTAACGGTGGAACTTCCTGCGAGGGCAGTTGTCATTGTTGATCCCAACGATCGCAGGCAGATTATGAGTGCTCCTGAGACAAAATGGTACAGAGAACAAGTGGATACGATTGAGGATCTGGTCAGGGACAGTCCAATCGTTGAAGTGTTCTTTAGAGATTACGATTATGAAAAATAACCCCCACTCACCGGTGTGCCGCATAGTCATTATTGAAGGGAATAGTCATTCATGCCAGCCTTATTTTCGCCATTCACGATCAAAGATATTACTCTAAGCAGTCGCTTGGTGTTGCCCCCGATGGCAAACGAAGCTTCCGACGAAAGTGGAGCAATCAACGAAAAGCACCTGGACTTCTATATGCGCCGGGCCGGTGTGGGCATGGTGATCGTCGAACATGCTTATGTGCAGCTTGCCGGGCGGGTAAAAACTAATCAGTTGGGGATTCACGATGACAGACTGATTCCTGGCCTGCGGCGTCTGGCGGAGGCAATCAAAACCAGTGGGGCAGTAGCAGGTATCCAACTGGCCCATGGTGGGGGTAAGGCAACCCGTGCAGCGACAGGTGGTGTGATCGTTGCTCCATCAGCCGGTGTGATGCTGGGGGGTAAGGAGCCCGCCGAAGCTTTGCAGCAAGCCCAGATAGCTCCCCTGGTAGCAGATTATGTTGCTGCTGCCCAGCGAGCTTTTGCCGCCGGATTTGATTTCGTTGAAATTCACGGTGCCCATGGCTACCTCCTAAACGAGTTTCTCTCGCCGCTCACCAATCACCGGAGTGATGAATACGGTGGGGACTTCAACCGGCGATTGCGTTTGCCGCTTGAGATTCTGCGGGCCATTCGTGCTGCAATGGGTCAGAATGCGCTGCTGCTGTATCGGTTGGGAGCGAGTGATTTTCATCCAGACGGACTCACCATGGATGAAGGCTGCCAGGCGGCGAAAGCATTAGCGACTGCGGGAGTCGATCTCCTGGATGTTTCTGGCGGCCTGTGTGGCTCGCAACCACCCAACTGGGATGGTAAAAGTCAGGGATATTTTGTGCCATTGGCAGCGGCAGTACGTGCGGAGGCGGGGATACCCGTTGTCGTCGCAGGCGGCATCACTGATCCACATGCAGCAGATCGCTTTATTCGAGATGGACAGGTCGATCTGATCGCGGTGGGCCGGGCTATGCGCAGCAACCCCAATTGGGGTATAGAAGCAAAGGTTGCTTTGAACGAACAGTCTCTTTAACTCAGGGGGGCGTAGCTGTAGGTCGTCGGAATCTTTGGGACACAAGCGAACCAAGATTGATGGAGGCTTTGCACCAGCATACTACACCCTCAATCTGTCTCGCCGTTTCTGAAACCGAACATTTGTCGGGGGTAGATAGTCCATCCGTTCAAGATTTGTCTCTCAAAATCTAACATGGATGGAGAGTGGAACCAACATAAACCCCAAGCGGATACGATCACTTGGGGCTGTGTGGCTCATTTTTCTCGTCGACGTTTGGCTCGTTGGCGGTAGGCATTCGAACAATAGACTCGTCGGCGACCACCCAACTCGGATGACGCAGGCAACTCTGTTTTGCAAACCGCGCAGCGCCTCACACGGCGGTGCTCACTTTTGGGGAGGTACCATTACGCCTAGCGATTAGTGTATCTATGCCTGGTGATTGTGTGTCGCTTCGCGTCTCATCTTGGGACGGTGGCTTGTACCATAATTCAGCCTGCATTTCATGGAACACCGCGATTCTCCACTCCTCCGGAGTCATCTAGCTGAGGGAGTCCTGACGGCGATTGTTGGCTTTCCTCAATCCATCTCGTAGTGCATTCGTGTACAACTGCGCCCATTGTGGATGAGCTTCAGGCTCAGCTGCGGCGCGCTGCCAGTCGGCTAACACGACCTGGTAACTTATCTCATTGGCATGGCGTGTTTCGATGGCACTGAGAATCTGTTCCTTCAAGACATAAGCGGTGGACAAGACAAGCAGGGGCGGGGTCACAGCTTCAAGCCAGGCAAACGGGCTATTTGTATGACCGGGCAAACTGGTCTGAATGTTGCCTGTTAAAGCAACGGTCGTGGCAAGTGTCATTGAGAGATACAGGAGCCTACGAGAAGAAGGCGCATATATAACTTGGGGGAGGAGGGAAAACAGGCGTCAAAGCGCCCGTTGACCCAGGCCAGACGAATGAGGAGCAAATGGGTAAAACTCGCCTCACCCCAACGCATGCCCACACCCTTGAACCGCTGCTGGATCAGCCATTTGCACGCACTCTCCACCAGACCACTGCCAATGGGCAAGCCCAGGTCTTTCAACTGGTCGTAGTGCATGTGGTCGCGGTGTTTATCCAGATAACCATAGAGACGGCGAAGGGTTTTGCGAGTAGCCGAGGGTAAATCCGGCCAAGCCAGCACCGTTTGAAGTTCATCCAGCACGACATCGGCTTGACCATGGCGTAAGCGATGGCGCATCGTCTGGAACCACTGACGGGCCTGGCACGAACGGCCTCCCAACCAGGTTGCGGCCCCCCTGGGGGGGGTAGCCAGGGGACATTGCTGCCCCCTAGCCCCCTCAGCTCGACTTTGCACAGTCAAGCGGCATAACATAGTGTCTCGATAAGCGAGACAAAAAACGGACGAGAGACTTTTATCAGATCAGGGGGTTCCCGCGATGTGTGAAAAGTCGGGAAAGCCGCCCAAAGCTGAAAACGAACCAGGGCCAACGCATCCGAGAAGGTTGGCAGTGATTTAGCATACCAAGCCGCTTGGCAAACACTAACGGGTTGACCGGACAAGTGAAATGCATGAGCGACCAACGTAATCCAAGAGAACAGTCCCAACAACAAGGGGGTGGTGCGGGCAATGGCTTTGTCCGACCATTGGCGCTGCGTTTCAACACCAAGGTGCCGTCGGGATTCTTCAAAGGTGACTTCGACTTGCCAGCGCATCACAAACCACTCGACGATCTGGAGCGGCGCAACGGTTTGGTCCGTACCCAGCAACCATACCGTTTCATACTCGCCTTGTGGATCGCGGATCAGTACCCAACGAATAGGAACCGGGGGTTTGCCGTAATGAAACCACACTGCCGTGCCCGAAACCAATTCCATCGCGCGGAGTTGCCCATCGTACCAATTCACCTCGACGGTGGTCCACTGGGTTGTCGGGTCATCCAGATCGACCTGTGGGGTGGGCAAACGCGCACCCTTTTTGCGTGGTCGCCCCAGACCAGAGTAGGGTGGCGCAGGTTCGTACAACGCTGCATCCATGCGCAAGCGGGTCACAAACGTCACCGGCTCCGACAAGGCCTGACAAGCGGTCAGCAGGTCCAAGGCTGCATATGAATTGTCGCCGACGATCACCAATTTGCGTTCAGGCAGCCACCGCCGCAACTGCTTAATCATCTGCAACGCGCGCGCGGTCAACGTCTTGGGCGTGCGTCCGCGTGTTTCATAATATCGCTCGGAGGGCGCAAGGACAGTCATCACCGGCAGCGCCCAGATCCGTTGTGCCCAGGAAATCGGTGTCAGCAACATCAGGCTGATCCAACGCAAGCCGCTGGTTTTCACAAAATGGCTCTTGCTGGACCGGACTGGATCACGATAAATGCCACGCGCTGCGATCTGGTGTCCCCAGCGCCGTTCAATCGTGTCATCGATCCCAAACCCCAACGGTTCATCTGGGAAGGTACGGATCAACAACTTCAACAGCACCAGGGCCAAATCCAACGGTTCCCATGCCGCCCGGTTGAGTACATGATGATCTTGCGCAAATTTCGGATCATCTTGCAAGCCCATCATGCGCCACGGTACGTTTACCCGTCGCCAAAATCGTACCGACCAGCAAAATCTGCGCTTTGGCCCAGGTCGTCACACCATAGAAACATGGTGCAAAGGGATCGATCAGGTCTATGATTATGTGAGGCAGATTGAGCATGTTTTGTCCTTTGTCAGAGGTTCAAAATAGCTTATTCTGCCTTCCTATTTTTTGCTATCACTGTGCAAAGTCGAGCTAAGAACGACACGGGAATCTTTCGATTCATGCCGCTCAAGCCTCGCTAACGCCCCCGTGAGGGACGCGGTTTCTCCACGAATAAACCTTGGCTATGAACTTGCTGATGGCAGTTGGGATGTAGCAGGACGCGATTTTCGGCTTGGTCTGAACCGCCCAGGACACGCCAGATGAGATGATGATTGTGCCATCCGGTGAGCTGGGTGATTTTCTGTTGACACACGGGACAGAAACCTTCTTGCTCGCGCCAGAGGCGAATAAGCTGGCGTCGACCCCGCAGGTCATCGGCCATTTTCACCCCCAGGCGCTGCTCAAAGTAGACTTCCCAGGCCGGATCATAAGGATTGGCCGCACTTCGGACCTTGACATGTCGTTGGATAGACACCTCGGCGGTGCGCGATAAAGACCATTCCTTGCCGTTGTAGCTGCCGTGAAACACCCAATTCCGGTTACCCACCGATTTAAAGTATTTCCGTTTAATCCAGCGTTTGCCTTTGTTGGGATGGCGTCGAACGGCCCAGCGCCAGAGGATCTGAAAGATAGTATGGTCGACCTGGGAGAAGATAGCTTTACTGACCACGTGTCGGTGGTATTGAGACCAGCCTCGGATGACCGGGTTGAGCATGGCGATGACCTGGCCTGCCGGGGCCTGGCGGTTGGCGTGGATGAGCTTCCTCACCTTGGCGAGAAACCGTTTCACACTTTTCCTGGACGGTTTGATGAGCAGCTTGCCGTTGTACTTCCGCACATTCTGCCCTAGCTCAGAACAACATCTTTCGCAAAGGTCAACAGCCCGTTCATATAGCGCCCATAGCCACCCGCCGCCAGCAGCCGCAGTGCAGGCAGGATGCGCTGGGCACGCGGTCCCAGTTTCAAGCTCTCACGCCGCCGCGCGAACTCGGCCCGCCGCCGGGCTTCCTCCAGAAAACGGTTCGCGGCGGCCTGCCGGTCAGAACTCGCCAGGGAGCTGGATGCCACCCACAGCAGGCGCTCATAAAATCCCGCCCAGCGGACGCGCTCCTGAGTGTAATACGCGGCCTGTGAGCGCTTGATTTTGGATGCGAAGGCCTGCGACAGCGGCGCGGTGCATTTGACGTTGCCCCCACCGCTACCGCTGTGAATACGATAGTACATGAGCACCTCACCGGTCCGCCGCACGTTCGACAGCGCATACGCCATGATGGTAATCCACGCATCGTGCCCCCAGGCGTCGGGGATGGGCAGCAGGAACGGCTTCAGCGTGGACCGAAACGCGATGGCACACCCCGGAATCGCGCCCCACCCGCGAATCATCTCGCCGGGCGTGCGGGGTACCGTCCGGCGCTCGTCCTGAAAGCGCCGAGTGGGGACAATGGGCTGCAAGCGTTCGTCGGTGAACTGGCGCATGGTATACACCATGCCCACGTCCGGGTGGGCGGCGAACAGGTCGCGCATGATCCGGACGCGATCGGGCAGCCAGACGTCATCCTGGTCGCTGAGGAACACCAGGTCGTGCGAAGCCAGCCCCATGGCCTGCTCGAAATTGCGAGTGAACCCTAGATTAGTTTCGTTGCGCACTAACCGGATCGTGGGATAGCGCCGGGCGAACTCCCCCACCAGGTCCAGGGTGGCATCGCTTGAGCCATCATCACAGACAATGATCTCATCTGGGGCCACCGTCTGGCGCACAATGCTGTCCAACTGCGCCTCAATATATTGCGCGCCATTGTAGCTGCACAGGGCGACGGATACCGTGGGGAGGGGCTGGGTCATGGGGTTCACCGCTGGCGGCTGTGCGCGCCTAATTGCTCGTCCCATCCGGCAGCCCGCGATGGATTTCCCAGGGGTAGACGATGTAGGACGGCCCCGTAGAAATCCGGCTCCCCCTTAGTGAACAGCGAGCGGTAGAGGTTGAAGTGGAAGACACAAGTAAAGGCAGTCGCTGCGGCGGATTGGCGGCGGCTCTTAACTGCGGTGCTGGTGCGCCCACTGTCCCACACATCGTCCACGATCAGAATGCGGCGGTTGCGGATCAGGTCTTCATCGGGGAATTGCAGGAATTTGGGCCAGACCAGCAGGCGCGCTTTGGGGTCGAGGTCCAACTCGTGGGGGAAATCGACGGCGGCGATCAGCACGTTGACAATATCCAGTGCTTCAGCCAGCATCCCGCCGGGGACAATACCGCTGCGTGTGATCATGATCATGTCGTCAAAACTGCCCGCCGCGCGAAGTTGGGTGAGCAGTACATCCACCAGGACATCCACGTCTTGCCAGGTCAATCGCTCGCGCCGAATCGGGGTGCGCGATGGTTCCATGAGCGCATCCTTTGCTGCTGATTGGGTGTCAGGATCATTAGTGGAAGATTATAACGGCAGATGGGGCGAAAGTCAACGCGTATTTATTCACGTTGTGGGATGAGGGAGAAAAGAGGGGCAGGTTCCAGCAGAGCCCGTAATGTTTGGAGAATGTTTTGGCCGCGCCGCCGGGCCTGTATGGTTGAAAAATTCAATCTGAGAGACTTTTCGCCCTCAAGCATGCCTGATAGGGCCCAATTACCGCTGCTTCGCGAGTGACCGAACCGTTAAAGAAATCACGCGTTCCCCTTCGCATTTGTGGTATGCTTGAGTTTTTACCATACCCGATGAGGAGAAAGACATTCAATGTGCTTTCGGTGGATCTTGTTCCTGTGGTCGTTCCTATTGGACTTGGCAGCGGTCAGCCGATTAGCGGAGAACGACAAAGATATGGAAATCATGCTGCTGCGTCAACAACTACGGATCGTCGAACGCAAGCAACCACGCGGCCCATCCATTCCCCGCTGGCAAAAAGTGCTTTTGGCCGCCCTGGCCATGCGTTTGAAAGGCAAGGGCCCAAATACCCATCAGAAACTGACGGACAGTATCATCCTTTTCAAACCGGAAACGGTATTAGGCTGGCATCGCGCCTTAGTGAGACGGAAATGGACCTTCAAACAGCACCAGCAAACCGCTGGCCGTCCACGAACTGAGGCCAACATTGAGGTTTTGGTGGTTCAGATGGCTCGTGATAATTCCCGCTGGGGATATGACCGCATCGCCGGAGAATTGCAGAAGCTGGGGATTTCACTCAACCCCACTACGGTGAAAAACATCCTGGAACGGCAGGGTATCCCACCTGCTCCTCAGCGAGGGAAGAACAACTGGCATACCTTCTTGAATCATTACAAGCAGCAACTGTTGGCCTGTGATTTTTTGACGGTCGAAACCCTCGGCTTGCGCACGGTCGATCTCCTGTTTTTTATTGAGTTGGGAACCCGACGAGTGCATTTTGCTGGCTGTACCACTCATCCCGATCAGGCGTGGGTAACTCAGCAAGCCCGTCAGTTGACCTGGACTCTCCAGGATCGATCTCCCGACGAGCAACCGATGAAGTTTCTGATTCATGATCGCGACACCAAGTTCTCGCGCGCTTTTGATCGGATTTTCCTCTCCGAAGGGATCGAGATTGTCTTGACACCCTATCGCGCACCCAAAGCCAACGCTGTTGCGGAGTGCTGGATTCGATCTCTTCGCGAAGCGTGCTTGGATCACTTGTTAATCGTCAATGAACGCCACCTGCATCGTGTTGTGAGTGAATACGTGAAATTCTACAACGAGGCGCGTCCTCATCAAGATATCGACCAACAAATACCGCTACCGGGTGAGCAGCAAGGCGAGGAGGGGAGCATTCATCGCTGGGACGTACTGGGCGGCTTGCTGCACGACTACTATCGCCAAGCCGCCTGACTCGTTTTCTCGCCTGGATTGAGTTTTTCAACCCTACAGTGGTCGTTTCTTCTCTCGGCTCAACACGATCACCTGCTACCGCAGAAATGCATTCTCCACCACCAACTCCGACCGTCCGCGCGTCAGGTCAGCCACAGTGCCCAGCACCAACGATTGGTTGGTCGGTTTGACCCAACGCTGGATACACGGTTCGAGCAGTTTCAGAACGGGATACACAAGGAGCTAGAGTATACGAGCGATCAGACGCATCATCATATCCTTTCAAGATCAAGCCCGGGTGCAAACCGAGCTAGTACACCTCGGCAGAAACAATTGACCAGAGTGACTAAACCTTGAGCGGACGCCCGGTATAAGTCCACTTGAAGGGTCTGGCGGTCCGGTTGAAAAAGTCGATGAAGGCCAGTATACGCAGACGCAAGTCCTCGACAGAGGTAAAGCTGGCCCGTTTGAGCAAGCGACGGATGAGAATACTGAACCAGATTTCGATCTGGTTGAGCCAGGAACTATGCTTGGGGGTATACACAAAACGGATACGGTGAGCCGGGTCACTCAAAAATGCGGCGCGCGAAGGCATGGATTTGAGAATGCCCGATTTGTCCTTGACCCCCAACTCATCGGGCAGGTGACCCAGGTCGGCGACCAGCCGGACCAGGCTTTCGGACTGATGGGTGTTCAACTGGTCGAGGACAAAGGTCCAGCGGGCATCAGGATCGGTCGCGATGGTTTGCGCGATATGCTGGGCAAAATCGACCTCGGTGCGAGTCGGACCCAACGACGGAAGAATGACTTGCCCGGTCGTCACCTCAAAATTGGCGATCAGGCTGAGGGTTCCATGCCGGATGTACTCGAATTCACGCCGTTCCACCTGGCCCGGCGACATGGGCTGGGTCGGATGGGCACGTTCCAGGGCTTGGATGCCCGTCATCTCATCGGTACTCACCGTGTGTTCTCCCGCCTGATAGCTCATGGGAGCGGCAGCATAGATGGCGCACACCGTTTCGGTCTGCTGTTGAAACACCGCCGGGTCTTTCTCGGTCGTCGTCAGCCAATAGCGGCTCAAGTGTGGTTTAAGGTCGGCCTCGTTTTAAAAAACGCCCGACCTGCCGCTCGGAGATCGTGGTCACGATCCCCCGTCGCATCGCTTCCGCGGCGATTGCTTTGGGTGTCCAATGACTGACCGGAACGCCGCTCGCCTGCGGCGCTTCACAACTGAGTGCCACGATCTGGACGATTTGTTCCGCCGTGAAGGTCGCCGGCGCACCGCTGCGATACCCATCGTGCAGGGTCTCTTCAATCACATCCCTCAAGGGGGATGGGGCTTCTTTTTCCGACGCCACAACCGTCCGTTGTTCCGCGGTCGCCTCCCATCGTTCTCGCCATAGGCGCACGGTGTTGCGCGTTAGCTTCATCTCGGTGGCCATCCGTCGGTTGCTTTGTCCTTCCGCCGCTCTCAAAATGATCTTGGCTCGTGTGACTAACCACTGCGGGTTGTTCGCTTGTCGGACCAGATGTTCCAAGATCGCTCGTTCTTGCGGGCTGACTTCGATAGGTTTTGCTTCTGGTAGGGGCATCTGGCCTGCTCGTGTTTCTCTGACAACGTTCGTTCCAGTTTACCCCCCCCTATCCTGGTTAGCCACTTCCGCTAAGCTGTACTAGCCTCATCGCCACCCAACTGCTCGGTGGCTGCCGAGGATATCAAACAGGTGGAAGTCCTCACCCCCAGCGCGGCCAATTTGCCCGCACTATACAGTATTTACACGCAAAAGTGCGATTAATCATATGTTACACCTGCGTGCCTTAGGGGTCTCTGACTTCTGGGCTATCCGTACCGGCGGCACGAGCAAAGGTCATTGGCGGCTGTCCGCTTCACCCCCGCTCCAACAGGCGCTGAATAACGCCTATTGGGAGGGCCTGGGTTTAGTCGGCTTCTTCAAACGTTACCAAACTTTTCGTTTGACTTGACCGAACCGCCGGATGCGGACCCGCATGTCCGGTGGTGTGGGAGGGGGCGGCTTCAACCGTCCCCTATCCCGATTTACGGTGCGGTGCGCTGGAAGACGCGTACCCAATCGATGCTAAAAGTCTGAGGGAAGAGTGTTGCTTCATCCGGATAACCGGGCCAGGACCCACCCACCGCCAGATTCAGCAGGATAAAGAAGTCGTGATCGTACACCCATTGGCTGCCAGTGGGCAGGTCTTCCGGCGTTACAGAGAAGAATTCCAGATTATCCACATACCACCGAATGACATTGGGTTCCCATTCAACCGACCAGATGTGATACTCATTGAAGACATCTTCGCCCCAATCGAAAGCCTCGCCGATCCCGGCTGCACCGGAATACCCCGGTCCATGCACGGTAGCATAAGTCGTCTGAGGCTCTTTGCCAATGAATTCCATGATGTCGATTTCACCAGCGTCTGGCCAACCAGCGTCCGCGAAGTTGGCACCAAGCATCCAGAAGGCGGGCCATATCCCCTGGCCGTAGGGCAATTTCAAACGTGCTTCGACCCGGCCATAGGTGAAGGCAAATTTGTCTTTGGTGATGCAGCGCGCGGAAGTGTGCGTGCATTCCCCGTACCAGCATTCGGAGTCGGGCAATGTCTCCGCGCGGGCGACGATTGAGAGATTCCCCTCGCCGTCTTGAATGACATTCGCAGGGCGATCCGTGTAATATTCCCATTCCTGGTTACCCCAGCCATGCCCACCGATCTCACAGGTCCAGGTTTCACTGTTAATCGGTGTGCCCGCTTCCGCGTTGAACTCATCGCTCCACACTAATTTCCACGGTATACCGGACTCGTAGGCTTCAGTTGGGACAGCGGGCATGGAAATGGCGGGACGTGGGACCTGTATGCCGTCCAGGCTAGGCAGTGTGCCCGAACTACCGCTGAGCGCTATGTTATCAAGGTAGTTGACCTGCGCCCCAACACCCGCCGGGAAGCTAAAAGCATAGGCATTGACTTCGGTCAGGCCAAGACCGTCATCCGGTGCGCCGCTGGGCTGCCAGTCAGTACGGCGCTGGAAGTCAACCAGGGGGATCGAGAAGAACTGCCAGCCGGTAAAATCGTCGGTGATACGATAGAACCAGCGTTCAGCACTGTCAGCCGTGGAGTCCGGCGCGCGGTTGTCAAAGATTTCGACCTGGATTTGTGCCCCGGAGTTCGCACCGTACAGCCAGAACGTAAGGTCAGTGTAACCACTCCAATCCTGAGTCAACCAGTTTGTGCCGTCGGTGAAAACGTGCGAGAACCCGCCATAGGATGCGATATCGTAAGACGCCTTAAGGATGGTGTTATCCCCGGTCTGATCGGGCAAAGCAAGGTCGTCGCCAGCGGGCACAGTAACGCCCTCGATAGTGACGTTACCTGCCGTATCACCCCAGGGCACATCGCCAATCCCGTTGCCATACTCGTCTTGCCCGGCACTGATCTCGTCCTCGAAATCGGATACGACCAGCGGTTGCGTAGTTGTAACAACGGGTGTGGCTTCGGTTTCCAGGCCAAAGCCAAATGCGAACAGAGAATCGCCTTCACCGGCACCGAGTGGAAGCTGATCAGTTGATCGCGGCCAGGTGTAGGAGAGCTTGCCTTTGATCGGGCGCAGACCAAACAACCCATCGGCTACCCCCTGTCCTTCAGTGCCGGGTAACCACGCGACCAGTAGCGCATCCCACTGGTCGATCTCATCGGTGATGATCAATGGACGCCCGGTGATCAGGACCACCACGAGTTGTTCGCAAGACTCGCGCATGGTGCTGAGAACCGCAAGGTCATCCGCCAGCAGCACCAGGTTGGGATCATCACCTACGCCTTCGGCATAGGGACGCTCACCAACCACGCCGATGCAAACCGGAGCCTGTCCATCGAAACTGCCCGTTGCACTGTACACCACTTCGGTCGTGCTGGAAACGGTGCTCTGAATGGCCTGGAGCACCGTGGTGCCGGGCGTGATATCGCCGGGGTTACCCTGCCACTCAATCGTCCACCCGCCGCTTTGGATACCAATATCATTGGCGGCCTGTCCGCCCACATAGATCGGGCCGGAATCGCTGGATAACGGCAGAAGATTACCCTCGTTCTTGAGCAGGGTGAGCGATTTCCCGACGGCTTCACGCGCCAGCGCGCGGTGTTCCGCGCCACCGACAAAAGCAAGTAATTCGTCGTGACCGTAGGGATATTCAAACAGGCCCAGGTTGAACTTGACAGTCAGGATACGGCGCACGGCATCGTCAATACGTTCTTCGGAAATAAGCCCATTTTCGACAGCTTGGTGCATAACGGTGATGAAACGACCGTAGTCGTAGGGGACCATGTTCAGATCGACTCCAGCGTTGATCGCAGTGACCACAGCGGTGTCATAATCCGGGTCGATCTGATCAATGCCGCCCCAGTCGGAGACAACAAACCCGGTGAAGCCAAGTTCACCCTTGAGTACATCCGTGATCAGGTACTGCTGGGCGTGCATTTTGGTCCCATTCCAGCTTGAAAAGGAGACCATAATGCTCTGCGCGCCCGCCTCAATGGCAGCCTGATAGGGCGGTAGGTAACGTTCGCGCAGCATGGCCTCATCGATTGGCATGTCCCCCTGGTCAATCTGATAATTGTCTTTCGTGGAAGAACCCCAGATCGTGCCACCATCGCCGATATAATGTTTGGGCGTTCCAAGCACGGTGAGCGGGGCAGCCAGATTGTCACCCTGCATCCCGATCAGGTAGGCCGTCCCAAGCGTCGAGACAAGCTCGGTATTTTCGCCGTAGGCTTCATAGGTGCGACCCCAGCGAATGTCCTGCGGCACGGCTACGACAGGCGCATAGTTCCAATAGATGCCGGTGGCGATCATCTCATTGGCGGTGGCCTGCCCAATGCGCATCATCAGGTCAGGATCATTAGCCGCACCAAGACCGATATTCTGCGGGAAGATCACCGCGCCCCGCACGTTGTTATGCCCATGTACGGCATCTACGCCATAAAGCAGGGGAATCCCCAACGGAGTTTGCAACGCCTGATCCTGGAAATTTTTGACCATTTCGGCCCAGGCTTCGGGGGTGTTGGTGACCGGATAACCGCCGCCGCCGCTCAACAGTCCGCCGATGTAAAACTTAGCAAGATCCCCAGCACGAATGCTGTTCTTTTCAACCAGTGTCATCTGGCCGATCTTTTCGTCCAGAGACATACGAGCCAGCAGATCCTCGACCCGCTCATTCACCGGAAGCGAAGGATTCCGGTAGTCGGCAGTAGAGCTGTCCGCTGCGACAGAGGTTGGAACCGGGGTTGATTCGGCGACTGCTGCGGTTTCCACTACGATAGGTTCGCCGCCGATCTCAAAAAAGATTAGCCGCCCAAACAGGCTCGGATCTTGGTAGGATCGATCAGAAGTATCGAAGATGGACCATATCAGCTTGGTATCGCGGTCTTTTTCTGACGCGCTATTGAGATGGACCTGGAAGCCAAGCTCACCACCATGTGTGGGCGCGATCTCCCACACATCATTTTTGAGTGGAATTGCCAGTTCAGCCGCCCAACCGGTGTCCGTTTTGACCACGGTAAATGTAACCCCGACGGTATCACTTTGCACGCCAGCAATAATGTGTGAGTCCGCCGGGAGATCACTATTGATCGGGGAGATCGTGATCTGTGCAACGCCAGGAACATATGAGGACAATGTCAAATCCCCGGTGCCGTTGAGATAAAATTCAACCGAGTCTTCGTTCCAGTAATCGGTTTCGTGCTGACCGGCAATGATGTTATTGTCTAGTACGTCGGCCATGAAGTAGAGATATTCACCATCAGCGGCTCCAGCGAATGTTACGCCAGCTTCATCCCTCGCCAGGGTAACGGTAGGAACGCCTGCCCAGTCACTCAGATCGCCATCCAACGCGATCGTAAGCGGAAAAGGAGCGAAATAGCTTTCGCCTGGCACTCCATCCGGTGCAAGCTGATCCTCCTGCGCGGCAGTTTTGGAGTGGAATGTACTGGCGACCAACACGACAATCACCAGTATCACTGGCAAAAAAAGGAATTTCTTCATAGTTTTTCCTCCTAAATAATGAACAGTTTATCTTCAGCGTGTTCCTGAATATCTCAAAATATACTTCTTTCCTCATTGAGCGCTACAAGTGCCACGAACAATCCCATTCAATGGACAGGCCGCTCGCCTGTGCTGGATTGGCGATCAGCGGACCGTTGGCCGATTATTATCGAGTTCGGGTGTGCCAGAGGTTGGTTCTATCCAGGTGTCGCCTGCCGTATACGCATCCACATTATCGATTGTGACCACTGTCGAGGGCGTGAGCAGAATATTCGGAATTGTCTCCCCGTTTAAATATTTATGGATCTGCTGGACGACTACCGCACCCATGCGCCGGGGATAGACACCAAGAGTCGCGGTGATCGTCCCCTCGCGGATCAGATCCAGCGTGATATCATTACCATCGATGCCCACCACAAAAATATCATCGCCAATGGTCAGCCCTAACTGCTGCGCCGCCAGTGCCGCCCCAATCGCCATCTCATCGCTGTTGCCAAAAAAAACATTAATATCGGGGTTCTGTTGCAGCGCGGTAGTTGCCACCTGCATGGCGCGTTCCCGCTCCCATTCCGCTGTTTGTTCGCCCACAATTTCCACACGCGGGCAGTGCATCGCCAGCCCATAACGAAAGCCGCCCGTTCTGCGGTGAACATGGAAGCCGGGAATCCCAGTGAGGATGAAAATTTTCCCTGTCGCCTGCACCATCTCGACCTGCTGATTCGCTGCCAGCAGTAAACAGACATAGCGCGCCAGATCTGCCGCGCCACCCCACTGGTCATAGCCGATATACTCCACAACCTCGCCCCACTCAATTGGTGTGATCAAATTTTGCATAAACACGGGAATTCCGGCGTTGTTAGCTGCGCGCACACCGATGCTCATAGCGTCCGCGTTGATTGGATTGACGGAGATGGCGTCAACACTCTGCCGCACGATTTGCTCAACAATGGTGACCTGCCCTTCAAGATCGGTTTCGCGTTCGGGTGCTTGTGTGATGATCTCCCAGCCATAATCGTAGGCCTGATCCTCTGCGCCCTCCGTGATCGCAACATGGAACGGACTCACCATCGCAGGCGGGATCACGGCGACCACCGTTCGATCCCGCTGGCGCGGCGACATTAGTCCAGAATGGACGACAAGGAGGATAATTACCAATAGGGGAATAAAAATTAAGGTGTACAGCTTGTAGGACATTGAATTGAACCTCCAAGCAAACAGACCTCCTGATTAACTATACACCAGGAGGTTTGTTTTCGTTAAATTCGAGTGAAGATTACCGGATGCCCTGTTCGATCAGGGGCGCAATCTCGGCAATGTTTTCGGGTGTCACCGTGCCAACGCCGGTATTGATGTGCAGGCCGGGGATCAGGTAATTCTTGGTCAGCCAGATCTGCTGGATCGGGAAATAACCCTGGAGATACAGTACCTGGTCAAAGCTCACACTGATGTAACCCGTTTCAATACCTTCAATCGTCGCGGGCGAGAGGTCGATACCACCGACGATGATATCACCGGCGGCCAGCCCTTCCGCTTGCAGGACACTCATCATATTAGCAGTAATATTGCCGTGCTGCGTACCAATAGCGCGCAGATTCGGATGCGCTTCGATGTAGGCGGTCAGGATGGGGAACGCCAGCGAGACGTCCGAGTCCACTTCGTCGGAAACATCGAGTTTTTCCACGATGACGCCCGCTTCGGTCAGGGCATCATACATACCCTGGCTGCTGACACTGCGTCCTTCCTGATGCCAGATGTCATAGATCATAGCTTCGTCGCCCGCTTCGAGTCCGGCTGCGACCATCGCCTGTCCGGTCAGATAACCGCCCTGATACAGATCCGCACCCGCATAACCAAAGCCCTGGCTCTGATACTGCGCTTCGATGTTGGGCAGAGGATTGTTGCCACTAGTGACGATAATTCCCCGGCTAAACGCTTCATCAACCAGGGGCTGCATCGCTGCTTCGCCCGGATGACCCATGATAACGATACCGTCAGGATTAGCCGCCAGCGCTTCGGTGAACTGATCGATCATCGTCTGCTGATCCCAACCGGAATACTGCTCGTGCAGTTCGATTCCGAGGGCTTCTGCCGCTGCACGTGCGCCGTTCGTGCGGGCCAGAGTCGAAGCATCACCTTGGGTACCGCCCATCTGCATGTAGACCACCAACTTATCCTGCCGCGCCGCCGCCGGTTTGGCATAGCCTGTGGGCAGTACAATTGCCAGCACGAGCACGATAATCATCAAACTTACAAAGCGTTTCATTTTGCCTCACTCCTTGATTTCTAAATTTCTGTCGATAATTTTTCGTTCAGGTCAAGCCAGATATGTTCGTAAGCCTCCTTTCTTGGCCCTCGTGCTAAAAGCTTGTCCCGCATTCAAAACTCTTCCCTCACGAAGTTGTATAGGCCGGAAGATTAGGGGAATACATTGATATTCACGCTTAATTTTTAATGCGCATTAGCGACGCCACCTCTTTTAAGGTGAGGGTTATTTATTCCAATGGTGTATCCTGTTCCGTATTGATATAAGGTGGCGGCGTTTCATAATGTGGGATCGTCCAGCGCCGAAGCCGTTCCGAGATAGCCCGCAGATTGCCTTCGGTCATGACAATGTTCAGAATGACAATGGCCCAGATCACGCCGCCGACAACCAACCCGACCCAGAAGCCGTTGATACCACTGGCGACCACGCCCGCTTCCAGGGAACCGATAATATAGGAGCCAAAGAATGTGCCAACGATGGAACCTTTGCCCCCCGAAAACAGCGTTCCACCGATAAAGACCGCCGCCATCACAGGCAGTAGCATTCCGCCGCCTTGGGTGGGGAAGAAGACGCGTACCTGAAAAGTCAGGATCAAACCCGCTATCGCGCCGATTACGCCCATCAGCGTGAAAAGTCTGATCCGAGTGGCATCGACATCAATACCCATCACCCGCGCCACGTTCGGGTTGTCGCCCAGGAACATAATCGCTTCACCGAACTTGTGACGATTCATAATGAACCAGAGGATCACCGCCAACAGCAGCGCCCACAATGCCTGCGGCGGGATGCCGATATGGCCTCGACCCTGATCGGGGATGATCCCGTAAATGCGTCCGACAAAAATTTTGTGAACAATATTGTCGGCAGGTCCTTTTTGTCCCGGCACATAATCGTAGAAGCCTTCGAGTTTGCCGGAGAGTCCGCCCGCCAACAGCACGGTCATACCATCCCAGAAAAACTGTGCGCCTAGCGTCGCCATGATCGACGGGACACCGATCTTCGCGATCATGATCCCGTTAATAAAGCCGATAAATGCGCCCCCCAGCAGAGCGAGCAGGATTGCTGCCCAGGCGGCTTGATTCGCGCTCAAATTCACTGTGACATCGGTCAGATCGAGGACATTGATCGTGAAACCTTTGTCGAGTGTTTCGTATCCCCAGGCAAAGACGAAGCCGGAAAACGCCACCACCGCCGGAAAACTCAGATCGATCTCACCTGCTGTGATCACAAAGGTGAGGCCCAGACCCAGAATAAGCGGCGGCGCGACGGTCTGCATGAATGACATATAGATTCGGTATTTCAAAAAGACTTCCGGGGCAGTACGCATGAAGGCGAGATAGACCAGCAGCAGTACTATTGCAGTCGGTAGACCTTCGACTTTTCCTAAAAACTTTAAAAATGAGCCGACTTGTTTCATCATTTGCCCTTATCTTTGAGTCCATGCGAATACGCCAGCAGGAATTCCTGTAAATCTTTAAGCGAAATGTCCTGCTTGAGAATGCTGGCGACGATCTCACCGCGATCCATGATCACGAACCGATCCGAAATCTCGTAGACATCCTGAAAGTCGTGCGAAATATAGATGCAGGCTTTGCCACCGTCTTTGATCTGGTGGACAAAATTGAGGACTTTGCGTACTTCTTTGAGCGAGAGGGCGACCGTTGGTTCGTCCAGGATGATCAGTTCCGCCTGAAAATACATCGCCCGCCCAATCGACACTCCCTGGCGCTCACCACCCGATAGCTGGCTCACTTTGGAATCGACGGTAATGCCCTTGCCGCGAAACCCAATGTTGTTCAGCATGATCTCGTGGGCGATCTGTTTCTCTTTTTTGACATTGATGAACCCAAAGGGGTAGGTGATCTGGCGTCCGATGAAAAAATTGCGCCACAACACCTGTTTATCACCGAGGGATTTATCCTGGTACACGGTTTCGATGCCGTACTTGTGGGCGCGCTTGACACTATAGGATCGAAGATCCACGCGGCGTCCAGCGACATACAATTCCCCGCGTGATGGGCGAAAGACACCCGTCAGGACTTTTACCATCGTGGACTTCCCCGCGCCGTTGTCGCCTATCAGACCGACAATTTCATTGCGACCCACTTCCATATTGATATTCTTGAGCGCGCAGACCGCACCGAAATACTTTTCGATGTTGATCATTTGAAGCGCATAGGGGCTTTCGTTCACGCCGCATTTCTCCTTTGGCCCGCCCTCCACACCAGGGCGAAGGGATTGGGAGTTGAGAGTCTCACACTCTTACATTTTTTATACAGTCAGCTTAGTATGAAGGTAGCAAACAGATCAATGTGAGCAGCGCAACGCCAGTGCAAAATGGGCGCTATATTAGTGCAATCAGTGCAAAACCAGTGCAGTTGAGGGGAAAATCAGGAGGAGCGATTCACCATTGAATGAACCACAAATTCTAATGCGTTTTTTAAATCATAAAAATATTGGCGGCGGCTGATGCCCAGTTTTTGGGTGATGTCTTCCACGGGCAGATTATTCACATAGGTTTCGTGCAACACCTGATAGCGGCGTTTAGTGTAGGTGGTGTCGCCGCCCTTGTGTTCCTGTACAGCCTCGATAGCTTTCAGTAGTAATTTCTGCACTTCGCGCCCGCGCGCCGTCGGGTGCAAGCTGGCGAACTGTGGATCGTAATCACACAGCCAATCCGCCAGAGGACATTTGCTCAAATAGACCTGATCCCACAAATGGCGGAAAGCTTCACGCGAATGGCGCAAAAACCAGCCGCTGTCCAGCAGCCACGCCTCTTCCATCGGCTGCGCGATCTGCCCCGCGATATCGAGCAGATGGCTCGCGACGGTTTCGTTAAACAGATTGTTATAGACGCTCTGCAATTCCAGCACGCCTACCACACGATCTACATGGATCACCGGAACCGCCAGCGCCGATTGCATATCGGGTTTGAGCGGGAAAATCGTATCGTTTTCCTGATTCAGATCGTTAATCCAGATCGATTGGCGCGTGGTTTCCACTCGTTTTGCCAGATGATCCAGCTGATTGATCATCACAAAGTCGTTGGTATCCTGCTCGATCAAATGGCCCGTGGCGCGATCCACCAGATACAGCCGGATGAACTCGCATGCCAGACGCTGCCGCACGGCAGATCGCACGCTGGACATCACTTGCGCCAGATAGGAATCCCCCTGGCTGGGCTGCTCCATCTTCACAATCGGAGTCGTTTCCTGGGCCTTGCGCCGCTCGACATCCGCCCACGCCGCCAGCAGGATCAAGCCGCCGATCACGCTGGAACCCCACAGGGGCGAGATTTCCAGCACACTCAACGCGGTATCGACCAACGTCAGCAGCAGCACGCCGATCAGCGATCCCCACACACTACCGCTCCCTCCACGCAAGCTGGCCCCGCCGATGATCACTGCTGCGACTGATACCAGCGCGTAATTTTCGCCCAACGTATAGACGCCCGTTTCGATGTGCGTCATCAGGAGCAACCCCGACAATCCCGCCAACACACTGCTGAGGATATACACCTGCGTTTTATAATAATTCACGCGCACACCAGACATCTGCGCGACAGTTTCATTCCCGCCAATCGCGAAGATATAGCGTCCTAGCTTGGTATTACGCAGGATATACGCACACGCGCCATACACCATGAACAGCACCAGCACCGGCACATAATACGACGACGGTTTTAAGCGCCACACCCAGGTGAACAAGCCGTGCGGAATCGAGACGGGCGATCCCTGGCTGTAGACCAGCGCCAGCCCTTTGACCAGACTCAGCGAGGCAAACGTGACGATGAACGGCGAGAGGCCCTGCTTCGTGATCAGCCAGCCATGTCCCCATCCGATTAACGCTGCCAGCCCCAACGCCACGATCACCGCTAGTCCAGGCGGCAGTGTGATCCCATCCGCGCCCATCATCAGCCGCGCCGCGACCACACTCGTCAGCGCCGCCACCGATCCCACCGAGAGGTCGATCCCGCCCGTGATGATCACCAGTGTTTGTCCGGCCACGACAATTGCCAGAGGCGCGGTACGCATCAAAATGAAGGTTAAATTATCAGGGCTGGCAAAATATTCTGAAGCGAACGACAAAAAAAGTACCATCAGCGCCAAAATAAGTAGTAACAAATGGCGGCGGATTAGGTTTTCGAGATGGGGATTAATCATCGCCAACCCCTCCCGTTGCATAGTTCAGAATGGCGGCTTCGTCGGCCTCCTCACGTTTTAGAATTCGGGCAATCCGCCCGTTATAAAGAATCAGAATGCGATCACACATCCCCCGGATCTCCGTCATATCGGCGCTGCACATCACAATGCCGATGCCCGCCTCAACTAGTTCATTCATCAGGTGGTAAATTTCGGTCTTGGCTCCAATATCCACACCCTGCGTCGGCTCATCACACAGCAGGATACGCGGCCCTGTCGCCAACCATTTCGATATCACAACTTTCTGCTGTGTACCGCCGGAGAGATAGCGCGTCTTAAAATCGATCTGCGGGATGTTGATGCGCAACTGCTTCACAAAATAATTCGTGAGTTCCGCCTCGTGATCATGATCCAGCAGTGGTCCCGGCGGCTCATTTTCGAGCGAGGCCAGCGTGATATTTTCGCTCACGCCCATTTCCAGCACCAAGCCTTGGCGCTGGCGATCTTCCGTCAGCAGCCCGATCCCGCAGTCAATTGCATCCTGCGGATTACGGATATGCACCAGCCGTCGATGAATGTAAAACAGCCCTTCGTCAATCGCATCCAATCCGAAAATTGCCCGCAGCAGTGCCGTTCGCCCCGATCCAACCATCCCGGTGATGCCCAGGACTTCGCCGCTGTGCAGCGTGAAATCGATATCCTCAAAAATCCCGTAGCGCGTCAAGCCCTGCACGCGCAGCAGTTCGCTGCCGATCTGTACTTGGCGCTGCGGGAATCGTTCCGCAAGGCTGTGCCCCAGCATAAGCGTGGTCATTTTTTCCAATGAGGTTTCCGCGACAGGCAGCGTCTCAACGACGCACCCATCCCGCAGAATGGTGACGCGATCACAGATATGTTTGATTTCTTCGAGGCGGTGCGTGATGAAGATGATCGCGACTCCGTCCTGCCTGAGCGCTTCGATCACACGAAATAGTTCGCGCGTTTCATGATCGGTCAGGCGCGCAGTGGGTTCATCCATGACGAGCAGCCGCGCCTGGTGGTGCAGCGCTTTGACCACCTGCACCATTTGCTGCTGTGCCGCCGATAAGGTGCTGACTTTGGTTTCGGGGTGAAAGGTGACACCGATCCGGTGCAGCAGTTCCACCGCCTGCCGCAGCATTTCCTTTCGGTCGATCACGCCATACTGTTGCGGTTCGTTGCCCAGGAAAATATTTTCCGCCACGCTGAGTTCCGGCAGCAGATTCAGATCCTGGTAGAGAATGCCGATCCCGGCCTTTTGCGCATCATATGGGGAAGCGAAGCGCTGTAACCCGCCAAACAGAATCAGATCGCCTTTCGTTGGCGGATAGACGCCCCCCACAATTTTGGTCAGCGTGGATTTGCCCGCGCCATTCGCCCCCAGTAACGCATGCACCTCCCCTGGGAAGACCTGTAGGTTGACATCTTGCAACGCCAAAACACCTGAAAACTGCTTACTGATATTTTTCAACTCAAGGGCAGCAGTTTTCATGGATAAAGCAACTCCAGCAAAAATAGAAAGGGTGAATTCTCTCAGTTTATCGAACTCCATCAAGTTCGACAATCTTCGCCGTAATTCGGTTGAGTATCTTATTCAGTTGAAAAGGATCGCGTCATGGTAAGCTATCAAAAGTCATCACCAATTTACGAGTGGCCTTAGCCAGAGAGGTGGAGCAGTGCGTCAGTCGCATCTTTTCCGTGCCGCTGGCGCATTTCATGCGCCGACGGGCTTACTCGCCGCCGCGACACGCGTGCTTGAACCCTATCGAGTAGGTCCTTTGCGAAAAATTCCCAGGCTGATGGTATCAGTTTTTTGCTCGATAGAGGGTTGCTTGGCAGGCAATATGGATTCCCATCCCATCACAGATAACCGGACCTCATACTCTCCAACCGGGAGATCAACCAGCGAGAATGTCTGCGACTGGCAGAGTATTTTCCCGGCAGATAGACCAAAATCTTGGGCCGACATCACCGTTCCATCTGGTTTATTCAGCGTCAAAAATACATGATAAGTATCCGGTGGAATGCTTTCATGGGCAGCCCAAAGCGTCTGGATTGACAAAGTATTATCCGCTTCGGAAGGCAATGGAGTCACCAGGTTCAGCCGCAACACCTGCTGCGGTGGTAGAAGACCATCGCCGAACAGGAAGCTGGCCGACTCAGGCATCCGTACAAAGAGTTGAAGCCAGAAGTCTCTTCCACCCGAATACCATCCACAAAAGCCGTAGGTCTCCGCCAACTGCTGTTGAAATTCTGTGGGCGAAAAAAAGGTGGGATCCATATCGTAAGCGACCCAAAAACGCGTGGCAGAAGCAGCCTGTTCAGTCGCCTGCTCAATAGCTTTAGCGCGATCCAGATCCTTAATATTCCACATCACACTGGGGACAAAAAAACTGGGGATACTGAGATCGGTTGTGTAAAACCGAAACGCCGAAGGATCACCATGATGATACCCAAAAAACGCCAGCGCATCCCCCGGTTGTTGGTTAGCTTTTACACTTTTACTTAACGCTTGCCAATCTGGTGTCCACGCGCCATCCAGATTCAATTCGCGCGCAAATTTCACACCGGGACTGTGCCAGATACCTGTAACCAGCCAGATGCCCAGAATCAACTCCGGTCGCACGCCCCGCCGTCTGAACTGCTCAACCCCCAACCCCGCCAGCAGGGCTAGAAATGGCCACAATGGAAGCAAATAACGAAGGCGCGATTTAATCAGGACATTGAGTTCCAGGTTGGTCAGCGCGTACAACGCGATGGCAGCGATAGTTATGAACCACAAGGCAGCGGCGCTGCGTTCGCGTGCGGTAACTGCATAAGCAAGCACCAGAGCGAGCAAAGGCAGGCTGGCATTGCTAAAGGTATAACCAATATAGAACACCATCTCAGTCGGTGACAGTGTATCGCGCAGCAAACCCTGCTCGGCATAAGGACGCGCCCGCTGCCACAACGTCCCGAACCAGGGTAAAAAAAGAATCCCGCCTATCCCTAACAATATCAGCACAGTCCACCAATTCGGACCTTTTTTTATCTGAAGCAGGTGATAAATCCCAATCGCCCCAACGGGAATGAGGCCCATATAACTCAGATAGGGCAGGCTCATAGTTCCAACCACCAGCCCTATCATAGTCCACCGTCCCGGTCGTTTCGCATGAACCATCCGCCAGTACATCCACAGCGTAAAGGCTGTTGCACAGCAGAGCGCCGTATATTGGCGCAGTTCGTGCATATAATGGACCAGTATGGCGGATGAACTCAGCACCGCTGCGGCAAAGAAACCCACGCGGTGTGAAAACATGCTGCTCCCCACACGATAGGTAAACGCTACCGCTAGCATGCCGAACAAAAGCGCCAGCGCGCGATCAGCAAAAGGTGTCCAACCTGCAAGCTGTCCCCACCCCGCCAGAAGTACGAAAAATCCTGGGGGATGAAAAGAATCATGTGTGGCGATAAAGTTCCAAATCTCCACCGGGTCACGGCGTGGAAAACTCGCGCCGCCCGCTTTAATAAGTGAATGAACTTCGTCATACCACAGGTTGTCATCGGCCAAATACTGGCTTCCCAATGCGGTCACCAGCAGCAGCAGTGGGATCATCCACTGCCATGCTTGGTAGGTGGGTGTTGGCAGTCGTTTCAATCGTGCAGTCAACAGATTAAACATCATCACACTTAAGGGACCTCAGATGATCGAACCAGAATAATCCCAGCAATCACCGGTTCGCTGACTTTTTCGCTGTTATGTGAAATATCAAGTGTGAGCATCGACATTGAGACGTGTATAGACTCTGGAATCTCCGGTGGTGCATTCCCCAGAATCACCAGCGGATCAGCGGCTGATTCAAGATACCATGCTAAATAGGCCTCATAATTTGTTTCAGAATACAGAAATTGGTTGCGCAGAGTGAGGTCAGTTCGTTGGTTTTCAACGATCTGTAGATATTGCAGAGGAACAATATCCCACCAGTGGCCCAATACAACCGCGTCAGCAGGAATCTCAGCCATCAGGCTCTCAGCACGAATACGGACGGTTCGATCCGAACTTAGATCAAGAAGTGGAAAATTGATCGTCAGGAGAATGGCAGGCAGCCCCAAAGCCATGAGCGGGCGTAATCGTGGTGGCAGTGCTAGGTAACGTAATCCGAACGCGATCATAATCGCCCACAGTAAATAAGTAGGGCCAAGCATCGTTTCGACATCGGACACGCCATAACAGGCATAAAAGTAGGTATAGGGCACAAAAAAAGCCAGCCATAGCCAGAACAAGCGGCGTTCGGTTCGGTAAGCCTCGTAACATCCCACACCACCGATCAATACGCCGAATCCTAAATAATTGGCCCAAAGCAGCGAGAAAAAATGGGACAGATCGGGCAGTACGCCATTGGCAAAAAACAGGCTTGAAAACTGCTGCCCACTGAGCAGCCACCACACCCCTTCCGGTGTACGCAAATCAACCGGATCAAAATATCCCCTGGCATCATAAGCCCCGGCAAGATTCAGTGGTGGATCGGCCATATAACGTAAGGGGAAATAGCTCAGGGAGAGACCAACAATGCTGGCGGCGAGCAGCGCGGCCCACAGACTGTCTCGCCAGCGGATCCGGAGCAGTCGAAAACTAATCACCATGCCGGGAGCGAATAAGATCGAGACAGGATGGGTCGCTACAGCCAATCCAAATAGGCCACCAACCGCGATTACCAGGCCTGAACGTTCGGCGGAATGAGAACTGCGATAGAGCACAGCCAGTCCGCCCAGCACCAGCGCCAGAGTGAGAATCTGCGAGGCATAAATTTCAGCTACAATTCCCGACGCCCAAACATAATACGACCACATGAAGCCCAATACCGCTGCCAGAGCCGCCCACCACTGTTTGGTTAAACGCAATAATACGGCATACAGAACAGGCGCAGTCAGAGCCAGATTCACGGCAGAAAACAAGTTAACTCGATACCCAAGATCACCAACCGGCAGCCACGTAAAAATGTGCGCGGCGACCAGATATAGTGCATAGCCAGGGGCATGGACGATACTTAAAGTATTTGCGCCAATAGCAAATTCTGCACTATCCAGCGTATACAGCGTGGGCGCAGTTGTCTTCACCAGAACAGCCAGACAAATGATAAATATTGCCACTTGCTGAAACCAAAGCCGGCTTAGTAGACGCGTAACTGATTCACGAGGCATAGTATTCCCAACAAAAAAGCGCCGCTGGATAATTCAGCAGCGCTCTGATATTCAATCCAACTCGCCTATTCGACAATACGCGTAGGCAGCGGAGTTCCTTCCCAAACGGTGTCATAATTGGGGCCCATCGTAGCCTTAGGAACCCACAGATACTGGCAGGCCCACACAATCTTATAGAAGCTCTGGCTGGCATCCTGGCCGATTACCCAGGCAGTTTTGGGGGCTTCCCCAGCACCAACACGGTACACTGTGCTGGACTCTTCTACATTGGGCGACCAATAGAACGGCGTATCACTCAGGAAACTGCCGACCACAGCCCCGTCGGGAATGTCAATCTGGCAACCCGGCTTGGTTGGCCCATTATAAGACGAATTGTTATCCTGTGCGGCGACAATATTAGACCAATTGAAATGTCCATAGGGGATCCCTGTTAAGGCAAACGCAGTTACCATCACTGCAACAACAAACACAATCCCCAGAATCTTGCGGTTCGTGCGCATTGCATTGCTCCTTATTGAATATAAAGATAGCCGAGTTGTTTATAAAACAGGAAGGACAAGGATACCCACTTAGAATTCATTGCAAAATGGTATCAAGTCTATTTATACTTACACCATCTACTGTCTCTTTCTTATTAGGATAATTCAAACAAATACTTATAGCAAGTAAAAACTTGTAAATTTTAGGATAATTACACTAAATAAAATTTAATTTACAGGGTTGTTCGTGTAGACTATTCTGCGAAATAATGCCGTTGGCGAACCCGCCGGATAAAAAATTTTCAGTGGCCGATAGACCTCCCTATCAACACCCTGGTCACGCAGGAGTAATATGTCAACTCGTGTGGTTTCATCTGGACTCAAAATCAATGAGGCTGTCCTCCTGCGCATTGGATTATTATGCGCAGGAGCTTGGTTAATACTGACAGCGCTGCACATTAACGGATCAGGGCTTCTACCCGAATCGCGCACATTGGTTTATTTGATGATCGCTGCGGGGGGGGCAGGTCTGGCTTTGATTCTGGTCGCTGGCTTATGTTCTCCGTTACAGGAATTACGCTGGCTTATCCTGGTAGCGCTGCTTGCAGAAATTCTGATCAGTACATTGCTCTGGGTGAAAAGCTCGCCACGTCCCGCTTATGTCCGCATTGATGCCGCATTAAACCTGGAAATGGCAGCCGACATGGTTCGACATGGCAAAAATCCTTATGATTGGGATTTCTCCGGTGTCTATGAAATCTACCGGACCGATCAAGCTTCGCTGACTCCAACCATTGCCGGATCAAACGAAGGTCATTATGCCTACCCCGCGTTGAGTTTTCTACTGGCGCTGCCATTTCGGGCGGTTGGACTGCCAGGCGCATTTACACTGTTAATCGTCTCCCAGATAGTAGTGCTGATGGCGCTGTTTCTTGGTGCGCCGCGTTCACTCCAGCCGTTGATCCTGTTTCCATTGGTTGTCGGAACAAATTTTACTACAAACGGGCTGCTCGGCGGGATCGATATTGTGTGGGCGCTGCTGTTGACTCTCATGATTCTAGCCTGGCGCAAACCGTATCTACGCGCCGTGTTGTATGGGATGTCCGCGGCCTATAAACAGAATGTCTGGATGTTAGCCCCATTTTTATTGATTCGGCTGTGGAAAGAAAACCAGTCGGCTGAAAACTCTATACCCTGGCGCGAAATTATCCGTTTCGTGGCTGTTAGTGCTGGTACTTTTTTAGTGATTAATCTGCCATTTGCCATCAGTAACCCGGTCGAATGGATGAAAGGGATCATAACTCCATTCCAATCGAATCTGGTGCTGCTCAGCCAGGGCAGTCCCTCCGGGCTGGTCCAGTTTGGTTATTTATCCCTGCCCCGATCTTATTTTTCATTGGTCACTTTGGCGGTCGGTGGAATGCTGCTGCTAATTTACTGGCGGCATTTCGAACAAGTGCGTGAGCTGTGGCTGTTGGCTCCGGCGCTCATGATGTGGTTTTCGCCGCGCACTTTGATCGCCTATTGGGATTACTGGTTTTTCCCGGCGCTCGCATCGGTATATATCTATGCCTATGATCGTCCACCTGCGCGTGCTGTCTCATGGAAGCCGACGCTTCAACTGACCGGGCTGGTTAGCGGAATTCTCATCATCCTCGGAGCGGTGATGGCTCGAACTGCACCAATATCGGTGCAGGTGCTTCCCCCTTACATCACAGTCAATGGAATGGTGTTCCGGCTGACAGTCCAGGTTGAAAACAACAGCCCAGACCAGCTTGTGCCGCGTTTTATGGTCCAGCATCGTGATACAGCGGTCAATCCGCTGCCCTGGTTAATTGAAAGTGGTCCGGCATCCCTCGCTCCAGGCGAGACTGCACTATACCAGATCGCAAGCGATGGACAACCGGGATTTGCGGCGCATGATCCCGCTCAGATTGTCGTCACCGACGCAGGAGGAAATCAGAATCTGCGGGCTGTGACAACCATCGGACCAGATCAAACCTTCTTGTGGCCCGACGCGATTCCAAACCCGGACTTCTTATACTGGGATAAAAACACCAGCACACCCATTTTCTGGGATTCATACATTGCTCCCTCTGGCGTCGGGAGCTTATCACTCGACGTTCAGGAAGGGCGTACAGCGCTAGCTATTACGCTGGACAGCCCCTATGGTCCTATGAGTTGGGCGGCATTAAACACCGCTATTCTCTGGCCCAGAGAACCTATCAGCCTGTGGGTATATGTGGAAGACGAAACAGTGAGCCAGCGTGGGATCGAAATCATTGATAATGAGCGGCGGCTAACCTTTTTATTCGGCACAGGGGATCGGGCTTGGCAGGATGGATCGCAGCATTATGTAATTGAGCGGCGGGTACCGCTAGGGGAATGGAGCCGCCAAACCTTTGATTTACAAGCCGCATATGATCAAGCCGGTTGGGATCCGCCCGCGTTCGAACATGTTACCTACCGGAATGTGACAGCAGACTTTCAGATAGTAACGCTGACACTATTTGTCTCTGCTCCTGACGCTTCCACGGGAGGACATTTATGGATCAGCGCTGTCGAACAGGGCAATTATCGCATCGATCCAGCGGATCTAATGGCAGATACATTGGAAGATCCCGCCGGTTATTATGTTCGGTTGGGCAAGTTCTATGAAGCCGAACGGCTGTATGATCTGGCTCTGGAAGCCTACCAGCATGCCCTGACCTATGCCCCCAATGACAGTACAATTCGTGAGACGGTCAACCAGGCAGAAGATCGTCTTGAGGAGACACATCCCGATGATTGATAAAATGGAACTGCATCTGGATGAGATACTTCTCCGAATTGGGTTGATCAGCACCGCCCTGCTCGTATTGAACGTCGCCTCAGATGTTTGGAACCAGGGATTCGCTTTTCGTTATCCGGTCATGCTTGGTTTGTCTTTAGCCCTGTGCGTCATCGGATTTGTTTGTTTTGGGCTGGCTCTGATCCGGCCTGTGCCGCGCCGGGCAGCGTGGGGAGTGCTGATGGGATTCATCATCATGCTGTTAGCCTATGGATACCTCAGCATTGTTAATTACAATCCGCTGTATTCACCTCACACCGATAACGAGATGATTGCCAAGTTCGCGGCAGAGGCACTGGAACGCGGCGAAAACCCTTATGCCTGGAACTTCTCCGATATGCTGCGTGTCTACCGCGACCCAGGTCATTTTACGCCCTTTATCGATGGTGCTCCCCAAAATCGGCTGACCTACCCGGTGCTGCCGACCCTGATCCTGTGGCTTTTTGATCAGATCGGGCTGGGAGAAGTGCGCTTTATTAATACCCTGGCCCATCTGATTCTGTTAATTGTGGTTTTTATCAAAACGCCAGAGTGGTTGCGCCCTGTAGTTTTGCTGCCGCTGGTCGTTTTTCGCGACTTTGTTCCCTACACGCTCAATGGGGTGCAGGATATTATATGGAGTTTAGCGCTGATCGGAGTCATCTATACCTGGAAACGCCCCACCCTCCGTGCGCTTTTGTTTGGGGCAGCATGTACCTTCAGGCAGCAGCCCTGGTTTGCAGCTCCCTTCCTGGTGATCTATCTCTGGCGCGAAGAAGGAACCCGCCGTGAGCGATTGAGCCGGATATTATATTTTGTCGGGATCAGCGTTCTGTTTTTTGTTGTAGTCAATCTCCCCTTCGTGATCTGGAATCCTGAAGCATGGCTGCGCGGCGCGGTTGAGCCATCCTATGCCGCGTTCAACTTCATGAGCCAGAGCATCGGCGCGTTAACTCAATACGGGATTGCGCCTTTCCCCCGGCTGTTTTATTCCGGGCTGCAATTCTCTTCGCTGCTGATCCTGCTCATCCTTTACTGGTTTTACACCCGGCCCATTGGACAGGCTTTCTGGATTTTCCCGGCTGTTTTTTTCTGGCTGTACTATCGCGGCCTTGCCAATTACTGGCTGTACTGGCTGCCTGTGTTGTTAGCTGCGGTAGTTTGCCGTCTGGACGGCTGTTTTTCGCTGCCCGCCTCACCAGCTAGCCATCGTTACCGCCATGTAGTTCCGCTGGGAATGGTTGGGGTGATCGTGCTGGGTAATGTAGGGCTGGCGGGCTATTATCTCCACCAGGACCCACTGATCAGTTTGGCTTATACACCACCTGTTGAGGTGCTGTTTGACGGACAGGTAAATCGTCTGACACTGACTGTCAGCAATAACAGTTCTAAGTTGTTTACGCCACGATTTGCCGTCCAACCACAGACTTCGAATCAGGCGTGGCCTTGGCATATCGACAGCGGACCAGAGCATTTACAACCGGGCCAGATCGGTCAGTATGTGATCAGCGCCCAGGAAACTTCTTTCAAAGCTTTTCATGCCGCATGGGATGGGCAGGTGGTTGTGAGTGATGCCGAGGGAGATTACACCCTGCGCGCGGTGCTGACGATTCCCAAACAAACCCATTACGCCAATCCTGATCAGATCGCCAATCCAGACTATCGTTACTGGCCCCAGGATGGATCCGCACCCTCCGAATGGGTATTAGATGCGGATCCTGGCAGTCTGCCCACCCTGACTCTCCTATCTCATGCCAACCGATCCGCGTTGCAGTTGCAAATGGAGAGCAATCCAAACGCGGAAGTGCCCCCGATGGTGCGATTAACACAAACTGTATCATTTCCCGATAATTTCACGGTGTGGGTTTATCCAACCACCGATCTCAGGGATGAAATTTATGGGCTAGAGGTAGTCGATGGGGTTCATCAATTGTGGATTCTCTTTGGTCCTCCAACAGATAGGGCAACCCAGGATGGACAGCCAACAATCGTATCGTTTCCTGCGCCGCTGAATCAGTGGTCAAAACAGGTGGTAGATCTGGCGGCACTCTACCAATCGTTAGGCTGGACTATTCCACTGCCATCCATGCGCTATGCTAACGGTCTGCGCTACACCGTACCCCAAGTACAATTGAGTTGGATCGTTGCCTCTCAATCGAGGAGTTCGGCAGCATGGGTTTGGGGTCTCATCGAACAAGAAACTGGGCGTTATGATTCTGCGACACTGGTATCCAACGCCCTCGAACACCCGGATGCCTACTATGTTACACTGGGCGATCAGCAGCGCAGCCAGCGAAATTACTCGTTAGCCGAAGACTTCTATCAAAAAGCCTTATCGATCAACCCTGCAAGCAGTGCCGCCTATTTTGGTTTAGCCGAAAACTTCTTCTGGTCTGGGTTATGGGATCAGGCCATCATCAGTTTCAATACTGCGCTCACCTATGGCTATTCCATTCCAGGATTGGCCTATAAGGGAATGGGCTGGGCATATTATAACCTGCTGCGCTATGAGGATGCACTTACCGCCTTTGAAAAGTCAGTCCAACTGTTGACAACCGGAACAGGCAGCGAACGCGATGCTCGTCTTGCCGATGCCTACAGCGGTCTGGGCTGGTCCAAACTTCGTTTGCAGAACTGTGAACAGGCCATCACAGATTTTGAAGCCGCCCTAAAATTGGATGTGAACCATCCCACTGCAAGTAGTGGATTACGTGAATGTCAGGGTGTCGAAGTCTCCTGAACCACATCATGCCGTTGGATAACGGGGGAGTTGGGTAGGGGGCACCTGAACCGTTTTTTCGGTTAAGCCCATTGAGGAGGTACACCCCCGCCCAGCCTTCGATTATTTTGACGTCTGTTGTTGTTTGTCCTCGTTCCAATACTTTGAGCGCCGCCCTAATACCGGTCGCCGACTACCGTGAGCTGTGACATGGCGTTTTTGATTTCACGGAGATCATCGGCTGTCAATTCGACATCAGCGGCACCGATATTTTCTTCCAGACGTTCGAGCTTGCGCGAGCCTGGAATAGGTACAATCCAGGGTTTTTGCGCCAGCAGCCACGCCAGCGCAATCTGGGCCGGGGTAGCATGTTTCTCTGCGGCTATCCGCTCCAGCAGATCAATGACAACCCGATTGGCTTTGATAGCCTCTGGGGTGAAGCGGGGATTACGACTGCGAATGTCATTCTCGGCAAAGGTCGTCTTCTCATCAATCTTGCCGGTCAGATAACCACGCCCCAATGGACTGTAAGGCACAAACCCAATGCCGAGTTCTTCGCAGGTGGGCAGAACAGCATCTTCAACAGGCGTCCACCAGATCGAATATTCACTCTGGATAGCCGTAACCGGTTGAACGGCATGAGCACGGCGAATGGTTTCGGCATTTGCTTCAGAAAGACCGAAATGTTTCACTTTGCCGGTCTGTATCAAATCGCTGACGGCTCCGGCCACATCTTCAATCGGCACGTCCGGGTCAACCCGGTGCTGGTAGAACAAATCGATGGTCTCAACCCTCAGTCGCTTGAGTGATGCCTCGGCCACCCGCTTGATCTGCTCTGGTCGGCTGTCCAGACCACCCCCAGGATGTGGTCCCTTGTCGGGATCATGTTTGAACCCGAACTTGGTCGCGATCACGACCTGCCCGTGAAACGATTCAAGCGCTTCGCCCACCAGTTCTTCGTTGGTAAATGGGCCATAAACTTCAGCCGTATCGAAGAAAGTGATGCCACGCTCAACCGCCGTATGAAGGAAAGTGATCATCTCCTGGCGGGTTCCAATGGGTGCATCGCCGAAAGTCATTCGCATACAGCCAAGTCCGAGAGCCGAGACTTCCAGACCACTGTTTCCAAGCTTACGTTTCTGCATTTTCCACACTCCTGTTATCGGGCTAAGAGTTGAGACTGTCTTACCCTGCGATCAAGACTGATGCTACTCCTCAGGATTTGTTTTTTCCGTTCCTGAAGAAAATTCCAGCGCATCTTAAAAAAGGAACTGGTGGTTTCTGTTTCTGACGTTTATTATAGGGAAACCTGACACGAAATGATTGTAGAATTATCCGAGATAATTGTATAATCCTACAGATATTTTACATGAGTCGATTGCAGGGTTAGTTATGAAGGCGATCAATCATCAGCACGCAGAGCGCGAGGCGCAGCGGATGCAGGCTGACCGTGAAGAACTGGTGGAACGAATAGCACGAGCTATCCCCGCAGATGGCGTCATCCAGCCATTCCAGGGCCTTCATCTGGGGCGCATCTCCGCACCTATGGAGCGAATTCACAGCGTACTTGAGCCGTCCTTTTGTGTGATTGCACAGGGGAGCAAAGTGGTTTTTCTGGGTGACTCCCGCTATCAGTATGATCCCTTTAACTATCTTCTCACCACGCTTGAATTACCTCGCACAAGCCAGGTACTCGAAGCATCCAGGGAGCGGCCCTATCTCAGCCTGCGCCTCGAACTTCTCCCAACACTTGTCGGCTCTGTCATGATTGAGACAGGTCATCCTTTGCCACTAAACCGTGTTGAAGCGCGGGCTATCAATGTCAGCCCTCTGGATGCGGACCTGCTGGATGCCGTCGTACGGCTCGTCAGGCTGTTGGATTCCCCTGCTGAAGCGCGCATCCTTATGCCGCTCATCACGCGGGAAATCATCTATCGCCTCTTGATGGGGGATCAGGGAAGCCGACTCTGTCACCTCACCGCATCAGGGAATTACACACCAAACATCGTGAAGGCTGTTGAGCGCCTTCGCCAGGATTTCGACCAACCCATTCGCATCGAGGGGTTGGCCCAGGAACTGGGCATGAGTGTTTCGAGCTTCCATTACCACTTCAAATCCGTCACGGCGATGAGTCCGCTGCAATTTCAGAAGCAACTGCGGCTACAGGAAGCGCGCCGCCTGATGCTGGGCGAAGACCTTGATGCAACCAGTGCGGCCTATCGCGTGGGGTACAACGATGCTTCTCACTTCAATCGGGAGTACAAAAGCCTCTTCGGTGAACCACCCGTGCGCGATGTGCAGCGGTTGCGAGAACAGTCTGGTACTTTCGCTAACCAATGAGGTAGAAGCTTCTCCTTTCGTAACCTGTTTACTCTATTATCGCCTGATAGGCAAGCGCCTTCACTTGGGCGAAAACGGGATGAATCCAGAATGGGTCAAGCTGGTAGAGGACAACTCCAACCAGTTCGGAGCGCGGATCGACCCAAAATAGCGTGCCTGAACCCCCATCTTTCCAGAATTCCCCCTGGGAGCAAGGGATACCGGCCAGACCAGGGTCCAGGAGAACATGAACACCAAGTCCATGTCCATATCCATACAAGGGTTGCCTCCCCGTAAAGCGATAGGGGAGCAGCGCTGGCGGCAGATGATTGGATACCATTAAATCCACCGTACGCGGAGCCAGTATCCGCACACCGTCCAGGTCTCCCCGGTTAGACAGCATCTGAGCGAAGCGTAAAATATCGACCGGAGTCGAAACTAGGCCAAAACTGCCGGGTGTCCAGAAATGTTCAGGCATGCAACCCTGAGGGATATAGTGAACACTTTGTTCGGGTGGTATCCTGACGAAAAAGCAGGGGAAGGATCAGGTCGAAGACCAGGCGGCAGCC
>CAYYNB010000036.1:0-42660 GCA_964472565.1 uncultured Anaerolineaceae bacterium
TAACCTTAATGGGGATAAAAGTAACCTACTTTGGGATAAATGTGGGATAGATTTAGGCTAAATGGGGCAAAATTTAAGCTGAATCGGGGGGGATTCAGACTAAATCTGCATTTGGCGAGGGGGGAAAAGCGGGTGCAGCAAGCAGAGCACCCTACCCCTTCCCGCAAGCAGGAAGGGGAGAAAAATGGAGCGGGCGATACGCCCCTACGGAACATCCGTTGAAATGAGGGGAGATCAGGCGTTAGGGGCCTGCTCTTTTTGCGCGCAATAGACCGCGAAGTTGTACTGCTTCCACAGCACATCCGTATGGGTGAAACCCGCCTCGTGCAACAGGGCTAAATGGCGCGACAAGGAGATCGGCGTATCCTCGACATAATAACTGGCAAAAATGCGTTCGATCTGCTCTTCAGGGAAATCGACGGCGCGCAGGTACCCTTGCCAGCCCTGCTCGTTGAGGGCGGTCCAATGCGGGGTGTCGCCACTGACTACATCGCAGCAGGTGAAGACCCCGCCCGGCTTGAGCCAGCGGTGAATGTGACGATACACCTGCAAATACTCCTCATCGCCGCGCGCATGATGCAGCGCGAAACTGGAAATCACCACATCGAACTGCTGAGCCGCGAACTCAGCGCTGAAAAAATCAGCGCAGATGGTATCATAGCGCCCCTGATACGACGCCAAAACCGTGCTCGTCCCCGCCAGCATGTTGGGTGAGAAGTCCAACAAGGTGCCGTGACTATTCTCTACCGCTTCCAGCATCCGACGCGATAGATTCCCCGTGCCTGCGCCCAGGTCCAGGAAACGCGGAGCGGCGGGCAGATGGCTGGTAACGGACTTGATCACCAGGGCGAAAGCGGCGGCGAAGTCGGGCAGATAGATCGGGGAGTCCTGGCTATAGACCGCTGCTGTTTCATGATCAAAACGGGCTTTGACTTCTTCACGGGTTAACACACGGCCTTCACGCGGGCTGTCATATTTGGGGATTGATTCCATCTGTACCTCACGAATAGCGAAGACTACGAAATTAAAAACGCTAATGGCGGCGGGTGATCCGCTGGCGGGCGGGCAGCGGCGGCTTGTTGAAACCGAAGACATTGATCCGGCGGTCTTTGCGGCGGGCAAAGGCGATGGTATGGGCGACAAAGTCTACCGCGTCGGGCTGGCCGCCGGTTGGAATCTGGATGTCGATGGTATTGCCGCTGATGGGCACGATCAGGATATGGAACGAGTAGCCGGTAGTCTGGGTCTGGTCAACATAACCGTCGCGATCATGATCGAGAAATTTGAAACCGGGCTGCATGCGCACCCCAACCCCGCCGATCTCGTCCCAAGAGAGGCGATAGACGAGCGGATCGTGGTGCTGTTGGACGCCTGCCCCATTGACCACATAAAAAAAACCACGCGGCGACTGCCACGTAATACTCGCGCTGGACGCGAGCTGCTGTTCGATTTGCTGGTAGCGCAGGATCACATGCTGCAATGTCATCTGGCAGCGTTGATAACTGAGCGGCGGGCTATCGACGGCGGTTTTGAGTTCAGGATGCTGCACCAGATAGTAGAGCGCGCGGCGCAGCACAACCGCAAGCACTACCGCCAATACAGCCGCAGAAAGACCCGCAACGATTAGCAAGTCACCGCCGTTTCCAACACGCGAACCGCGCCCGCATGGTGCAGTGCCGCGCGGACCTGTTCGACCTGATCGGACGTGACCAGGGCGATCATGTTGCCGCCGCGCCCGCCGCCGGAGAGCTTCGCGCCCAGTGCGCCCGCCTGCCGCGCCGCCGCGCATAACCGATCCAGATCATCCGAAGAAACGGTGATGTCACGCAGCAGAGCGTGGTTTTCATCCATCAAAGGGCCGAGACTGTCCACCGCGCCGGATTCAATCGCGGCACGAGCAGCACACACAATTTCACCGATCCGGCTGAACAGCGGAGTCAGACGATCCGGGTCGGAGTCGTAGAGCCGGCGCACGTCGCCCACCGCCAGTTTGGTCGGACTGCCCTGCCCCGTATCGCCCACGAGCAGGGTGAAGGGTTGGGCGATCTGAAAAGTTGCGATGGGTTGGCCGCGCACAAAATAGACGGGGCGACCAAAAACGATCACCGTGTTATCGATGCCGCTGGGCGTACCGTGATGGCGCTTTTCAACTTCGTAAACCAGTTCGTTGATCGCAGTGTCATCGAGATTGGCTCCCAGCGCCGACACCAGTTCACGGATGAGCGCTGCCGCGACTGCTGCCCCACTGCCCAGACCGCTGGCAATGGGAATGGTGGAATGGACCGTAAGCGTGAGATCGGGAACGGGATGGTTCAGGCGGCGCAGGGTGACACACAGCGGATAAAGCAGCGCGCTGTACAGCGGATCGGTATCCGTACAGTCGTCATAACACAAGGTTTGCCCCAGATCGGGCGCGTGGACGATCAAACCACTGCCGGGCGGCGCGACCTCCGCCGCAGCCAAAGCCTGAACCGCTTGCAGTGGAACAGCAATGGCGGGCTGACCGTAGACAACGGCATGTTCGCCAAACAGAATGATTTTGCCGGGAGCGGATTTCATAATAATTCAAACAAAATCAGATAAAATCAGACAAAATAAAGAATGACGCCGACAAACATCCCATACAAAATCACCGTAGCCAGCAGCGTCAAATCCTTGAACAAAAGTTCATCCGGCGCGCTGCCCTCGCCCCGCACATGGATCAGGTACATATAGCGAAAAATGCCATATAACACAAAGGGAATTGTCAACAGCATCCAGTGCCCATTGGCGCGCACCGTTTCGGCTTCGATAGTATAGAGCATATAAGTCAGAACGGTGCTGGTCATGACCAATTGCAGCATGTTGTCGAGCAGCGGCAAATTGTAATCTTTATAAGTCGTGCGGTGATTCTGGGCGGCATCTTCCAGCAGCAACAGTTCCTGGCGGCGTTTGCCAACCGCCAAAAACAGCGCCAAAAGGCCCATGCAGACATAGAGCCAGGGCGAAAAATTGGTGATGTCGATGACCACCACGCCCGCCACGAGCCGCAGCACAAAACCCGCCGCAATCGCAAAGACATCAATAATGACGATGTTTTTCAGCCAGAATGAATAGGCGATGTGCAAGGCGAGATAAGCCACCAATACGGCAGTCAAGGGAAGGCTGTAAAGGCTGAGGGTTAACGCGATCACCGGAAAGACAAACGCCGCGACTTTGGCCCACGCGATGGGAAGCTGGCCGGATGGCAAGGGACGGTTGCGCTTTTTCGGGTGAAGGCGATCCCGGTCAATGTCCACCAAATCGTTGATTACGTAAATGGTGCTGGCGGTTAAACACAGCAACCAAAAAGCCGCCATGACACGGGCAAAAGGTTCAAGATCAAAAAACTGTTTATCAAACAGGATACCCACAAACACAAAGCCATTTTTGGTCCACTGGCGCGGGCGCATGGTGCGAATCAAGCCGCGCACGGGAGCGGGCAAGGTGCTCCAAAGCGATTTAAGAGGGGCTTTTACCGTATCCAAATTCAACCTCCTGACATGCAAACGGCATTATACCAGGGAAACGATTGTCGTGTTAAACTTGCCGGACAAAAGTCTGATAACTCAAGGATGGTTAACTCTATGAAGCGTTTACTCGTTTTGCTTACCCTGCTGGTTGTACTGCTCGGCGTACAGCCCGCTGCCTCACAAGGGAATGATCCGCTGATGGAACCGGTCAAGGTGCTGGTCCCCGAAGTGATCTCGGTACGCGAACATGATCTCAAAGCCTACACACAGGGTTTTCTGCTGCATGAAGGCGCGCTGTATGAAAGCACCGGGCTGCGCGGCGAGTCGTCGCTGCGGCAGGTGGACCCGGAAACCGGCGAAGTGCTGAAATCGGTCACGGTGCCAGAAGAATATTTTGCGGAAGGATTGGAACGGGTTGGGGATAAACTGATCCAGTTGACGTGGCAGGAAAATGTGGCGTTTGTGTACGACATCAACACGTTTGAGCAGATCGGCACCTTCGATTATACGGGCGAAGGCTGGGGTCTGTGCGCGGACGGAAAGTGGCTGTATATGAGCGACGGATCGCCGTTCCTCTCGCTGCGCGATGCGGAAACCTTTGAACTCGTTCACCAGGGGATGGTCACGTATCAAGGCCAGCCAGTGTATAACCTGAATGAGTTGGAATGCGTGGGTGATTACGTTTACGCGAATATCTGGAAAACCAATTTTATCGTGCAGATCAACAAGGTAAATGGGGTCGTGGTCGCGGTGATCGATGCATCGGAACTGCTGACCGCCGAAGAAACTGCCGAACTGGGCGAGCAGGATGTGCTGAACGGCATTGCTTACCAGCCCGATACGGACACCTTTTTGATCACCGGGAAGCGGTGGCCGAAGATGTTCGAAGTGCGTTTTGTCGAAGCACCCACCCAGCCGTAAGACCGATGACCGAAAAAATCCGCCTGGATATGCTGCTGGCTGAACGGGGGTTAGCCCCCAGCCGCGAAGCCGCTCGCCGGATGATTATGGCGGGCGAAGTGCGCGTGGAAGGAGAAATCCGCGATAAACCGGGAATGCGGGTGGCTGCCGATGTTGAAGTGCAGGTCAAACAGGCTCCGCGTTTTGTCAGCCGGGGCGGGGAAAAACTCGACGCGGCGCTGAATGCCTTCCCGCTGACGGCGGAGGGGCGGATCTGCGCGGATGTCGGCGCAAGTACAGGCGGATTTACCGACTGTCTTTTACAGCACGGCGCGGCGAAAGTGTATGCGATAGACGTGGGGTATGGGCAGTTGGATTACCGCCTGCGGTCTGATCCGCGCGTGGTAGTGCTGGAACGTACGAATGCCCGGTATGTTGAAACGCTGGACGAACCGGTGAGTCTGATCGTGGTGGATGCGTCGTTTATTTCGCTGCGCCTGCTGCTGCCCGTGCTGCGCGGGTGGCTGGTAGAAAAGGCGGTGGGCGTGATCGCGCTGATCAAACCGCAGTTCGAAGCGGGCAAAGGGCAAGTGGGTAAAGGCGGCGTGGTGCGCGATCCAGCCGTCCACCGGCGCGTGTTACAGGATGTGCTGGACGCGGCGCAGGAAGCAGGATACCACGTGTGGGGGTTGATCCCCTCACCGTTAAAAGGCCCGGCGGGGAATATTGAATTTCTCACCTGGCTGAGTACCGAGGCCGCCCAAACGAACCTCGACGATCTGATCACGGCGGCACTGGCAGCAGCCCCTGCCACTGAGACTGCTGAGGCTACTGAAGCCACTGAAGCTACTGAAGCTACTGAGGCAGATCCAGAAGATGCGTGATCACTTCCTCAACCGACTGGTAACGCAGCGGTTTGGATAGAAATTCGTGACAGCCGGCGGACAAGGCTGCCGAACGATCCGCAGGCATAGCGTAGTCGGTCATGGCAACCAGAAACGTATTCCGGGTCAGGGGATGCTGGCGCAACGCACGCGCTAAGTCTAACCCCGCCGGTTTACGCCCGGTGGTGGTGCGCATATCCAAAAAAATAATATCGGGGCGTTCGAGCGGAATACATTCCAGGGCCTGTTCGGGCTGCGAATAGACCTGAAGCTGGTTATCATAACCTTTGGCCTTTAAGACCTGGGCGATTTGCTCGAATGTAAACTGGCTGCGTTTGTCACCTTCAATATAGGCAATATGAATCATAATTTTGTCCTGCCATCAAAAACAAACTAAAAACTAACCTTGAGCATAGCCGTTAAGCCCCGTCCTGGCAAGGGCGCTTGTGGAAGATCGAACTGTGCGTTATGATTGTATTAACTCTGCCTTGATAATTTCGAGGGTGCGGTGAATGGATAAAACAGCAGAAATCTGTCCGCATTGTGGGAAAAGTAATCCGCAAGGCGGCACACACTGCTATGCCTGTGGGCACATTCTGTTGTCAGCGCTACGCGATGTTTTACCAGTTGAAACGACCCAACTTGATGATGTTGTTGAGGCACTCGAACCGCGACGGCGCTGGGGAACCGCTTATTTTAATCAGGAAAGCCGCCTGCAATTTACGATGCGCGAAACCGGGGAAGTGCTGCTGGTAAAAATCAGCGGCGAACTGACGGTGGGACGGGCGCATGAAGTATTGAATGCTCCCCAGCCGGATGTGGATTTATCCAAGTATGAGGCATTCGAAAAAGGGGTGTCGCGCGTGCATGCAGTGATGCGGCGCGATCATGACACGATTTCGGTCAGCGACCTGGGCAGCGCCAACGGCACGTATCTCAATAACCAGCGGATACTGCCTTACGAAGTGCGTATTCTGCGCGATAATGATGATCTGCGGTTAGGGCGGCTGGTGATCCGCGTCACCTTTGTCTAAAGGGAGAACAAGCATGCGACGGCTGGGCCTCGTGGTGATCGCGCTGCTGCTGGCGGGATGTGGCAGCAGTTCGAAAGACGTGGCGCGAAAGTTTTATGAAGCGTTTGAGCGGCACGAGTTTTCAAAAGCCAAAAGTTATGTGTGTCCTGAACTCTACGACGAAATCGACGTATGGATTCGGGAAAGCGGCGACCAGCAGCTTAGTGTGGAATTTGATGTGAAATACGAGGAAGAAAACTCGTCCGGTAACGAGGCTACCATCAAAGTCAGCGGGACGCGCAAAGTTAACAAACAATCCTATGCGGTTGACTATATGATGCGGCTCGAAAAACGCGACGGCGATTGGAAAGTCTGCAATATGCAATAGTGTGCGCAAGGAGAATCCTATATGCGGAAGTTACTTGCCCTCGTTTTAGTGGTGGCATTGGCCGCCTGTGCCAGCCCCGATCTAGACAGCCCGGAAGGAACCACCGAAGAATTCTTTAATCGCCTGGAGGCGCAGGACGAAGATCAGGTACAGGAACTGCTGTGTTCGGAGTTCCATAAAAACCTGAACTTTGCCCTCACAAAAGGGGCCAAAGCCGAGCTAAAATTTGATTTGCATTACGATATTCCCGATGATTATGATGAAGAAACGGCTGACACCGTGCAGGTTGAGGTGTGGGGCACGGTCAAAAGCAAGCTTGAAAATAACGACATCCAGGTTGAGCACAAAGAGAAGCGCGAACAGGATGCGGCCTGGATCGTGGTGGTATTCAAAGAAGCGGGCGAATGGAAAGTATGCGGCGGCACCGAAGCACCGTTGATTTTGCGTTTTTTGGACCTGCGGGGGCAAATCGACGCCTTAAAATAGGGTAAGTGGTCGAAAACTCGCGAACACGGAAAGCCTGCACAACCGCAGGCTCTCTTTTGTTACGGAGGCAGACCGTGTTAATATTGGGTTCGTTGATGGAGAACACCAATCAAATTCACATGACTTGTCCTATCATGTGAGATTGATTGGACTTCTCCGCTAGATACTAGCTGGATGAGGTCATCATGTCTGATTTACAAGGTATTCAAAAACGCCTGGGGATTCATTTTCTCGATCTGTCGCTGCTGCAACGCGCGCTCACCCACCGTTCATACCTGAACGAACACCCGGAACATGCGCTTGAAGATAATGAACGGCTGGAGTTTCTGGGCGATGCCGTGCTGGATTTTGTCGCGGGGGCGTGGCTGTACAACCGGTTTCCCGAAATGGACGAGGGACGGCTTACCCGGCTGCGCGCCGGACTGGTGCGCACCGAGACGCTGGCGCAGTTTGCCGACGATTTTGATCTGGGTGAGGCGCTGCTGTTGGGGCGCGGCGAGGACGAGTCCGGGGGACGGACGCGGCGCAAGAATTTGTGCGGAGCGTTTGAAGCGTTGGTCGGGGCGCTGTATCTCGATCAAGGGATGGAAGCCGCGCGGCGCTTCGCGGAACCGCTGTTCACACCGGCCCTGGAAGATATTCTGCTGCGATCTTCCGATAAAGATGCCAAGAGCCTGCTGCAAGAATGGAGTCAGGCATTCCTCGGCGAAACGCCCATCTACCAGACGGTCAACACCGAAGGACCGGATCATGCACGCGAGTTCACCGTTGAGGTGGTGATCGGGGCGGTGGTGTGTGGGAGCGGTACCGGGCACAGCAAACAAGTTGCGGCACAAGCCGCTGCTTCAACCGCACTCAGCGCCATTGAAGCGGGCGTGATTACCTTCGAAGAACGCAGCCACGAGTAAGGCGGTAGGCATTACCGATAAGTCGGGATGCAGGGCAAGACGGACGTTATGGGGTTCACCCCTATCCTCCCGGCCTCCTTTCCCCGCACGCGGAGAAAGGAGGAGCAGGGCGCAGCAAGCCCGGTCCTTACGGAATTTGGTCAATTACTGAGCCGGATGGTCAACACTCATCAGGTAGGGATTCTGGTTCAAGATGGCTATGAATAAACTATTGGTCACGGGCGCAAGCGGCACACTAGGCGGGCCGCTCACGGAGCGGGCGACGGCCTGCGGCTGGGAGGTGTGGTCGGCGTATTTTTCGCGCCCGGATCGCATCCGCGCAGGGCACCCGATTCAGATTGATCTGCGCGATCTGGACGCCCTGAGGCAAGTTGTAGACGAGATTCAGCCGGATGCCATGATCCACTGTGCGATCACCGAACGCAGCCAGGGCGATTACGACACGGCGATCCGGCTGGCAGGCCGCCACATGGCAGAAGTCGCGGCGGAAACGGGAATCCGGCTGGTGGCAATGTCTACCGATCTGGTGTTTGATGGCACACTGGACGTTTATACGGAAGACACGCCGCCCAAGCCGAGCGCGAACAGCCGCTATGGAGAGGCCAAAGCGGATGCGGAACGTGCTATTCGAGATACCGCACCAGAGGCGGCGATTGTGCGGACCAGCCTGATTTATGATTTCGATCCGCTGAATGCACAGGTGGCGTGGATGATTGCCGCCATCGAACGCGGCGAGATCATCCGGCTGTTCAACGATCAAATTCGCTGCCCGATCTGGGCGGTGAATCTGGCGGAGGCACTGCTCGAACTGGCGGAGACGGATTACGCCGGACTGCTGCACCTCGTGGGGCCAGAAGCCTTAAGCCGCTACGAACTGGGAACGACCCTGCTGGACGCGCTGGGGTATGATCCGGGAAAATATGTGGTGGCGGCAACCGCACCGGACAGCACCCCGCGAAAGCTGGTATTGAGCATCGAACGTTCGCAGAAGGTGCTGGACACGCCGATGCTGACCATCCACGAGGCACGCGAAAGCGCGAAATATGGGAGAAGCATTAGAGATTCACAATAGTCTTGCTCTTACCCCCAGCCGCCATTATAATTAAGACCAGGATGTATAAGAAGGGCGTCCCTCTGCGACGCCCTTCTGTTTACCATCGAGGTAACGAGGTTATGAGCGATTTTTTGATGGGCGTAGCGTCATTTTTACTGGTCCTGATTCCCCTCGTGATCATTCACGAGTTTGGGCACTTTATCGCCGCCAAACTGAGCGGCATTACAGTCTTGGAATTCGGGATCGGATTTCCGCCCCGTGCTCTGATCCTGTTCGAAAAAGGGGACACCATATACACCCTGAACTGGCTGCCGATTGGCGGGTTTGTGCGGCCTTATGGCGAAGATATGGTGCGCCAGAAAACACCCGAAGAACTCGCAGCGGACCGGAGCGAGATCGAAGAGCGCGGTATCAAAAACGCCAAGAGCGTCTTCGAAGCCGGCCCCTGGCAGCGGATGTTCTTTATGGCCGCCGGACCGGGTATCAACTTTGTGGCGGCGCTGGTGCTGTTTATTGTGGTGGCGCTGGTAGGGCAACCGTTCCAACGGGCAGACGTGGCGGTGTATGACATCCAAAGTGGGTCGGCGGCGGAAGAAGCCGGACTGCAACAGGGCGACATCATCGTGAGCGTGAACGGCGACAAGATGGACGAAGCCGACGAGTTCAACGAGAAACTGTCCGATCTGGAAGGTCAAGCGGTGACGCTGGTGGTTAAACGCGGCGACGAACAATTTGAAACGTCGTTTGTGGCCCAGCAAGCTGCCGATACCGACATCGAACGGGTGTATGTATCAGGCGTGGAAGATGATATGCCCGCCGCAGACGCCGGTTTTATGGAAGAAGACCTGATCGTAGCAGTGGACGGTATTTCTGTCACCAGCCTGAAACAGCTTCAGGATTACACCAAGAGCCACGACGGTAAGGAAATGGTGGTCACGGTGCTGCGCGGGACGGAACGGCTCGATTTGAAGGTCACACCGAAGAAAGATTCGGGCGGCACACCGCGCATCGGGATCGGGATTTCGGGGGTAGAACCCGCGATCATCGGTCTGACGGCGATCAACGAAAACACCGATATTTATACGGAAGCGCAGCCGGTTGGCAAAGCAATCGAAACGGGCTGGAACCAGTTCACCCGCGCGCTGCGGCTGTTGGGCGAATTCGTACAGGGGTTGTTTAACGGCGATGTGAGCGTCTCTGAAGCACGCCCGGTCAGCCCGGTGGGAATCGGCCAGATCGGCGGCCCGGTGCTGGAACAGAGTCTGGATGACAAAGTAGGCTATCCGATCATCAATTTCGCGGCGATGATCAGCATCGCGCTGGCAATCACCAACTTGCTGCCGATTCCGGGACTGGACGGCGGGCGTATTCTGTTTGTGGTGATTGAACTGGTGCGCGGCAAACCGATGGAACCGGAACGCGAAGGCATGATCCATTTCATCGGCCTGCTGTTCCTGTTGGGATTGGTTGCGATTACGCTGTTTAACGACATCTTCAATCCAATCAATATTCAATAGTTTGAGGTAAGTTCAGGTGGACAAGACACGAATCAAATTCGAACGCACGCTTGATCTGCTGCGCAACCCGGATGCGGGGTTAACCGCTGAAGCGATCTACAGCCTGTCGGATTTGTATGGGGAGCATTTAAACCAGTTCCGCGCCCTGTGGCCTACGCTGTCAGACGAGCGGCGTGAGGACCTGATCGTGCGGCTGGTCGAAACGGCAGAAATGAATTTCGACCTGGATTTCAGCACGATCCTGTATATGGCGCTGGACGATGCGGCGGCAGGTGTGCGGCGGGCGGCAGTGGATGGCATTATGGAGGACAGCCCGATCAGCGTGATCGAACGGCTGTTGGTGATGGCGCAGAGTGATACCTCGAATGAGGTGCGGGCGGCAGCGCTCCAGGCGTTGGGGGCGTTCATTCTGTTGGGCGAATTTGGCAAGCTGCCCGAAACACTGAATGACCGGCTGCAAGACGTAGTGCTGGCGATCCACAGCAATCCCAAAGAGCCGCTGGATGTGCGCCGCCGGGCGCTTGAAGCGATTTCCAACTGCGGGCGCGAAGGGGTGCTGGATTTGATCCGCACGGCGTATTACACCAAAGATCAGGCCATGCGCGTAAGCGCGGTGTATGCAATGGGGCGCTCGTGTGATGACGTGTGGGCACCGCAGGTGATCGAAGAATTATCCAGCGATGATGCAGAAATGCGATTTGAAGCGGTGCGCGCGGCGGGCGAACTCGAACTGAAACGGGCACTGCCGCGACTGGTCGAACTGGCGTATGAGGAAGATCGCGAAATTCAGGAAGCGGCAGTGTGGTCGCTGGGCGAGATCGGCGGCAAAGCGGCACTAAACGCGCTCGAACGGCTGGCCGAACTGGCGGAAGAACGCGAGGACGATGATCTGGCGGAAGCCGTGCATGAAGCGCAAGACGCAGCACAGCTTGCGGGCGATTCGATTCTGCCGCTGTTCGATTTCAACGAGCTGGATGATTATGATGAGGAAGATGAGTTTGATGATGAAGAGGAATATGACGAGGAAGAACTCGCATATTTTCTCAGTGAAGATGGCGGGGACCTGGACGACGAAGACGACGACTTCGATGGCTACGAGAACCGCGAAGAAGGTGAAGATCAATACGGCGGCGACTATCGTTATTAGCGGAGATCGAGTGTGACGAACCAACCCGACAATCACCACGAACACGAAGAAACGAAACGCCTGCATGATCAGCTTCAGGCCATGTCGGAGGAACAGTTCCAGCGGCAGATGAGCCAGGCAGCGCGGCTGCTGTCGATGGGCAAAGCCAAAGATGCGATTCCGCTGTTGGAGCGGTGCTATGGGCTGCATCCAGAGAACATTGATGTGCTGACCAACCTGGGCGGCGCGTATATTCTGGCGGGGAAACACCGCCATGCTGTGCCGCACCTGGAAAAAGCATCGGAACTGGGGCCGGAAAACCCGGCGGTGTGGTCAAACCTGGCGGCGGCCTACCTGGGGATTCTGGTGACAGCGACAAAGGACAAACAGAGCCGGGCGCTGGCAGCGTATGCACGGGTGATCGAAATTGATCCAGGGTATCCGAACGTGCATTACAACATCGGGTTGATCCACGTGGACCGGCGCGAATGGGACAAGGCCTATGCCGCATTCACACGAGCGATTGAAACCAATCCGCATGATCAGGACGCGATCAATATGCGGAACCGGGTCGAGGAAATTCAAAGCCGACCTGCGACCCCCTCGAATAACTGATCCCCACCGCGAAAACATCGACTAAACCGGGAGCACACCAGGCTGGGTGTGCTCCCAATCGCACCTGTAAGCCGCTGGAGCAGGCTTACTTCTTCATGATAGCACACCCGTTCGATTTTTACACCCCCATGATCGTCAAGTGAGCAGAGAGCAAACGGGGGGAATGGTGCTTTGTGCCGCACGGGAGAGCTTGTTATAATCGCGGGGCAAGTGAGGTAAGGAGCCATGTCTGACGATCAGATAGATCATATACGTCTGCATGCCATTGTGTATGGAGACGTGCAAGGGGTCGGTTTTCGAGCAGCGACCCAACGCGAAGCAGCGCGGCACCATCTGACCGGATGGGTGCGCAACCGCTGGGATGAAACGGTAGAAACGATTGCAGAAGGGCCACGCGACGCCATCGAAGCGTTTGAGCGGTTTTTAGCCCATGGCCCGCTGACCGCCGAAGTGGATCGGGTTGAGGTCAACTACGGCGAGGCAACCGGAGAATTCAGCGGGTTTAATATTCGGTATTTCTAATCGAGGTTGTATGAGGTCAAATCCACAGCGGGTCGCATGGGCGGCGCTGCTCAGTGCGCTGGCCGTTTTTTGTGCGTTGTGTATCAGCAGTGCGGCACTTCTGCGCTGGTTTATTCTGGAATCGCCCACGCAGTTAAGCGTGGTGGTGCATGTGGGGCGCGGCACGGTGGGACTGGCCGAGTCGGATTCAGCGGATGAAAAAGCCGTGCGGACATCGGCAACGGTTGAAAACAAAAACCGCCTGAATACAGACAGCCTGTCACAAGGTTATGTTTCGTTTTCGGACCCCTACTCCAATACGATCATAGCAACGGTTATGCTGTATAACGACAGCGTGCTGACACTGGATAACGCAAACCGCCCCCGGTTCAGTTTCAGCGAAAATCCGTACCAGATCCGGCTGATCGGCGCAACCGGACGATTTGAGGTGTGGGTTAATGCCGCGCTAGGGCGCGATCTGCTGCTGGAAATTGAGTCGCCGCTGGGGTTAACACAAATCCGAGAAGGCGGCAGCTACCAGATTGATTCTAATGCCGGGTATCTGAATGTGACGGCGCTGACCGGCAGCGCGATTCTGATTGGGTTGGATGGACGACAGCAGCGGGTGGCAGCCTTAACCAAAGCCACCGTACAGCAGAATAATCCCGCTATTTCACTGGTTGCGGCCCCCGTCGATCTGCTGCCCAACAGCAGTTTTGGGCAGTCGGAAGATTGGCCCGTCGAGTGGAAGTGCTACCGCTACGCCGATATTCCCGAAGAATCGGGAGGGCATTATGAGTTCACCACTGAAGATGGCCGCCCGGTGATTCATATCTCCCGGTTGGATGAGAATCTCAATCACGGCGAAACGGGCTGTGTGCAGACCTGGCCGGGTGAAGGGCTGGATGTCCAGAGTTATGCAAGCTTACGGCTGCGGGTGACGATGCAGATCAAGTATCAAAAGCTGAGTGCCTGCGGGGATCAGGGATCGGAGTGCCCGGTTATGCTGCGGCTCGCCTATACGGATCAGAATGGTAACGAAAACCGAGTCTGGATTCATGGATTCTTCGCGGACTTTACGCCGGGATTAGGGCGGCGAACGTGTGACACCTGCCTGGGTGATCATGATCAGATCAACAAAGAGGCGTGGTATACCTTCGAGTCGATCAATTTCATTACGGATCTGCCGCTGGACCTGGGACGCCCCGCCTATATTAACGAGATCAAATTTTATGCATCGGGCCACCAGTATGAAATTCTGCTGGCAGAAGTATCCCTGTTGGCGGAAACGAGCGTACCGGAAGCGGTTGTGCTGCCGAGAGAGTAACCAGATGGATATTCAAACTCAATTGACCCTACTGGATGAGACAGTAGCGCACTTCGCCGCAATTTTCCAGGATGGGATTGATCCTGAAATGATGGTCTACGAAGAGTGGAACGCGAAGGATGTCCTGGGGCACCTCGTCTTCTGGCACGAAAGTTTTGCCCGTAATGTCAGCGATCTTGTCCACGACATCAAGCCCACCCCACTCAAAGGCACATTTTCGGTGCTTAACCAGCGATGCATGGAGGAAATGAGGCCATACACCGTTGATGACCTGCTGCAACGCTTACAGGTAGCGCATTCCACGATCCAACTGCACATTTTCGATCCCAAGCTCAAACTCATCCCCTACCGCAAGGGATCCAGAGATTATTCGCCCGAAGAACACCTGGATATTGTGAACGATCATATAAAGGCCCACATGAGGGATATTCTCCGCAAGCGATCATCAAACTAGGAGGGGAGCAAAGCGGGCAGAACAAACAATGCCCCTGCCCCTCCGAAACCGCTCACATTTCCGTTTCTTCGCTCAAGCGGCCTGGCCTAATTGCCCACCTCAGCGCTGGCATGCTATACTGGGCGGCGGCTGGGTGAGCGTGCGGCCCTCACTCAAGCAGTTCCGTCTTCTGCCGCCTGGAGTTCGTTCGATGATCGATCAGGATACGCTGAATAGCATTCTGCTGTACACTATCACCGGATTCGGCGCAGTGGTCACTGCTATCTGGATGGGGCTTATAATCTGGACATGGCGCGATATGCGGCAGCGCTCACGCGATGCACTGGCACAGATTGCGGCGTCGGTGATGGTCGCGGTTCTGGGAATATTCGGGCTGATTATTTACGTGATGCTGCGGCCATCCGAAACCCTGGCAGAAGCGTATGAGCGTTCGTTAGAAGAGGAAGCGCTGCTGCAAAATATTGAGCAGAAGCCGATCTGCCCTGGCTGCGGACGGCCTACAGACGCGGAATGGCAGGTGTGCCCGTACTGCCATACCAAACTGAAAAAAACGTGTGTCCACTGCGAACGGCTGTTGGAACTGCCCTGGAACCTGTGCCCGTACTGCGCCACCAGCCAGGTTCCGTATGAAACCGCCGCGCCGCGCGGCCCACAGCGCAGCCCACAGCGCAGTGTCGCGAAACAAATCGGAGCCGCGCCGCCTGACTATCCGCCTGCGGAGGATCAAACGGTGGAATTCGTAGATGATGAAAATTATTGACAAATTTCGGAGCGCAACTTACCGCGCTTTCGTGCCTTGAACCTCATCCCCCGCCCTAGAGGGGGAAGCCAAAATCAAACGATGTTGGGTTAAGGAGGTCTGCCTGTCATGTGGAAACGTGTGATCCTGCCTGTTAGCCTCATCCTGGTCCTGCTCATGCCACTGGTGATCAGCCGCGCGCAGGACAGCACCCCGACCGTGCTGATCAATCTTGCGCTGGCGGATCTGAGCCGCCGCGCAGGGGGCGAAACGATTACACTGGATGATATGACGCGCTGGAACTGGGAGATGGTGAACTATCCTGATGCGAGCCTGGGATGTCCACAGGAAGGCCAGAGTTACGCGCAAGTGGCGACCCAGGGCTACCGGCTGACATTTACCATCCGCGGGGCAAATTTCGATTACCGCGCGACAACAAACGGCAGCACCTTTTTCCTATGCTCCGGGCCAGCCAGCATCCCCGCTGCGCCGACAGTGGCCGCGACCCGAACGCCTGCCGCCGATGGAACGGGCGGTGGTGGGGTCGGAGATGATACCGCCGCGACTCCGGTGGGGCGGCAAGTCTGCACGGACGCGATGAATTCCCGGCTGAATACGGGCATGAGTGGGCAAGTTCGCACGACAGGACTCGCGGTGAACGTACGAAGCGCCGCCGGGACAGGAAACAGCACGATTGGGCGGCTGTCACCGGGGCAAGCGTTCCGCGTGGTCGGCGGGCCAGAATGCGCGAATAGCATCGTGTGGTGGGAGATCACATCGGATACGTTCAACGGCTGGATCGGAGAAGGACAGTACGGGGTGTACTGGGTGGAACCGACATCTGCCGCTACGACCAGCACCAGCACAACAACCACGACAACCTCAACAACCATACCGACCACGCCCAATAACACACCTGCTGGAGCGAACACACCCACTACCCCACTCGTCGCCGGACAATCCGGTGCGGCGGTGGTGTATGAACTCAGTCCACTGCCGATTACACCAGACAACGCGGCCAACCTGGGGCGGTATGTTGAACTGCCGATCAGCGAACCGATCACGGCTATTGGGTGGCCGGCGGACAACAGCACCCTGGCAGCCAGCGCGAATTCGGGTACATGGGTCTATGCGATGGCGGCACTGGGCACCGCTCCGCGCCTGCTGCAAGTGCCGAACGGCCCGGTATATGGGGTCGCGTTCTCGCCCAGTGGATTCATGGCAACCGCACACAACGATCAGACCGTGCGCGTGTGGGATATTACGACAGGCGGACAGCGGGCAATTCTGCGCGGGCATACGGCCCCGGTGCTGGCCGTCGTGTTCAGCCCGGATGGGACATATGTTGCGTCGGGCGGGCAGGATAACACGATCATTGTGTGGGATGTGAATACACGAACAGCAACCGCCACGCTGGAAGGGCATACAGGCGCGGTTACGGCCCTCGCCTTCAGTCCCGATGGGTCGCTGCTGGCATCGGCCAGTGAAGATGGCAGCGTGCGGCTGTGGGATATGATCAGCGGGACGGCGGCGAGCACCTTGAGCGGGCACACCGCCCCGGTGCGCGCGGTGGTATTCAGCACCGATGGAACGCGCTTAGTCTCGGCGGGCGATGATATGACGGTGCGGCTGTGGACGATTTCGACGGGCGAAGCGACCCTGTTGGAGGGCCACACAGCCCCGGTGCTGGCGCTGGCGCTGAATGCGGATGGGACGATTCTGGCGTCGGGTGGCGGAAGCACTGACACGGCAGCAAACGATAACGCCGTGCGCTTGTGGAATGTCGAGACAGGCGAGGTGATCGCCACATTGAGCGATTACGGCGGCACGCCGGATACGATTGTGACGGGGCTGCTGTTCAGCCGGGACAGCAGTTTACTGGCATTCAGTACGGTTCAGGGGCAAAACAGCACGATCCGGCTGTGGGGCGGGCAGTAACGCCAGCACGCAATAACATCATCCCTATTCAAAATCGACGGGTCGCGCCGAAAAACATTCGGGCGGCCCATTTTCTTTCCCCACAGTGACTAACAAACCGAAACTGAGATTTTTCTGCTTGGAATGGAGGGAAAAAGTGCGCCCTACATCACCAGCGCCAGCACGACCGCCAGAGTTACGAAACTCAACAAGGTGCTGACCAGAATTGTGCCGATCACAAAATCATCCTCACCGTCAAATTCGGCGGCCAGCACACCCGCGATCACGGCAGTAGGCATGGCGGCCTGCGTGATCGATACCTGCTCCAGCACGCCTGAAATACCAAGCAGCGCGGTCAAAACAGCCGTAATCAGTGGGGAGACCAACAGCCGCATGCCGGACGCAACCAAAATCGGTAGAATGCGGCCTTTTAACCGCGCATTCGAAAGCTGCACGCCGAGAACCACCATCATACCGGGGATAGCGGCATCGCTCAGCCACTCGACCGGCTTGCGGAAGGCAGGTTCCATGCCGGATATGGGATGGCCGGTGAGGTTCAGGATAAAACCGATAATCAGGGCGTAGGGCATCGGATTCATAAACACCCGTTTGAGCGATTCCACGGAAGAAGTTGTCCCGGCGGAAGCGAGATACACACCGAGGGTATAGGTGGTGAGCATCGTCGCCACAAAAAACAACAGCCCGCGCGACGCGCCCGCATCGCCAAACGCCAGTTCACACACCGGGATACCAAAGTTGCCGGAATTGATCAGCGCTACGGTGAGGATAAAGGCACTGGTCAGCTTGCGATCATATTTAAGCAGGCGCGCGACACCCCATGCGGCAAGGGATACAAACAACGACATCAGCAGCACGATAGCAAAAAGCTGGACGGTTTCCTCGCCCTCGATATTGGAATTCGCCACGCCTTCAGCCACCAGAAACGGCGTGAAAAGATAAACAACCAGTCGCGAAAGGCCGCGCGAATCGGGCTTTAAAATACGATCAACCAGGACCGAAATGCCAATGATGAGAAAAATAGGGGCAATAACGTCGGTTGCAATGCGAATCAGGGTATCCATAGCACCTAACTTGATTAGCGGTTCCCCCCTACCACACCACCGCAGAGCACATCACGGTAGGGGGTAAACCGGAATGGGACTCTAGTCTTTGTCCGTTTCGCCAACACGCATCACTTTGAGGAAGTTGGTCTGGCCGCCCATGCCAAAGGGCACACCGCCGATGATCACAATCATATCGTCGGTTGCCACCACGCCCGCTGACCGTGACGAGTTCACAACCACATCGATCATTTCCTCAATCGTCTTAAACTCATCGACCAGGAACGGTGTCACCCCCCAAACCAGCGCCATACGATTATAGGTGGTTTTGTTAGGAGTTGCCGCGAGAATGGGCGTGCTGGGGCGTTCGCGGGCGACACGCTGCGCGGTGTAACCGGACCAGGTGCCCGCAATGATCAGCTTGGCGTCGAGCATCTTGGCGATCTCATCGGTGACATGGCTGATAGCGGCGGGGACGGTATGCAGCTTTTCGACGCGCATTTTCTCCAGGCTGGAATCGCGCAGGTGGAGTTCCTCGTGCTCACGGAGATACTGCTCGGCAATGTGGGCGATCTTGACCATCATTTCGACGGATTGCAGCGGGTATTTGCCGACAGCGGTTTCACCGGAGAGCATCACGGCATCGGTGCCGTCAAAAATGGCATTCGCCACGTCGCTGGCTTCGGCGCGGGTCGGGCGCGGGTTGTCGATCATGCTGTTGAGCATCTGCGTGGCGGTGATAACCGGTTTGCCCGCCTCGTTGCAGCGGCGAATGATATTTTTCTGGTGGACGGGTACCCGTTCAGCGGGAGTTTCCACCCCCAGATCGCCGCGCGCAACCATGATGCCATCGGCCACATCCAGGATCGCGTCAAAATTCGCCAGCGCTTCGGCTTTTTCGATTTTGGCGATCAGAGCGGCTTCACCGTTGAGATGACGCATCAGCCAGCGCAATTCGCGGAGATCGTCGGCGGTGCGCACAAAGGACATGGCGATATAGTCCACGTTGTTTTCAAGCGCAAATTTGACGTGTTCGCGGTCCTGTTCGGTGATCGAGGAGAGGGTCAGGCTGGTGTCAGGCACACTCACGCCTTTACGAGAGTGCAGCAGGCCGCCCGTGACCACCTCACACATGACATTACTGCCACGTTTGCCGCTGACAACCATTTCTAACTGCCCGTCATCGATCAGCAGACGATCCCCTAATTTCATATCGCGCAGCACTTCAGGGTGCGGCATGGGGACATCAAACGGTTTTTCGGGATCGAGGCCCTCGGTGCGCGGGGTGAGTGTCACCTTGTCGCCCTCTGTGAGTTCGAGCGGGTCCTGGGCCAGATTGCCTAAGCGGAGTTTTGGCCCCTGGAGGTCGGCAATAATCGCCACCACCGTTTTTTCTTCGTCGGCCAGCCGCCGGATATTAGCGATATTTTTGGCGTGCATCTCATAATCGCCATGACTAAAATTGATACGGGCCACGTCCATTCCGGCGCGGATCATGGCCCGCAGCATCCCGACATCGGATGACGCGGGGCCGATGGTGGCAACAATTTTGGTACGTTTGCGATTTTCAATTTTCGGATGCATGGTGGCTCCTTCCTCAGCCTGACATTCGCCGTTCCAAAAAGTAGGGGCGTATCGACGATGCATACGCCCCTACCCTATCGTACTGGGTTTTAAAAACTCGTTAGAGAGAACGCTTGATGTTCGGGAAGGCGTTCTTGCCCGCGTAAACCGCCGCCGAACCCAACTGTTCTTCGATGCGCATCAGTTGGTTGTACTTGGCGATCCGGTCGGAACGCGCAGGCGCGCCGGTTTTGATCTGGCCGGCGTTGAGGCCCACCACAATATCGGAAATGGTGGCGTCTTCAGTTTCGCCCGAACGATGGCTGACAACAACGGTCCAGTTGTGAATCTGGCTCATGCGGCTGGCGGCCAACGCTTCGGTGAGGGTGCCGATCTGGTTAACTTTGCAGAGCAGGCTGTTGCAGGCCTTCTGTTCGATGGCTTTCTTCACGCGCTCCGGATTGGTTACGAGCAGGTCATCACCCACCAACTGCACGCGATCACCTACTTTGGCAGTGAGCTTGGTCCAGTGATCCCAGTCGTTCTGATCAAGACCATCTTCGAGGGAGATGATCGGATACTTGCTCATCCAGGTCGCCCAGAATTCGACCAGTTCATCACCGGTCAGGCTGCGGCCTTCTTTCGCCAGCACGTACTTGCCGTCCTGGTAAATTTCGCTCACGGCGGGGTCAAGGGCGATGTAAATCTGCTCGCCGGGTTTGTAACCCGCTTTTTCGATGGCTTTCAGGATCACTTCAATCGCGCCTTCGTTGCTGGGCAAGCTGGGCGCAAAACCACCTTCATCCCCTACCGTTGTACGATGACCGCCATCGGCCAGCACTTTCTTGAGGCTCTGGTAAATTTCGGCGCACCAACGCACCGCTTCGCGGAAAGTGTCGGCCCCAACGGGCATGACCATAAATTCCTGAAAGTCGGTGCTGTCGGCGGCATGCTTGCCACCATTCAAAATATTCATCATCGGGACGGGCAACACATGGGCATGAACGCCGCCGAGATAACGGTAGAGAGGCAGGCCGACACTTTCCGACGCCGCGCGGGCAACGGCCAACGACGCGCCAAGGAGCGCGTTCGCACCGAGTTTGCCCTTGTTGGGGGTACCGTCGAGTTCGAGCAGCAGTTCGTCAATCGATTTCTGATCGAGGGCATCCATGCCGATCAGCGCGTCCGCGATTTCATCATTTACGTGCTCAACGGCCTTCAGCACGCCCTTGCCGCCGTAACGCTTCTTGTCACCGTCGCGCAGTTCAACCGCTTCGTATTCGCCCGTGCTCGCGCCGCTGGGCACAATCGCGCGGCCCCAAGCACCATCGGTCAAACCAATTTCAACCTCAACGGTGGGGTTGCCCCGCGAGTCAAGCACTTCACGCCCGATGATCGTTTCAATAATAGACATGCTAAATCTCCTCATTATTCAGGGCCGGGGGACACCCGGCACATCAGGATAAACAACAAGATAAGCAAAACAAGAGGGGCAGCAACTGCCCCTGCAAGTAAGTTCTATTCGTGCTGCAAACCGAGATCGGCCAGAAGCTGGGCATAATTCAGATGCTCAGACAGCATAGCCTGGAAGCGGCTGAGTTTTTCGGGCTGGGCGAGACTCGTGCGGCCAAACGCGCCTTCGACGCGCTCGACGGCTTCAAGCGTGTTGTCAGGCACCAACAACACCGCGACGCCCAATTCTTCGGCACGCTTCAAAATAGTGGCGCTGGGCTGCAAGTTGCCGGTCAGGACGAGGCAGGTGGTGGATGTTTCGAGCGCCGCAGCCTGAATATCCGTGCGATCACCGCCCGTAAAAACGGCCTTGTTCAGTTGGCGGCGGAAACGCGGCAGCGCCGATTCAACGGACATCGCGCCGACGCTCATATGCTCGACCAGCCGCTCTTTGAGGTGCGATCCGGTCAGGATTTTGGCATCGAGGGCGGTGATAATTTCGCCCACGCTCAACGCCCGCAGATAGGGATCGTGCGGGAGCACACCGTAGACCTTGACGCCGCGAGCTTCGAGGAACGGTACCACGCGCGTACGGATGTAATTCATGTCTTCGCGCGGGACTTCATTGATCACAATACCAAGCAGACGATCTTCGAGACGGCGTTTGGCGGCAAGGGCGTCATCCAAGACGCACATGCCCGCCATGCACTGCTCACCGTGGAAACTCACGACGCTGATCGCGGGAACGTCCAGCTTTTCAACCAGGCTGAGGGTGTTCAAACCGACCGTATAGCCCTCACGCATGCTGGAGCCGCCTTCGAGCAGCAGAATATCACTATCTTCCCCGACGCGCTCAACCGCCTGTTGGATTTCGGCCATCAAGTCACCTTTATAGGTGCCGGACATTACTTCGTCTAACAGTTCGGTGGTGATCACGACGGGGGACAATTCCCAGGGCGGCGTTTCCAGGCCAAGCGTACGCCGCACAAAATCGGCATCTTCGTCTAGCACACGCCCGCCCGCCGTATAGGGCTGGGTGCTGACCGGCTTGAGATACCCCACTTTGTAGCCCGCTGCCTGCATGCGCAAGCCGAGGCCCAGACTGAGGGCTGTCTTGCCCGAAAAGGTACTGACGGAGGTAATATATAAACGCTTCATACAATTGCCCCTTGCTAGTAAAAAGCCGCGCTGGTGTGACAAGGGGCCAGATGGATAGTCAAGCCCCTTGCCATGATTATACTAGCTCTTGAGGACGAGACGCATATCGAGCGCAATTGCCCCACGCCCGCGCTCGTAAACCATCAGCGGATTGATGTCCATTTCCACGATTTCGGGGAAATCCGTCACCATCTGGCTGATGCGCAACAGGGTTTCGACCAGAGCTTCACGGTCAACCGGCGGTTTGCCGCGCACGCCGCGCAGCAGCGCCTTCGCCCGGATTTCGTCGAGCATTTCTTCGGCGTCCTGGCGTCCGAACGGTGCCACGCGGAAGGTCACGTCCTTTAAGACTTCGACCAGAATACCACCCAAACCAAATGTAACCAACGGGCCAAACTGCGGGTCACGGCTCATACCGACCAGCACTTCAACACCATCCATCGGAACCATTTCCTGCACAAGGCAGCCCCAAATCCGCGCGTCGGGTACGTACTTTTGGGCGCGGTAAACGATCAGGTCGAACGCGTCGCGCACATCGGCAGCATTGCGCAGGCCAACTTTCACGCCGCCAACATCGGTTTTATGCAGAATGTCGGGGCTGGCGATCTTAAGCACGACGGGATAGCCGATTTCGTTGGCGCAGTTGACCGCTTCGTCGGCGTTGGCGGCGAGAATGCTTCCTGGCAGGCGTAGCCCATAGGCTTCGGCTACTTTACGGGCTTCGGTTTCACCGACGCTGACGCGGCCTTCTTTGCGAACATCGGCAAAAACGCGCTTGACGGCGGGGCCATCGGCCTTAAAGGAAACCATTTCGGCGTCGGGACGGACGCGGGCAATGTTATAGTCGCGCATGGCGGCCAACGCTTTGGCAGCCTGTTCGGGAAACATATAATTTGGAATGCTGTAGCTGTTGAGAACGGCTTCGCCTGCTGTGGCGCGTGATTCACCCATAAACGCACCGAGGATCGGTTTGTCCACGCGCTGGCTTAGCTGCCCAATGGCATTCGCGGTTTCCACGATTTCGGTCATGGCCTGGGGGGTCACGATGCAGATCATACCGTCCACGTTGGGGTCCTGGGCGACCAGTTCCATCGCCGCCGCATATCGATCACCGCGCGCATCACCGAGCACGTCAACGGGATTGTGGGCGCTGGCGGCAGGGGGCATAACTGCTTTAAGTTTGTCCGTCGTTTCTTTTTCGAATTTGGCTAACTGCATACCACAGCGTTCGAGGGTGTCGGTCGCCAGAATGCCAGGGCCGCCCGCGTTGGTGATGATGGCGATGCGATCTCCCTTGAGCAAGGGCTGGTTGGCGAAGGCGCGCGCATTGTCGAACAGTTCCTGCAAGGTATCCATACGCAGCACGCCCGCCTGATAAAAGGCCGCGTCATAGGCTTTTTCGGCCCCGGCGAGCGAACCGGTATGGCTGGACACGGCGCGCGAACCGGCTTCGGACACACCACTCTTGAGGACAAGGATGGGCTTTTTGCGGGAGACTTCGCGCCCGGTTTTGATAAATTCCTGCCCATTGGGCAGCCCTTCGACATAGGCCAGAATCACTTTGGTCTGGGGATCATCGGCCCAGGCGCGCATCAGGTCGTCTTCATTCACATCGGCTTTGTTGCCCAGGCTGACGAATTTGCTGAAGCCGAGATCAGGCGAGGCCATTGCCCAGTCGATGATGGCGGTTTGCAGTGCGCCCGACTGCGACATAAAACCAATGCTGCCCTGGGGCGGGGTTCCGGTGGCGAAGGTTACATTCATCGGGGTATAGGTGTCGATAATGCCGAGAACGTTCGGGCCGATGATGCGCATACCATATTTTTTGGCCGAGGCGACCACTTCGCGTTCCAGTTCCAGCCCTTCAACGCCGGTTTCGCGGAAGCCCGCGCTGATAATGACCAGGGCCTTCACACCTGCTTCACCGCATTCTTTGACGGCACCGAGCACATGGTTGGACGGGATGACAATAACCGCAAGCTGCGGGACTTCGGGCACGTCCCCAATCGCCTTATAGGCTTTATAGCCGGAAATCTGAGCGGCTTTGGGGTTGATCGGATAGATGGGGCCTTTGTAGCCCGCCTCGATCAAGTTCGCCAGCACAGTATAACCGAGTTTACCGGGCGTCTCGCTGGCGCCCACAATCGCAATCGCATTCGGTTTGAAGAATTCTTCGAACATTTGGAACTCCCTAGGAGGAATAAGCCAACACGAGGTCAGCAGAGTGCAACCAAATTCAAACGCCCGGACTGAGCAACCCCAGGACATGCGCCATTATACCCTCCCTGCCCCATCACGCCACAGAGAGAAGTCATACGACAAAGTGACAAATTGCACAGAGTAGTTTTCTGATAACGAGGTATGTATCATGGAGTGTGTGGCATTCAATAACAAGAAGAAACGATGGCACGTAACCGGCTGTTTTTGATCTTTGGCACCAGCACCACCCTGGCTGTGATTTACTGGTTCGCGGTGATCGGATTCTGGATTCGGGTGGGACAGGAACCCTGGTGGGACCAGCGCACGATTTTTCGGGAAACCCTGCATCACCTGGATAATGTGTATGTAGTGCCGCTGTACCGGAACCCGCCCTGGACCGCGATCATTATCGCGCCGTTCAGCCTGATGCCGCTGCACCTGTCGGTGCTGATCCAACTGGTGATGTTTTTTGGCATATTGACGGTGATGACCTATCGCTACGGCGGCAACCTGCTGCATGTGCTGCTGGTGCTTGGCTCGCCGATTGGATTCGACGCGGCGCTGGAATTTAATATTGACTGGCTGATCGCCATCGGGTTGTGTGTCCCAACCGTCTACAGCGGGGTCTTTCTGATGATCAAACCGCAGGTGGCACTCGGCTACTTTTTCAGCTTTCAGATTTCCACCCTGATCAAGATGGGATTAATCTCACTGGCGGTTGTGCTCATCTCGCTGCCGATTTACGGGCTGTGGCCGCTGGATATGCTGAATATCGCGGAAACATCGGGTCTGGATCAATCCGTGCATAATGTCGCACCGGCATTTTTGCTGGGATGGCCGATCTCCCTGACCATCGGGACGGTGCTGGCGCTGCGGGCGTTTTTGCGCAAAGACCCTTATATTGGCATTATTGCGGGCATATTTTTTGCGCCCTATATTACCCTGTACAGCCTGGTTATCCCCCTGGTCTTTGTGACTATCCGGCACCCCTGGCTCGTGCTGGAATTTAATATCGTGGTGTGGCTGCTGTATGGCGCAGCGATGATCACCTATTTGTAATAGGGCTGACAAATCAGCGTGATTAGGGTACAATAGCGCGAATATGTTGAATATGGGTGAAGGAAATTGCAGGGCCAACATGAAGCGAATCTACCTTGATCATAGTGCTACAACGCCACTCGATTCTCGCGTGTTGGAAGCGATGCTGCCCTATTTCAGCGAGAACTATGGTAATTCACTGGCGGTCCACAGTTTCGGGCGCGAAGCCGAACACGCCGTCGAGTCGGCACGGCAAACGATGGCCGATTTGTTAAACGCCGCGCCGCACGAGATCGTGTTTACCAGCGGCGGGACTGAAAGCGATAACCTGGCACTGCGCGGGCTGGCGCAGGATGCGCACACACAGAACCGGCCCTTCACCATCGTGACCACCCCGGTTGAACACGAAGCGGTGATTGGCACCGCGCGGCAAATCTGCCGCACGCTAAACGCAGCGCTGCGGCTGGTGCCCGTTGATCATCTGGGGCAAGTCTGGCCGGACGATCTGCGGGCGGCGCTGCGCGGACTGCCGGCCAATGGCATCACACTGGTGAGCCTGATACATACCAATAACGAGGTCGGCACGGTGAATCGCATCGCGGAATTAGCAGCGGTGGCGCGGGAATTTGGCGCACTGATTCACACGGATGCGGTGCAAGGCGCGGGACAGATCGCGCTGGATGTACAGGCGTTGGATGTCGATATGCTGTCGATGTCGGCGCACAAACTTTACGGACCCAAAGGAATGGGTGTATTCTATCTGCGGGATGGGGTGCCGTTTCTGTCGTCATCGACAGGAGCGAAGCACGAAGATTATCGTCGCGCCGGGACCCATAACGTCCCTGGTATCGTGGGAACAGCAAAGGCATTCGAATTGGCCCGCGCCGAGTTAAGATTGAATGCCGAGCGATTAATGGCGCTGCGGGACCGTCTGGTGGAAGGGGTGCTGGCACGCATCCCCGATGCGGATCTGAGCGGACATCCAACCGAGCGACTGCCCGGACATGCCAGCTTTGTTTTCCGCCATGTCGAGAGTAATGTACTGCTGATGCATCTCGACCAACACGGGATCGCCGCGTCATCGGGGAGCGCGTGTAAAACGGGCAACCCGAAACCCTCGGCTATTCTTGAAGCGCTGGGCTACGGATCCGAGTGGACGCGCGGCGGGCTGCGCCTGACGCTCGGCCACAGTACCACTGCCGACGACGTGGATGTGGTCCTGACCGTCTTACCGGAAGCGGTTGAGCGAATCCGTCAAATCGGGGTGCTCAGTCTGTCGTAATGCAGGAGGGAAAGACCAATGCCGGTCTGCAAGAACTGTGGGAACACGTTTAAGGGAAGTGGCGATCTGTGCCCGGATTGCCAGGCCGATCTTCAGTGGGAGGAGCAGGATCAAGCTCCTGCGCCGCGCCAACAAGCGCCCAAACAATCAACGCAGGAGATGAACCTGGCGAAATATATTCTCCAATCGCCCGACCGCCACAGCACGCGTGAGGTGGCCTGGGCACGGAGTATGCTCGATCTTCCTGAAGTGGAGGATGACGAGTTCGACGAGGAGATCGATGAGTCGTAAACCACGTGTAGTCGTCGCGATGAGCGGCGGTGTGGACAGTTCAGTTTCAGCAGCCCTGCTCGTCCAGCAGGGCTGTGATGTCATTGGCATGATGATGCGGCTGTGGTCGGAGGACTGCGGCGAGGGCGGCGCGAACCGCTGCTGCACGCCGGGACAGATGGCCGACGCGCGCCGGATCGCGGACCAGCTTGGAATTCCGTTTTATGTGATCGACACGCAGGACGTGTTTCGCGGCACCATCGTGCAGTTTTTCATCGAACGCTATGCGGCAGGCGATACGCCGAATCCTTGTTTGGAGTGTAACCGCCATATTCGTTTTGAATGGCTGCTGAAGCATGCGCTGGCGCTGGATGCGGATTATCTGGCGACGGGACACTATGCCCGCATCCGGCGCGACGCCGACGGGTCGGCGCATTTGCTCAAAGGCCAGTCCGACGCGAAAGATCAGAGCTACGTGTTGAGTGTGCTCACACAGGACAAATTACAGCGGGCGATGTTCCCGATTGGCGAGTATGAAAAGCCGTATGTACGCCAGATCGCGGATCAGTTGGGGCTGCCCGTCGCGCAGAAGCACGACAGCCAGGATTTATGTTTTCTGGCGGATGGCGATTACCGTCGTTTTCTGGCGCAAAACCGCCCGGAGGCGATGCGGCCCGGCCCGATTCTGACGCGCGAAGGGCGCGAACTCGGCCAGCATACCGGACTGCCGAATTACACTATCGGCCAGCGTAAGGGCCTGGGAGTCAGCGGCGGGGCGGATCCGCTGTATGTGCTGGAAATGGACCCGGTTCGGAATGCGTTGATCGTGGGTACGGCGGACGAGTTGGGGCGGCGCAGCCTGATCGCGGGGCGAGTCAACTGGATGATGGGACAGGTGCCCAGCGGCCCGTTCCGCGCGGAGGTAAAAATCCGCTACAAGTCGCGCCCGGCTCCGGCGACTGTTACCCCCCTGCCCGACCAGCGGATCGCGGTGGAGTTTGACCAACCCTTGCGCGACATCACGCCCGGTCAGGGTGCAGTGGTGTATGAGGGCGAGGAATGCCTCGGCGGGGGCATTATCGCGCGGGTGGAGGCGTAACTTTAGCGCCGCGAGTCGGGACGCACGAACGGCGGCGCTACCTGTTCCGATGTGAGCAGGCCATAGGCGCGCGGCTTGCGATACGAATTTCCCCAACATTCGACTTCCCGATAAGCGCGCAGTTTGTCGAGATCAAACACCGCCAGACAGACGCCTTCTTCCCCGCCCGCCTCGATCACTTTCATGTTCAAGGATTGTTCATTGGCATCAAACGCGATCCCATCGAACGCAATAGAATGCCCATTTTCGGTTGGAGCCGCGTAATTTGCCAGCGCCACCGCGACCATATTTTCATAAGCGCGCGTGCGAAGCTGCGAGATTCGATTTTCTTCTATCGGGCAGGCGTTCGGCACCAGGATTACTTCTGCCCCCTGCAACATCAGAATCCGCGCTGGTTCAGGGAATTCGCGGTCATAGCAGATCATCGCGCCGACCTTGACCGGACCCTGTGTCGTATCCAGCGCCTCCACGCAGAAAGCCTCGCCGGGTGTCAGCAGCGCCTCGACGCCAAAATCGCAGGTGTGGACTTTCGCATAGGTGAACACAATTTTCCCGTGACGATCAATCAGCGACAGGCTGTTACGCGGGCTGCCGTCCCAGGCTTCGAGGTAGGTGATCGCGATAGCAAGATTGAGTTCGCGCGCCAGAGTCTGAAAATGCCGGATAAAGGGGTGGTCACGGCCAATTGCCTGAGATTGCCACTGCTCCACCGCCGCCGGATTATCGCGCGCCGGGAAGCGATAGCCATTGCTCCACATTTCAGGGAACAGTACCACATCCGCGCCCAGCGCTGCCGCCTGACGGCAGCAGGTTTCACCCTTGCGCTGGTTGGCTTCCAATGTCGCTTCAGGATTCAATTGCAGCAGTGCAACATGCAGTTTCAATCTGAACCTCCCTGCTCCAGCATGGCTTTCGCCCGCGCCAAACATTCCTCATCGCCCGCCATTTCGCCAATGTGATACGCCTGCCGCGCCAGAATCAAGGCGGCTTCGCGCTCCGTCTTTAACAGCGATGCGGCAATATCCAACAGTTGATCCGGTTCCTGATCGGTCAGGCCCTCGTAGCGCACGATCAGATGAGCCGCGATACGAAAGGCGCGTTTGGATAACTGGCGCTCTTTGATGGCTTCCAATGAAATACCGACCAGATGGGCCAGAATGACCAACTGGTTGATCTGCATATGGGCCAGCTTACTAAACGCCTGACGGTTGTCATCAGCCAGCCGCGAGAGGTCCAGCCCCATCACCTTGAGGCCGAAGCGCTGCAAACGGCCCATTTTGGGCGGCGGCATAGGCGGAATACGCTCCGCCAGATCGACGAGATTGATCGCGGCGAGATCGGGCAGGCGGTTGAGCGCGGTATCCAGCCAGCGGCGGTTCGCATTCTGATCGCCTAATAACTGGTGGGCGTTGGCGATGGCAATATCAATCCGCGCCTCGTTGATACCGCGTTCGCTGCGCTTGAGCGCCGCGCTGAATGCATCACGGGCAATGGTGTAGGGATTCGGCTCATCCTCGGATGTAGACGGCGCACGGTTATCGTAGCGGTACAACAGCCGGGTGGTGTGCAGTTTGAGCACACTGTCAATCAGCGAGCGGTCATCTTCGGAGCTTTCACGATCCAGCGCGGCGCTAAACGCCTGCCGTTCGCCTTCGTTCAAGCTGTCCGCATGATCTTCGAACCAGCGATCTAACGCCGCCAACGCCTGATCGAGAGAACGTTCACCGGACAACACCGCGTTGGTTTGGGTATCAATATGATCGAGCAGCATAGACTTCTTTTCTGGAAAGCAAGATCCATGAACCCCATTGTACCGCATTTTACTCATGCGACGGAGGGGTTCATGGGTCCGATTTCCGCGCCGCTAGTTCCAATCGATGGTAACAGTGGCGACCCCGATTTCGCTTTGCGCGGGATAGGTGTTAAAAATCGAGTAGTAGAGATAATAGCGCCCGTCTACAACCACAATGGATGAAACCTGCGGCACCATCGTCCCCTCACAGGGGAGCAGCGGCGCGGTGCCATAGCGGGTCCAGTGAATGCCGTCGCCGCTGTAGGCAAAACCAATCCCGGCGGGAATTTCATCGCAGGTTCCCCCGCTGCCGAAATAGTCGAACCAACTCGCGCCCCAGCCAGTATAGAACATCTCCCAGCCGTTATCGCCCAGGCGCACCGCTGCCGGATCGATGTTGTCGCCGCCATCCCACGCGCCGCTTTCCGTCCCCACAAAAACCGGGTCACTGGCACGGAACTGCGCTTTCGTGGTTTCGGGATCATCATATTTGGTCCAGGTTATGCCATCGGTGGATGTGGCACGCCCAACAGCCCCAAAACTGCCGTAAGCATCATAGTAGAGAATGTATTCCTGATCGACCTTCAAAACGGCATTTGCGGCCACCAGATGCCCGTCCCAATCACGCCCGCCCTCGGCTTCCATGATTGGCTGATCGTCAATGGTCCAGGGGCCTTCGGGTGACGAGGCGGTAGCCCGCAAAATGGAAAGCGACTGATCCGCAACATCATATCGCTCGTGCGGATTAAGGTATAAAATCCAGGTATTGCCATCGACCACCGGAACGGCCATGCGGATTCCGTTGGCCGCGCGAGCCGGATCGAGTTCAAGGATCGGGTTGCCTTCATATTTCGTCCAGGTTAATCCATCTTCGGAGGTAGCGTAACCGATGGCCGAAGGTTGAATGCTAAAGTCTGCACCACCCGCATAAAACATATGAAACAACCCAGCATGATAGATCACCTGCCCGCCATAGGTGAAACCTGCATCCCATTCGCCTTCCACACCGCGCGGGATCACGGGATTGCTGCTGGACGGCTCAAGGGTGACGTTGGTGGGCGTTTTGCCCTCCTGTGCATGAAGCACGCCGCCACCAAGCGCCAGACACATAACAAAAAATACGATGCTCAAACTGCGCCGGTTCATAAGTTCTTCCTTTCCACGCTGAAGAAACCTGATCCTTATACGCAGCGCAGAATAAAAACAGCAACAGATCACACAATACTACGTAGAAGAATAAAAACAGGGAGAATACACGATGTGGATGGCCTTAGCATTAATCTTGCTGTTTTTGATCATCCCCCTCATCACTTTGATCCACGAAGCCGGACACGCACTGGCCGGTTTAGCGGTTGGTGCAAGGCATGTCACGATTCAGCTTGGCGGTCAGACAGAACCCGTCTGGTCCAGAAATTGGGGGCGCGTTCGCCTTAGCCTCATGAGCTGGGCACCCCTCTGGGTTGGATTCGCCAAGATGGATGATGTGCCCTCCATGACCCCGCGCCAACGCGCGCTGGTGTCTCTCGCGGGGCCAGTCACATCGCTGATACTGGTGATTTTGCTCTCTATAACAGCCTTTCTCACCCGGCAAGACTCCTCAGGTCTGGTCCGGGCACTGGTGCAGCAGGCTGATTTGGTTGCATTTCTCCAGTTGCTGACGACGGCGATCCCGATACGTTATCCCCGCTGGATGGGAGCCTATGCCGGGCACAGCAGTGATATGCGGCGCGCGATCCAGGTGCTGCGGGAAAACAAACTATAAACGGCATGGGGATGCCATGCCGTTCCTGACCATACGAAAATTCAGGCTGATTACTGTTTGGTCAGCAGATCATAATGCAGAAAATAGTTCGGCTCAAGCTGAATGCCGCCGATGCCGTCCCACGCGACGATCTGCATGGTTTCCTGCCAGAGCGGTGCAATATCGAATTTTTCCAGGAGCAGCGCCGCTGCCTGCTGGTAGAGCGGCCCCGCCACTGCCGGATCAGACTCGATCATGGCCGCGTCCAGAAGCTGGTCGATTTCCGCTGAGGCGTACTTGCCATTCGCCGGGATGGGTTGGCTGGAATGGGCCAACGGGTATAGATACGCTGCCGGATGCGGAACAAGCGGTGTCCAGGCGAACATGGCAATCTGGCGTTCGCCCGCTTCCAACGAGGAAGTAAAGGTAGTAGTATTTGAGTTCCAACTGACCCCGCAGGCAATGTAATCGCTCGGTTCAAAACTGCCCCGGCGCAGTTCACCCGCCGCCGCGACATACAAATCGCCATACAGGTATAAGGATGTCTCGATGGCAAAATTCAGACGAACCGCCGCGCTCCCCGTGCGGTAAGCCGCAGAACGCAAAATTTCGTTCGCCTCGTCCAGCGCTGAGCCTTCCGGCCAGATCGGGTGGTAGGCTTCAGAGAACAGATCGGGAACCATGCTGGTCAGCGGCGCGGCGTAGCCATGCAGCGTGTTATCCACGACACGCTGACGATTGAGCAGCAGCGTGAGCGCCTCGCGCACCAATGGATCATCGGCGGGTTCGAGGTCATGATTCATGTAGAGGTAAAAAACGCGCGTGCTGGGGATAGAGGTAACGTTCAGCCCTTCTTCCCCTGTGACTTCCAGCAGATCGTCCAAAAACAGGGCACGCCACGCAATATCTACGTCGTGTTTTTCCAGCGCGGCGCGGAGTTCCTGCGATCCCATATACTGTTTCAGGATAATGGTGGGGGTCGCGGGCTGCGGCTCGTAGGCAGGATTCGCCTGCAAAACGATTTCGCCGCCGACATCATAACGTTCCAGCAGATAGGGGCCGTTGCCGATCACACCATTTTCAGCAAACTGCTGGGGTGTGGGGCTGGCGACCAACGTGGGATGCTGGGGGAAATAGGGCGGCAGCGCCAGCAGGCCCAGGAAATAGGGCAGCGGGCGCTTGAGTTGAAACACGAGTTGATCCTCATCATTCACACTCACGCGCTCGACATAAGGCGTCACGGCAGACGCCGCGTCCTCTTCGAGCGCGATCACCCGGTTAATCGAATCTACGAAAGTCTGCGCTGTAATGGGCGTACCATCACTAAACGCAGCGTCCGCACGCAGCGTAAAGGTGTAGGTGATCTGATCCTCACTGACGGTGTAACCGGCGGCCAGCGCTGTTTCATAGTCCAGGGTGCCGGGGGTCTGGCGCATCAACCCGACATACAAATGCTGTAACACTTCCCAGGCAGCAAAATCATACGCCTGCCCGACATCCAGACTGGTGGGCAGATCGGTGGTTCCAATCATAATCACGCTGCTGTCCTGGGCTATGGCGGGGGCAGAAAGCGGCAGCAGCACCAGGATCAGGACACACGAAACTAGTCTCCAACGAAGGGACATACGAAAATTCTCCAACCATAAAATATAGGCTGCACGTTTATACGTGCAAAAAGGGTGAGCTTGTCACCCTAGCTTACCCCACGTTTTGTTCGCTTACAATCATTTGGAAGAAGCAAAAAAGGTCCGCACAGTATATGCGGACCCGCTGGCATATCGTTTACGAAGCAGGTACTTTCAGCAGCAGCCCGACGAGATACCCGGCTAAGGCGCTCACCGTCCCGATAATCGCCATCTCAACTCCGCTCCGGCCCGGATGCCCGACGGTGACACGCGCTTTATAGGCCCCGACGCCAAACAACACGAACGCGGCAAATAAGATCGAAATCCAGATGCCGCTCGTCACGGGCAGCAGGGCAAACGGCAGCAGCGGCACGAGCGATCCAACCACCGCCGAGAGGCCCACAACTACCGCCGCGCGCAGCGCCTCGCGGCGATTGATAGGAGCCAGGTGATGCTCTTCGACCATCATCACCGCAACCCAAATATCCGGATTCGCGGTGATGGTATCGACAATATCATCCAATAATTCGCCTTCAAAACCTTTTTCATGATAAATCTGATAAACTTCCTGGCGCTCTAATTCAGGTACGGTATCAATATGGCGGTATTCGCGCTTGCGTTCACTTTCATAAAAATCCGAATCGGCCAGCGTCGAGGTGTAGGCAACAGCGCCCATCGAAATCGACTCCGCAATGGTCGCGGCCAGCCCTGCTACCAGGACAATCCGCGTGTCATGCGTCGCCGCTGCGACACCGAGGATAACTCCCAGGACATTCACTAAACCGTCCTGCCCCCCAAGTATAATGTCCGACAATCCTGACGCCCGGCGGTGCGGATCATGCCGGGTATGATAATGGTGCGTATCGATATCTACCACTTTGGTTAACACGGTATCGATCTCCCATCTGCATTGTCTAGTAGTTTAATTATAAACTACTATCACTTCGATGCCAATACTTTTAGAAAATCTGATAGAAATCGACCCGGAAGCAAAAAATACCGCCAGAAGTGGACTCCTGGCGGCAGGTAGGGGAAAAGAGTGGTGAGTTTACTGGGGCACGGTGGACGGCTTTTCGGGGTCGTCCGTTCTGGTCGTCAGGCCGGGCAGATCATTGAGCGCCTGCGTGAGATTTAGCCCGGTCAGCGCTTCGACGGTGGCCGGAATCTGGGCGAGAATGCTGGTCACATCGGCGCTGATTTTGGAAGCGCCTGTGTTCGGCCCATCGCCGTTGCTGATCACCACAATTCGATCCGTCTGAGCCAGCGGCAGTGCAATGGCTTCGGCCACCTTCGGCAAGGCTTCGATCAACTGCTGGATTAATGCAGCCTGATTGTATTCCTTCCAGGCGGCGGCTTTGGCGCGCATTGATTCGGCCTCGGCCAAACCACGCGCTTTGATCGCATCGGCTTCCGCTTCACCTTTCGCCCGGATCGCAGCAGCCTCACCAGCAGCCCGTGCTTCGATCTCGTACCGCTGGGCGTTCGCTAATTTCTCGATTTCAAACTGGCGCGCTTCGGCGGGCTTACGAACCGTCGCTTCGAGTTCGCGTTCACGGCGCAGTGCTTCCTGTTCCTGCACCTGAATCTGCTTCTGCCGCTCAATGACTTCGATCTGGACCTGTTCGCCGCGCACCGTCTGGTTGGTGATGTTTTCTTGCAGCGTCCCGGCCAGATTCGCCTCCGCGCGTTTACGGGAGACTTCCTGATCATAAGCGGCTTTTTGCAGTTCAAAGTCGCGCTTGGCTTCGGCTTCACGCGTCAGGGCGCTTTGTTCGGCAACGGTTGCATCGCGCTTCACTTCGGCAATACGTGGGCGGCCTAATGCTTCCAGGTAGCCTTCTTTATCGCGCACATCCTTGATCACGAAGGTGTCAATGCCGAGACCCATATTCGCGAGGTCACTGGCCGACACTTCCTGCACGCGCTGGGCGAACACATCACGCTCGCGGTAGATTTCTTCCACCGACAGCGTACCGATGATCCCACGCAGATGTCCGGCCAGGGTTTCGTGCGCGACGTTGAGAATTTCCAGGCGCGTCTTGGACAGAAAACGTTCGGCTGCCGTACGAATGGACACGTCATCACTGGCAATTTTGGTCTGGGCCACGCCTTCCAACGTAATCGCCACGCCCTGCTTGGTATACACATTGTCGGTGGTGACTTCAATCGTCATCAGTTCCAACGACAGAATATCGACGCGTTCGAACACGGGCCAGATAAAGGCGCGCCCGCCTTTGACAATGCGGTAGGGTTCGATCTCACCTGTTTCAGGATTACGGCGTTTGCGGCCCGAAATAACCAACACCTCATTGGGGCCAACCTTGCGGATGCGTGACGCCCAGGCAGACGCCAGCGTAATAATGATGAGAACAAGCAGCAGAATGATCACACCACCGGCGGCTGGATTCATAAGAAATTATCCTTTCTAATTAAGCAATCGCGCTGACATACGCCACGCCGCCCACAATGCGCTCGATGCGCACGGGTGTGCCGCGTGAAAGAGACTGGTCGTGTTCGGTGGAACGGGCAGAATAGGTGATGCGACTGCCCTCAGCGATAAAGGCAATCTGCCCCAGGCCGTTCACCGGGATCGGCGTAATGATTTCGGCCACCGTGCCGATCAGCTTCGCCTGCCGGACTTCGCTGCTCACGGTGGGTGACAGCAGATAGACCCAGGCTAACTGCGCGACCAGGCCCATGCCCAACCCGCCGAGCAGCGCACTGATCAAACTCACCGCCGAACCCGCATCAAACAAGGTAACTGAAATCAGGCCAAATGCACCAAAGGCCGAGATAAAACTGGCAATCGCGAGCAGGCTGATCCCGGTCACATCACTCGCGTTATCAATGTCATGATCGAGGCTAAAATCCAGGTCCAGATTGCCTAAGGCATCTTCGATGCCCTGGAAAAACAAGAGAAAGATGGAATACACCAGACCGATGAAGAGGGCAGCCGCATAGAGAAGATTGAGAATACTGCCATCGAAAATGTCCTGAACTATACCCGCCATGAGGGGGATCATATCCGGTCTCCCTTTCTGTTCACCCTATATTTTCATTATAGAATCCCTGGTTGCAGAGGGCAAACGTATTCGCTGACAACGTGCTGACAATCATTCACGAAAGCTGACAATGCTTTGTTTCATTTTCAGGTATAATGGCGCTCAGGAGCGTGCAAGATGAGTCGTCGTACCAGCGGAACATTTCTGCTTGTTGTCGTGGCTGTGATCATTGTGGTGGTTGTCCTGGGAAGTGCGTGGAGCCTGCTGCCGCAGCCGCCGATCTCACCCACGCCGACTGCGCCACATATGCTGGACCGGCCCGAAGGGCTGCCCCGCATTCAGCAATAATAATTTAAAAAGAAGGTCAAACCATGGACATTGTGTTTGCTTTGATTGCCGGGATCATCGGTGTGCTGGTTGGCGGTGTGATTAATGTCCTGGCGGACGATCTGCCCGAACGCGCCAAAGTCCGACCACCGCATTATCCCGACGGGACACCGCGCCCACGCACCGCCTGGCTGGGGATCATGGCCTTTCTGACCGGCCAGCGCCACAGCCCCGCCGCAGACAGTGACACGAAATTAAGCTGGCGTCACCCCATTGTGGAAATTGGCACCGGGCTGGCGATGATCCTGATGGTCACAGCCTTTCGGGACGAGTCGAACTGGCTGGTGTGGAGCATCTACGTTGCCATCCTGATCCTGATCACCATCATCGACATCGAACACCGCTTAATTCTGTTTGCGGTCATCATCCCGGCCTGCATCTTTGCTGTGCTGGTTGCGCTGGTCACGCCGGAAGAGGGTAAAAGTTTCGGCAATTATCTGATCGGCGGCGGGGTGGGTTTTGCGCTGTTCTTTTTGATGTTTCTTGGTGGCGTGGGTTTTTCACAGGCCACCAACGCGGGTGAGATCGCCTTCGGCTTTGGCGATGTGATGCTGGCAACCCTGAGCGGGTTGATCCTCGGCTGGCGGGCGTTTATCTTCGCGTCGCTGATCACGGTATTCGCGGGGGCACTCGGCGCGATGCTCTACCTGACCGCGCGATCCCTGATGCGCCGCCGCTACCGCCTGTTTACCCCCCTGCCCTATGGCCCTTATATTGTGATCGGCACGCTGATCATGCTGCTGTTCCGCGACGAGGTGGCGCAGTTGTTGGGCGCGACTCCATAGGACCATCCCAGCGGCACAAAAACGGATCGCTGCGTGAGCGATCCGTTTTGTTTTCAAGCCACGATCAATTACGGTTTGGAGTCGTAGCCCGGCCCCTTTTGGAAGAAATCATAATTCGGCTGAATATCCTGGGTGAGGTCCACCACCTCGCCGCCTGCCGATGCATAACGCGCCCCCTCACGGAACGGGATCCGCTCTTGACCAGCCGTCATTTCATAGGCAGCGGGCACTTCATCTTCGACAAAAATCGCCTCGAACGGGCATTCCGGCACACATGCGCCGCAGTCGATACAGGTATCGGGATCAATAAAGTACCAGGGCCATTCGTTTTCCGGGAAACCGGGCACAATGCAGTCCACCGGGCAGACTTCCACGCAAGCCCCATCGCGCAGACAGATACTGGTAATAATGTGCGTCATGTGCTCTGACTCCTCAAAAAATGGGAAACCCAATCCACTGACAGGGGATATTATAGATTCCTGTCAGATTATTCATTCCAAATGATAGCACAATTTGCACGGTGGAAAAAATCAGGGGCACATGTGACAGAAATAAATATAGGGAGCCGCACGGCTCCCTATGGTGATTATTCCAGTACAGCGATGTTACGGCTTGGCGTCGTAACCAGGGCCTTTTTGGAAGAAATCGTAGTTGTATTGGATGTCGGGGGTCAGATCAACAATTTCGCCACCGGCAGCCTTGTAGCGCGCGCCACCGTGCGGAACGCGTTCCTGGCCGGGAGCCATTTTGTAGTCACTGGGCACATCACCCTCATCGAAGATCGCTTCGAAGGGGCATTCCGACTGGCATGCGCCGCAGTCGATGCAGGTGTCGGGATCAATGTAATACCAGGGCCATTCGCTTTCCGGAAAACCGGGGACGATAGCTTCGTTCGGGCAGACATCGACACAAGCGCCATCGCGCAGGCACAGGCTCGTAATAATACTAGGCATCTTGCTTGCTCCTCATGTATTGCGATTAATTGCTAACACTATAGCGCACCTGTGCCAGTTTTCACGTGACAAAAATAGCGTTATCGACTGACGATAAGCACTGCTTGACAGCTCCTTCAGCTAAATAAAAAGGGGCGTTCCAGTTCGGAATGCCCCTTTTCACGTCCGGTTTGCGCCTTACTTGCCGCGCGCCTTCTGGAAACGATCCGCAACATCGGCCCAGTTGACGACGTTCCACCAGGCCTCGACATATGCGCCGCGATTGTTCTGGTACTTCAGATAATAGGCATGTTCCCACACATCCAGCACCAGCAGCGGCGTCACCACCCACTGGGTCAGATTCTGGTGTTTTTCCGATTGCAGAATTTCTAATGCGCCCGAAAATGGCTCATAAACCAGCAGCGCCCACCCACTGCCCTCGACAGCGTTGGCAGCGGCGCTGAAGTGCTTCTTGAACGTGTCAAAGCTGCCAAAATCACGCTTGATCTGGTCGGCCAGCGCGCCCTGTGGCTCACCGCCGCCTCCCTGTCCCGGTGCGGCCATATTCGGCCAGAAGAGGCTGTGCAGAAAATGTCCAGAGCCATGAAATGCGGCTTCGCGCGACCAGTGCTTCACCAGGGCGAAGTCACCGGAATTACGCGCCTGCTCCAACATTTCAAGCGCTTTATTCAATCCATTGACATATGCGAGATGGTGCTTATCATGATGGAGACGCATGGTTTGCTCATCGATATGCGGCTCCAGGGCGGCATAATCATAAGGCAGGGGAGGCAATTCATACTTAACGGCCATCTTCATTACTCCTTGTGATAAGTAAACGAACAAGCGCCGGGGGGATCATGCCAGGTAAGTGTCGGTCACTCGTTTTCTCTCATACAATTATAGGAAATGGCGCAGGCCGAAACCAACATTGCTTACGGTTTTCTATTATTCTGATGGCGGGTTCGCAGGCAAAAGGATAACCCCATGTCGATCACCATCCTCTATACCGGAGATATTCACGCGCATATCGACGCATTCTTGCGCGCGGCTCATGTGGCGCAGGTACAGCGTTATGAACTTAACGCCGTGGGGCGGCATGTGCTGCTGCTCGACAGCGGCGATGTCGAAGATCGGGCGCTGCTCGAAAGTGATGTCAGCAAGGGCGCTGCGCTTTTCCGGCTGCTCAAGGCGGCAGAATATCAGGCCAGCGCGGTAGGCAACGGGGCGGCCCTCTCGTATGGTCCGCAGGTTCTGAAAGACATCGCCACCGCGAGTGAGCTGCCGCTGCTGTGTGCCAATTTGCTCACACGCGGCGCAAAACCGGCCCCCTTCCCCGGCACGCGTCCAGCCCTGATCATCCCGTGTGGAGCCGTTTGGATCGGATTAATCGGCCTGACATCCCCCTTTAACGGCCTTTACGAACAGTTTTTCCCCGTTACCATGCCCGATCCGGCAGAGGTCACGCGCCAACACCTGGAGTCGCTGCGCCAGCAAGGGTGTCAAATCGTCGGGGTGCTGTCACACATGGGGTATGATTTTGATGTGAAATTAGCCGAAGAAGTAGCCGGCCTCGACTTTATTATTGGCGGGCATTCCCACACGATTCTGCCCGAACCCACTGTCGTGAATCACACGCCAATCTGCCATGCAGGCGACTACGGAAACTACCTGGGGCGGCTCGATCTGCTGGTCGATGATGAAGGTCATCTGGCGCGCTGGCAGAGCAAACTGATCGAAGTTCCTGCCGAAGGCCCCAAACATATCGAGGCCGAGCGACTGTGGGAACGCATCCGGCAGGATACCCAAAACCGCCTGCATGATATTGTTGGCACGCTGGCGGAAGATGCCGACCTGGCCTCGGATCGCGCCTGTATAATGGGCCAGGTTCTGGCGGACGCGCTGCGACTGCGGATGAAAGCGGATGTTGCGCTGTGCATCACCGGGCATCTGCACGAGGGGCTGCGGCGCGGACCGATTACGCTTGGCAACCTGTTTGGCATCACCAGTTCCCCCGCCAACCCTGCCCTGGCTGACCTAACCGGAGCGCAGATCATCCGGGCGCTGGAATATGGGGCTGATCCCATCGTGTGGCAGCAGTCACCGCGTACCCTGCGCGGCACACAGATTGGACTGCTGCAAGTTTCCGGGATCACCTACCAACTGGACAAGTTTTACCGTGTGTCGGATGTACGCGTCCTGGGCCAGCCGATTGAGCCAAACCGTATCTATCACGTCGCCGCCACAGATTATGAACTGATCCCGCAGCGCGGCTATTTTCCCGAACTGAATCCGCAGAGCATCACCTTTGATGCGGCGGTTATTGTCCGCGAGGTATTGCAGGCGCATTTTGCCCAGTTTTACCCCTTAATTCCTGGTACGCGCCTGCGTATCACCTTCACGGAACAGGAACAATCGACTTGATCCCATACGCCAGAAAAATGCTCACATCGGCCCGCTGGGAACCACAGGCTGAGTCCGCGCAGCAGTTGCTGCCCGCACAGTCCACACGAACTTCGCGCAGTCCGGCCTGCTCGAACCACTGCTGCACGTCAGCGCGCTCGAAGCCCATCCAGCGATCATGCTGCTCCTCACGCAGAAAGGTAAAGGTGTGGCTGTCCAGATCGGTGATCACGAGTTTTCCGCCGGGCCGGAGAAGGCGGACCATTTCCCGAATCGCTTGGGGCGGATTCTCGACATGGTGCAGTACCATATTGCCGAACACATAGTCCACACTGGCATCCTCTAGCGGCAAGCGGTCATCAGCGCCACCCAACTCCAACCGGATCGCCTGCCCCTCAAATTTGCCGCGCATCACATCGAGCATAGCCGGAGACGGATCGACGGCTACCACGCGCGCGCCCGTCTTGAGCAGCGCTTCCGTGATAAAGCCGCTCCCCGCGCCAATATCTGCCGCCAGCGCACCGGGTTCTACCGCCGCTGCGGCCAGCGCCTGATCGCGCACGGCTTCGGGGAAAAAGCCGCTTCGCATCGTATCCCAATTTTGCGCTACCTCGTTGAAATAGGGTGTGCTGCTCATCATCGCTCCTTATACGCTATAATGTGATGAATCGTAACCTCAAGCGGCGTTCCAATACAGCGCTTTTTGAAGGTAAAGCGAGGCCCAAACTTTTAAATTGAAATCAGATCATGGGGCAAAACCACGACTTTGAACGGCTGCTCGATCCGGTGGGGCGGCAAATTCTACATCTGCTGCAAGACAATGCGCGGCTCTCCTTTTCGGAGATCGGGCGGCAGGTGGGGTTAACTGCGCCTGCCGTCGCGGAACGAGTGCGGCGCATGGAGGAGGCGGGCATTATCACCGGGTTTCATGCGGCGGTCAATCCGGCGGCATTAGGCTTGCCACTCACGGCCTATCTGCATGTGACTGCCCAAACCGGGCGCTGTGATCCGATTCAGGCGTTTGCCATCCAGCAGCCCACTGTAACCGAATGTTATTGTATTGCAGGGGAGCGCGATATTTTAATCAAGGGGACTTTCGAGTCAGTGGCGCAGCTTCAGCAGTTGGTCAACGAACTGCTGCGTTATGGCAATGTCAGCACATCGCTGGTGCTGGACACCTACCTGTCCCGGCGCACGTATCCCTGACACAAACAAACGGGCGACCTGTTGAGATCGCCCGCTACACACTACGTCTGCGCCTGCAAGCCGCCTATAACCCGCCCATGCGTTTGAGAATCGCCAGATCGTCCAGCGCGCGCCCGGCCCCGACTGCGGTTGTCACCAACGGATCTTCGGCGCGATAGGCTGGGACGCCCACCCGCTGGGTGATGTAGTCATCAATACCGCGCAGCAGCGCCACCCCACCAGTGAGCAAAATGCCCCGGTCAATGATGTCTGAAGCCAGTTCAGGCGGCGTTTTCTCCAGTACGGCTTTGGCCGCGCTGACAATGGTTGACAACGGCTCTTCAATCGCTTCAACCACTTCACTCG